>CAZLLV010000109.1:0-14466 GCA_964560325.1 uncultured Thermoanaerobaculia bacterium | reverse complement strand
ATGGAGGTTGTAGGTCAGCTCGTCCGCCTCGACCCGGATCGGGCTGGGCGCGGCGAAGTTGATCGCGCGGTAGAAGTCGTCCTCGCCGACCTCGCCGAGGCTCTCCGGGAAGGCCTCTTGGAGCCGCGGGTAGAAGTACCGCCAGAAGGGGCGCGAGCGGCCGACCAGGTTCTCCCACAGCCGGGACTGCGACTCGTGGACGCCGATCGAGGCGCCGGCGCCGAGCGGCGTGCGGGCGTACTCGCCCGCGACGTTCTGCTCGTAGAGAGCGTGGCCCGCCTCGTGGAGGGTCGAGAAGAGCGCCATCGGCAGGAAGGTCGGATCGAAGCGGGTGGTGATCCGCACGTCGCGCGCACCCAGGCTGGTGCAGAACGGATGCACGGCGCGGTCTTGCCGGCCGGCCGTGAAGTCGTAGCCGAAGCGCTCGATCACGCTCCGCCCGAACGCCTCCTGCTCGGCCTCGTCGAAGCTGCCGTAGAGCGGCGCGTCCCGGCCGTCCCGCTGCTCCGCCACCGCGGCGACGAGCGGCACCAGCTCCGTGCGCAACTCGGCGAAGGTCTCGGCGAGGCGCGACCGCGTCATGCCGGGCTCGTGGAGGTCGATCAGCGGGTCGAGCGGGTGCTCCTCGTAGCCGTAGGCGTCGGCGACCCGCCGGGTCAGCCCGACGATGCGCTCGAGGTGCGGCGCGAAGCGGCTCCAGTCGGCGTCCCGCCGTGCCGCCGCCCAGGCGGGCTCGGCGAGCGAGGTGGCGCGGGCGAGGTCTTCGACCAGATCGCCCGGCAGCCGGGTCGCCCGCCGGTGCTCGCGGAGCGCCACCCGCACGAGCGCCTGCTCCTCCGTCTCCTCCTCGCCGCCGCGGCCGCTCGCGGAGTCGACGCCGAGCTCCGCCGCCGCCTCCGCCAGCAGCTCGCCGAGCGCCGGATCGGTGACGCGGTCGTGGGCGAGGCGGGAGACGGTCGCGATCTGCTCCGAACGGCCGACGCCGGCGGCCTCCGGCATCTGGGTCTGCTGATCCCACTGGAGGAGCGACAGGACGCCGTGGAGGTCGGAGACGGTGGCGAGCCGGTGGCGGGCGCGGTCGAGGGCGCCGGTCCCGCTGGCGGTCGCCGGAGCGCTCACTCGCCGCCCCCGGGCTGGGCCTCGGCCTTCTTGCTCTTGCCGCGCCCGCGGCCACCCCGCCGCCCGCGGCTGCGGCGCTTGCGACCCGATCCGTTCCGGCCGCCGGAGCCGTCGTCGTCGCTCTCCGGCTCCTTCTCCTTCTCCTTCTCGTTCTCCTTGGGCTGGCTCCTCGGCTTCGCCTTCGCTCTCTTCTTGTCCTTGTCGCGTGCGTCGCGCGAGCCGAGCTGCTCCGGGCGCACCAGCGGGCGCGCCACCGGGCGAGCCGCGGTCTTTTCCCCGCCGTTCGCGCCCAGCCACTCGATCACGTGCTCGGCGCGGTGGAGCGACGGCGAGGCGATCACCTCGACCCGCAGGCCGAGCTCCTCCTCGAGGGCCGCGATGTCGCGGCGGCGGCTGTTCTGGATGGCGTCGGCGTACTCCGGGTGGAGCTCGACCCGCACGGTGCCGACCGAGCCGGCGGCGGCGCGCGCCTCGATCTGGCGCAGCAGGTTCAGGCCGACCATCTCCGGGCTCGGGATGCGGCCGGTGCCGGCGCAGGTCGGGCAGGGCTTGTGGGTGCGTACCGAGAGCGCCTGCCGCAGGCGCTGGCGGTTGACCTCGAGCAGACCGTTGGGGCTGATCCGCCCGACCGTCGAGCGCGCCTTGTCCTCTTTCATCGCGTCGCGCAGCGCCTTCTCCACCTTGCGCTGGCTCTTGCTGGCGCGCATGTCGATGAAGTCGACGACCACCAGGCCGCCGATGTCGCGCAGGCGGAGCTGGCGCGCGACCTCGACCGCCGCTTCCAGGTTCGTCTGGACGGCGGTCTCCTCCTGGCTGCCGGCGGAGGTCGCCTTGCCGGAGTTGACGTCGATGGCGGTCAGCGCTTCGGTCCGGTCGACCACGATCGAGCCGCCCGACGGGAGCGGAACCTGGCGCTCGTAGATGTTCGTCACCTGCTCCTCGACGCCGAACTTGGAGAACAGCGGCACGCGCTCCTCGTAGCGGACCAGGGTCGGCCGGCTGCGCGGCATGAAGGACTTCAGGTGCTCGTCCGCCTTGGCGTAGGCGTCGTCGTCGTCGACCAGGATCTCGCGGATCGAGGTGTCCACGTAGTCGCGCAGCGCCCGGTAGATCAGGTCCTGGTCGCTGTAGAGGAGCTTGGTGCCCTTGCTCTGGCGCGCTTCGAGCGAGATCTGCTTCCAGAGCCGCAGGAGCGCCGCGAGGTCGCGCTGGAGGACGGTCTTGGTCTGGCCGACGGCGTTGGTGCGCACGATCACGCCGCTGCCGTCCGGCACGTCGAGGCCGGAGGACATCTCCTTCAAGCGGCGGCGCACGTCGTCGTCCTCGACCTTGCGGGAGACGCCGCGGGTGTCGTTGAACGGCGTGAAGACGAGGTAGCGGCCGGCGAGGGAGAGGTCGGTGGTGAGCACGGCGCCCTTGGTACCCTCGCTTTCGCGGGCGACCTGGACGACGATCGGCTTGCCGCGCTCGAGGACTTCGTCGATTCTCGGGCGGCGGGGGTCTTCCGGCTGGCGGTACCAGGCGTCGGGCATGATGTCGCGGACCGAGAGGAAGCCGTGGCGCTCGCCGCCGTAGTCGATGAAGGCGGCGTTCAGGCTGGGCTGGATCGAGGCGATGGTGCCCCGGTAGATGTTGCCCCGGATGAGGCTTCGGTCGGCGACTTCGAGCTGGTAGTCGTCGAGCTTGTCGTCGGTGACGATCGAGAGCCGGATCTCTTCGGGAGAGCGGGCGTTGATCAACATGCGGCGGGTCATCGGAGAGGGACCTTCCTGGGTCGGTGGGTGTTGCTGGCTGGACGGGGCCGAAACCGGCGCCCGCGCTGGCGGGTGGCCATTGTAACCGTTATAGGGCGGTTCGTCTCCCCCCTGGGGTGCGAGGAGGCCGGGGGGCGGCGGTGGGGCCACGCCGGGTGACGGACGCTCGGGGCGATCCACGGGGCGAAGCGGAGGTCGCTCCGGGCGCCGCGTGAACTCGCTCCCTCCGGTCGCTCAGACAACCACGCGGCTCTCCCCTCCGCGACCTCCGCTTCACCTCCGTGGATGCCGCGCCCCTCGGTCGATGTCACCCGGCGTGGCCCCACCGCCGCGGGACGGGGATCACCGTGGGTGGCAGCCGGAGCTTTCGACCATCGGTTGCGCTTTACTTCCGCCCATATTTTCGTTAGTGTCGCTGCCAACGAAGCAGCACCGGAGTCCGGGGTCGTTGCCCGGCCGGTACAAACGACCGCCCTCCTCACCGCCGCCGCCCTCTCGATCCTCGCCAGTCCCAGCACCCTCCACGTCAACACCGACGCTCCCAGCGGCCCCCGCCGCCGCCACGGCCACACCCTCCACGACGGCCGCACGTTCCTGGGCCACCTGACTCCGAAGCTCTGCCCCGGCGAGGCCGAGCAGCGACCGGGCCTCCTCGCCCATCTCCACACCCTCCGCACCCTCGCCGCCACCCCCGAAGCCCTCTCCCTCCTGGTCGAAGCCCTCGACCCCGAGATCCTCCCCATCCTCGGCCGCGCCCTCATGCGCCGCGTCCGGTAGCGGCACCCTCGGGCCGGGGCGGTCGAGAGGCCGCCCCGGCCGACATCCGCCCCGTTCCCACGGTGCCACTCTTCCAGGCCCCGCTATACTGAGCATGAGGATGGATCGTGAATCTCCAGAGGTGATGGGCGAGGAGATGCGCCCCGAATACGACTTCAGCGGCGGCGTCCGAGGCAAGTACGCCCGAGAGTATCGACGGGGGCACACCGTGACGATCCAACGCAAGGACGGCAGCACCGTCCTGGAGCGTCATGGTCCACCGGAAGGCGGCATCGCCTCAACGAGGCCCTGCGAGGGCTGATCCGGTAGCAAGGACGCCGCCTCCGCACCTCGGAGTGCACGACGGTGAGCCCGGCCGCCCCACCGACGCCTCGGCCTCCACATCCGGCCTGCGGCCGCTACTCCAAACTCTGCGGAGGGCACCCCCGGTAGGGCCGGGGACGGGGCGGGCCTTCCGGAGGGCTCACGGCCCGCGGAGCCAGCACGGCCGGCGGGAGTGCACCCCCGCAACGCCCGCGAACGGCCGTGCGAGGCGAGGACAGCCTGGTGAGTCCGACCTCTCCGAGCCGCCCCTCCGGGAGACCCGCCCCGTCCACGGCCCGGCGGACTCGCCACTCCATCCCTCCTCCACCATCACTCATGCTATCCTTACCATCCGTAAGGAGCACCGACAGGAGCGACATCATGACGACCGCGAAGATCACGAGTAAAGGGCAGGTCACGATCCCCAGAACGATTCGGGAACATCTCCACGTGACCGAAGGCGACCGCATCGACTTCCGCGTCGACGAGAACGGTGAAGTCCGACTGGCCTCCGTTGCCCGGTCCGCCCGCGACCTCTTCGGCATTCTCCACCGCCCCGGCAGGAAGTCCGTCTCCGTCGAAGAGATGAACGCCGCCATCGCTGAAGGACGTGCGGAAGACGACCGGCGTATTCTGGCCAGCACACTGGAAACCGAGTGAAGGGTCTCGACACCAACGCCCTCGTTCGTTACTTCACGGCGGACGATCCGAAGAAGGCCGAAACGGTGAGGACAAAGATCGCCGAAGCGGAGAACCGCGGAGAACGGCTGTTCGTGAGCGGCATCGTCCTGTGTGAGTTGGCCTGGGTGCTCAGGGGGCGTCCCTACGGTTACGAGAGGCGCGAGATCGTCAACGTCCTGGAAGGCCTCCTCGACGCCACGGTTTTCGAGATCCAGGACCGAAACCTGGTGCGGAAGGCCCTCTCCCGCTACCGGGACGGCGTGGCCGACTTTGCCGATTACCTGCTCGGCTTGATCCACGAGAACGCCGGCTGCAGCGAGACCTGGACTTTCGACACCGGCTTGAAGAAGGCGGAGGGCTTCGCCCTCCTCGGTACCTGAACCTCGGCTCGACCGGGGACGCAGTAGGACCCGGCCAATTTCGAGGCGTTCCACGCTCGACGGCGAAGCCTCACCCCCCTCTCCCCGGGGAGGAGGCAAAGCTCCTCCCCTACACCCGTTCTGGGGGCAGCCAGCGACGCAGAGCCCATGCACCTCGCGGCGAGAACGCCGGCACTGCACCCCGGAGTGCACGACGGTGAGCTCGGCCGCCGCACCGACGATCCGGCCACCACCGGCGGTCCGCGGCCGCTACTCCAACCCCTGCGGAGTGCACCCCCGGGAGGGCCGGGGACGGGGCGGGCCTCCCGGAGGGCTCACGGCCCGCGGAGCCGCCACGCCCGGTGGGAGCGCACGCCCGCACCACCCGCGGACAGCCGTGCGAGGCGAGGACAGCTGTGGAAGTCCGACCCCTCCGAGCCGCCCCTCCGGGCGGCCCGCCCCGGCCACGGCCCGGCGAGCTCGCCGCCCCCACGCCCCACCCACCACTCCAGTAAACTCCCCCCGAACCCCGATCCAACATCCAGGAGGACCACCCATGCCGACGAGGAACCTCGCCCTCGCCCTGACCATCCTCACCCTCGCGTCCCTCGCCCCCACCCCCGCCCCCGCCCAGGACGCGCCGAGCTCGCCCCCCACCTACACCCAGGGCCGCGTCCTCGACGGCGCCCCCGCCGTCCTCCCCTGGCGTGCCCGGGTCGAGCCGGTCAACCGCATGCTCGAAGACCGCCTGCTCCACCTCCTCCCCGACCTCATGCGCGAGACCGGCATCGACCTCTGGCTGGTCATCAACCGCGAGTACGCCGAAGACCCCGTCTACCTGACGCTCGTCCCCGAGCCCGTCTTCGCCGCCCGCCGCACCACCATGCTCGTCTTCCACCTCCAGGACGAGGGGCTCGATCTGCTGACCGTCAACCGCTACCCCCTCGGCCCGCCCTACGAATCGGCCTGGGAAGGCGGCGACCTCGATGGCCAGTGGCAGGGCCTCGCCGAGGTGCTGAAAGAGCGCGACCCGGAGCGGATCGGAATCGACGTCTCCGACCACTGGCCGGTCGCCGACGGCCTCACCGCCAGCCTGCGCGACCGCCTGGAGCGCGCGCTCCGCGAGGCCGACGCCGGCCACCTGGTCGACCGCCTGACCTCCGCGGAGGATCTCGTCATCCGCTGGGTCGAGACCCGCACCGCGCAGGAGCTCGACGTCTACCCGCACGTCGTCTCGCTCGCCCGCGGAGTGATCGCCGAAGCGTTCTCCGAGCGGGTCGTGACGCCTGGCGTGACCACGACCGACGACGTGGCCTGGTACATCCGCGAGCGCTTCGCCGCGCTCGACCTGCCGATCTGGTTCCAGCCCTACGTCAACCTCCAGCGGCCGGGGGTCGAGTGCACGGAGGAGAACCCCTTCTGCGGCACCTCGGGCGTCATCCGCCCCGGCGACGTGCTGCACACCGACGTCGGCATCTGTTACCTGCGCCTGTGCACCGACACGCAGGAGATGGGCTACGTGCTGCGCCCGGGCGAGTCGGAGGTGGCGGAGGGGCTGCGGCGGGCGCTCGCGGTCGGCAACCGCTGGCAGGATCTCTTGACCGGGTCGTTCGAGACCGGGCGCCCGGGCAACGAGATCCTGGCCGATGCGCTCCGGCGCTCTTCGGACGAGGGGATCGTCGGCAGCGTCTACACCCACCCGCTCGGCTTCTTCGGCCACGCGCCGGGACCGACGATCGGGATGTGGGACGACCAGGGGCCGACGGCGGTGCGTGGCGACTGGCCGCTGTACGAGTCGACGGGCTACGCGATCGAGGGGAACGTGAAGGTGCGGGTGCCGGAGTGGGACGGGCAGTGGGTGCAGATCAAGCTGGAGCAGTCGGCCGCATACGCCCCGGCGGGAGGTCCGGAAGGCGTCGTGTATCTCGCCGGGCGGCAGACGGAGTGGCACGTGGTGGAGTAACGCTCACCGCTTGCCATCCCTCGGACGGCTGTAGGGGCGGAGCTTTGTCTCCGCCCGCCGCGCCCCTGTCTCGATAGGGGCGCGGGCGAAGGTTCGGCGGTCACGTCACCTCGGGACGAGACAAGGCTCGTCCCCTACACGATGTATTGGTAATCGAACGTCAGAGCGCGCCGGCCGCGAACGTGTCGCAGCTATCCGGATCACCCGTCTCGAAGCCGCGGCGGAACCAGCGGACGCGCTGTTCGGAGGTGCCGTGGGTGAACGACTCGGGGGCGACGCGGCCCTGGGTCTGGCGCTGGATGTTGTCGTCGCCGATCGCGGCCGCGGCGCGCAGACCCTCCTCCACGTCGCCGCTCTCGAGCAGGTCGCGCTCCCTCTCGGCGCGGTGCCCCCAGACGCCGGCGAGGCAGTCGGCCTGGAGCTCCAGGCGCACCGAGAGCTCGTTGCCTTCGGACTGGCCGGCGCTCCGGCGGCGGCTCTGGACCTCGCTACTGATGCCGAGGAGGTTCTGCACGTGGTGGCCCACCTCGTGTGCGATCACGTAGGCGCGCGCGAAATCGCCGGGCGCTTCGAAGCGGCGGTCGAGCTCGCGGAAGAAGGAGAGGTCGATGTAGATCTTCTGATCCGCCGGGCAGTAGAAGGGGCCCATCGCCGCGGCGCCGAGGCCGCAGGCGGACTGGACCGCGTCGCTGAAGAGGACCAGGCCGGGCAGGTCGTACTCGCGGTCGTAGCGCGGCATGAGGTTCTGCCAGGTCGTCTCCGTGTCGGCCAGGATCACCTCGACGAACTCCGCCTGCTCGTCGTCCTCGGGGGGCGGCGGCGCCGGCTGGCCGCCCCCGGCGTCGACGCCCGCGCTCGGCCCGGCGACGATCTCGGCGATCTCGCCCGGGTCGGTGCCGGTCAGCAGCGCCACCGCCAGGATCACCAGCACTCCGAGCCCGCCGCCGACCGTCGCCTTGCCGCCCGGCACACGCATGCCGCGCCGGTCCTCCACCTGCGTGCTCCTCCGCCTGCCTCGCCACTGGACCATCGCTCGCCTCCTCCGGTTCGGTCGTTCGTCCTACGCCGATAGCAGATTACATACCACCTCGCCCCCCGACGCGAAATGCTAGTGTCCCCTCTCGGATCGATGCCCTCCCCATTCGAGCACCACGTCTTCCCTCCCGGAACCCCCATCTTCCGCGAAGGCGAGCCCGGGGACCGCGCCTACGTCATCGAGCGCGGCCGGGTGGAGATCTCTTCGCTGCGCGCCGGGCGGCCGGTGCGGCTGGCGGTGCTCGGCGAGAGCGATCTCTTCGGCGAGATGGCGCTGGTCGACGGTGAAGTGCGCTCGGCGACCGCGACCGCCGTCGAGGAGACCGAGGTCGTGGTGCTGACGCCCGAGCGGGTGCAGAGCGAGCTCCACCGGGCCGACCCGCTCCTCCATATGCTCCTGCGAGTCACCCTCGACCGGCTGCGCTCGACCAACCGGCGTGTACAGACGCCCAGAGCAGGCGCCGCGCCGGCCGCGGGCCGGGGCGGTGGCAAGGAGGCGGCCGGCGAGGCCGCCGACGGCGCGGGCCGCGAGTTTCGCGCCCTCCAGGAGGTGCGCGACCAGGCGATCCGCCGGATCAAGCTCGAGCAGGAGCTCGGCAAGGCGCTGGGCGACGGGTCGCTCGCGCTCCACTACCAGCCGATCGTGTCGCTCGACGACCGGTCGATCGCCGGCTTCGAGGCGCTCCTGCGCTGGCGCCACCCGGATCGCGGCCTCCTGCCACCCTCCACCTTCATCCCGCTCGCCGAGGAGACCGGCCTGATCGTGCCGATCGGGCTCTGGGTGCTCGAAGAGGCGTGCGCCGCGATCGCCGCGATCGAAGGGCCGGGCACCTACGTGACGGTCAACCTGTCGCCGCGCCAGCTAGCCGACCCGCGGCTCGCGGAGCGGTTGCCGGAGATCCTGGCGGCGGCCGGCGCGCCGCCCGAGCGGCTGGTGCTGGAGATCACCGAAAGCGCCCTGATGGAGGACCCGGAGGCGGCGCGCGACACGCTGGAGCGGGTGTCGGAGCTCGGCGTGCGTCTCTTTCTCGACGACTTCGGCACCGGCTACTCGAGCCTCTCCTACCTCCACCGCTTCCCGATCGACGGCGTCAAGCTCGACCGCTCGTTCGTGGCGGCGATGCTCACCGACCCGTCGAGCCTGAAGATCGTGCGCACGGTGAGCGTGCTGGCGGGCGAGCTCGACCTCGCCACGGTGGCCGAAGGGATCGAGCAGGAGGAGCAGGCGGCGGCGCTCGCCGAGATCGGCTTCCAGAACGGCCAGGGCTTCCTGTTCGCCCACCCGGGCGAGCGGATGGGCTAACGCCCCAGTAGCTCCAGCACCGCCACGGTCATCGCCTCCACCCCCACCGTCACCGACGGCTCCGGCTCGATCTCGAAGAACGGCGAGTGGTGCGACGGCACCGCCGGTCCGCCGGCCGCCTCGGCGTCGAGATCCTCCTGCGCCGTGCCGCCGACCGAGAAGTAGACGCCCGGCACCTTCTCCTCCGTCTGGACGAAGTAGGCGAAGTCCTCGGCGCCCATGCCGCTCCGCTCGTCCGGGATCACTGCGTCCGCCCCCAGCTCCCGCTCGATCGCGGCGCGCACCCGGGCCGAGAGCTCCGGGTCGTTGACCGTCGTCGGCGTCGACTCCTTCGAGCGCTCGACCACCGGCAGCAGCTCCTCCGGCAGCCCGGCCGTGCGCCCCACGCCCTCGGCGATCCGCTCGATCCCGGAGAGCAGCTTCTCGCGCGTCTCCTCGCTGTCGGAGCGGACGGTGAGCTGGAGCTTCACCTCGCTCGGAATGATGTTGTGCTTGCTGCCGCCGTGGAACGAGCCGACGGTCACCACCCCCGGCTCGAGCGGCGAGAGCTCGCGGCTGACCAGGCCCTGGAGCGCGATCACGAGCTGCGACGCGATGTAGATCGGGTCCTTCCCCCGGTGGGGCGAGGCGCCGTGCGCGCCGACGCCGCGGACCGTGATGTCGACGCTGTCCGACGACGAGGCGACCAGCCGGTCCGGCACCGTGACCTTGCCCGCCGGGCGCCCGGCCGAGACGTGGAACGCGAGCGCGTAGTCGGGCACGCCGAAGCGTTCGTAGAGACCGTCCTCGAGCATCGCGCGAGCGCCGCCGATCCGCTCCTCGGCCGGCTGCGCGATCAGGACCACGGTGCCGGACCAGTCGTCCTTCCGGTCGACCAGCTGCATGGCGGTGCCGACGAGCGAGGTGACGTGCACGTCGTGCCCGCAGGCGTGCATCACCGGCTTCTCCTCGCCGTCGACGTCGACCTGCCGTGCGGTCGAGGCGTACGGCAGGCCGGAGTCCTCCTCGATCGGCAGCCCGTCCATGTCCGCCCGCACGAGCACCCGGGGCCCGTCGCCGTTCGCCAGCACGCCGACCACGCCGGTACCGCCCACGCCCTCGGTCACCTCGACGCCGAGCGCGCGCAGCTCCTCGGCGATTCGCGCCGCCGTCTCGTGCTCCACGAACGACAGCTCCGGGTTCCGGTGGAAGTGAACGAAGAGCGGCTCGAGGTGCTCCTCGTAGTCCTCGGCGATCGCCGCGCGGAGCGCCTCGTCCGCGGCGGCGGACGGGGCGAAGGCGAAGACGGTCAGGGCGAAGGCCGCCAGCGCGGCCGCGAGCGTGCGGTCGGTCATCTCCTACCTCCTCGGGAAAAGTCCTGGTCGGGGCTCGGGCGGAGAGGGTAACTCAAATCCGCTTCTTCAGCCGCATCACGAAGCCGGCGTGGAGGCCTTCGTGGAAGTTGTTGAAGGCGAGGGCACCGTCGAGGGTGCGCAACGTGATGCCGGTCGAGGTCGGGTACTCGTGGAACTCTCCGAAGCAGCCGGCGGCGTGGTCCTCGGCCAGTCGCTCCGGCAGCTCGACCAGCCACTCGCGGATCTCGCCGATCCCGGCCGGCGGGGCGCCGTTCCAGTCGGCGGGGGAGGTGCCCTTGCGGAAGCCGTCGACCACCTCGTCCGGCAGGTACATCGGCAGCCCGGAGAGCTTGTAGTGAAGGAGCTGCTGGGTCACCGCCAGGTGCCCGAGGTTCCACAGGACGTTGTTGCTCGCCCCCGGCGGCTGGGCGAGGATCTGCTCGTCGGAAAGGTCATCGGTCAGGCGGCGGACGAAGCCGCGGATCTCGCGCAGGGTGTCGATGTCTTGCATCCGCCGAGCATATCCAAGCCGCGCGAAGCGGATCGTAGCGGCCCGGCCTGATGTAGGCTCCCGCCTCCTCACTCCCGGGACGACGAGCGCATGACGAAGCTTCGCTACGACCACGTCCACTGGACGCCCCACAACGACGTCTTCATGGCGCGCGGGCACGCCCACGGCCCGCTCGCCGTCTGGCAGGCCGGCCAGACCTTCGGCGGGTCGAGCGCCTACGCGCTGCTCGGCCCGGACATCGAGCGGCCGAACGGGCGCACCCACAACCCACCCTCGGCGCTCGGTCCGGGATGGGACCTGGCTTGGTTGCACGCGCCCCCGGCCGGCGGCGGACCGACCTTCCCGTTCACCCAGGACGGCGCCAACATCTGGTACCGCGGCCACCTGATCAACGGCGAGTGGGGCGGAAGCGGCGGCAACTGGAACAACCTGACGCCGCTCACGTCACAGGCCAACGCCAACCACCGCACGGTCGAGAACCGGCTGCGGGTCTACCTCCAGAACTTCCGTGCCTTCAACGAGATGGGCAGCGGCCACCAGCTCTACTGGTACGCGCTCCAGTACTGGGTCCAGGTGGCGACGGCGCCGTGGTCGGCGGTCCCCGCGGTCGGCGACCTCTACTCCTACTGCCCGAACATGATCAGGGTGACCTGGCGGGTCGTGACGATCAACAAGCCGATGGGTGCGATGGGCGGCAACGCGATGACGGCGCTCAACGGAGCGGGGGCCGCCATCGACGCGGCGGTGAAGACCCAGGCGGCCGGCGGCGGCATCGGGGCCGACATGCCGAACATCCCCGTGCACGGGATCGCGGCGGTCCTGACCCTCAACGCGGCGAACCTGGCCGACGCGGGCGGAGGCGTGCACGCCTTGCCCGGCACCGCGCCGGCCATTCCCGCCGCCAACTCCCCCTACGACGGGAGCGTGGAGATCTTCCAGGACTGACGTCCACGAAGGGGCGGTCGGCGACCGGTTACGATCCAGCCGCCTTCCCTCGGAAGCCCCCCATGCTCTCGGCAAGTAGCACGCCCTCCTCCGCCAGAGACCAGCCCTGCTGCAACGTGGTGACTGCCTCGAAGTCTTCGAGCGCACCTTGCGCGTCGCCGGTCAGCAGCCGGATCTGGCCGCGGACGAAGTGGGCGTCCCGGCGCTGCCATCGGAGGGTCGCTGGTCCCACCGCGACGAGCGCTCTGTCGAGCCGCCCAGTGGTCTCGGGGTCGCCCGGCGGGTCCCGGTTCAGGTCGACCCAGGCCCCACCGGTGGCCGGCCAGAGGGCTCCGGGATGGGCCTCGCCGGCCCGCCGGAATGCCTCCGCGGCAGCGTCGAGCTCGCCGCGAAGGAGGAGTAGCCGAGCCCGCAGGTGGGCAAGTTCCTCGGAGCCCGCCGCCCCCGGCGGGTCGGCCAGCAAGCTGTCGAGCCCCGGGCCGACAGCCTCTTCGACACCGAAGGGGGCGGCCTCCACCGGCAGGTACCGGAGCACCAGGTCGTAGGCGCTCCGGGCGGCCTCGTCGTTCGGCGCCCGGCTGCCCAACTCCACCAGGCTCATCAGGGTCGGGGCGTCGCGGGGTGAGGCGGCGAGGGTCTCGGCGAAGCGCTCCAGGGCCAAGTCGTGGTCGCCTCGCTGCCAGTACAGGTGAGCGAGCCGCGAGTGGGCGACGTGTCGGCGTGTATACCTCGCGGTTCCTGGGACGAGGGAGGAGTAAAAGCGGTGGGCCAAGGTCCAGTCCGGCACGATCGAAGTCTGGGGAAATCCGGTCCTGTCCTCCGTGGCGACGGCCTCAATCACCATCGCGTCCGGTGCCCGGCCGCGCGTGTCGTCCGGGAAGCCCCGCTCACCGAGGGCGACCTGAAACATCCTCTCCGCCTCGTCGACCCAGAGCGGGTTGTCACGACCCGGCGAGCGATGGGCCAGCGCGTCCAGGTAGGCCTCGCCGAGTGCTTCGAAGGCGGGCGAGAAGACCCATCCTTCGTCGGTGTGGGCGGCGCCGAGCACCTCAGAAACCGCCAGGGGGAGGCCGTCGCTCGCCAGGGTATCCTCGAGGGCCTTGCCAAGGCGCCGGTTGTCGGCACGGACGATCTCCACGGAGCGCGCCAGGGCGTCCCTCGCCTCGATCAGCTCCTGACGCTCGATCCGCACCAGGGCCAGGTAGTAGAGGATCGCCTCGCGCCGGAACAGCTTGCCGGGCACCTGGACGGCCAGTCTTTCCAGATCGTATGCCGCCCGGTCCAGGTTTCCGCTTTCCTTGTAGGCGAGAGCACGCAGAAAGCGCGCGTCCCAGAGCTTCGGGTCGGCTACCCCTTTGGGGCCGTCAATCGCCTCGTCGAGCCGGTCTATCGCCTCACCGTAGCGCCCCTCGATCCGCAGATTGCTGGCCTCGAGATAGCGGAACAGGGCCTCGCGCTTGCTGGGCTTGAAGTACTGCGGGTAGTCCGCCCAAGCGCCGTACGTGCCCAGGCCTTGGTCCGCCACAGCGCGAGCCTCCTCCAGAGCCGTACGGGAGGACTTCACGTCCAACAGGGCGGTATGGGCCTGCGCCGCCGCCCAGTAGTACGCCAGGCGGTGGAAAGGGGGCAGGCCTTCCGGCTCTCCAGCCCGATCGAGGGCAGCGAGGGCGGCCTGCGGGCGTCCGGCGGTGTTGTGGTAGATCGCCAGATTGATCCGGCTCACCTGCTTCAGCTCGGTCAGCTCGGCTGACTCCGTCAGGTCGCCCAGGCGGTCGAGAACGTCGAGAGCGTGGAGGGTCGCCAGCGCGGCCGCCTCTGGGCGGTGCTGGAGCGCCAGGTAGGCTCCGAGCTGCGTCCACGCGAACGGATTCTCGTCATAGGCGGCCAGGGCATCGGCCAACCGCTGGATGTCGAGATCGGCGTAGAACGACTGGTACTTCTGGATGTCGAAGTAGTCCCATGCGGCGCGCGTGAGCCGTAGCGACTCGGCGAACCGCAGGTTGTCCGCTTCGGGGAAGTAGGTGGTCCGGATCTCGTCGAAGTCTTCGGGCGGTGGGAACTCGGCGACCACCAGCGGGCGGTACACGTCGGTGGTCGTGAAGGCGCAGCTCGAGGCCCCGAGGGCGAGACTCAGGGCGACGATCACGCGAACGGCCTGGAGTGGGCTCATCATGGCTGTCCAGATCGGCCGGGAGCCGCATTCACGGCCACCGGCAACGGGATCACCGGCGGCCCGAGGTGGCGGCCGGGGTATCGGTGCTCGAGAACGATTCTGGCGGCGCCGTTCTCCGGCTCCACCACGGCGCCGACACCCTCCCCGGCGGTCTCGTCGTCGCGGGGACAGAACGGATCGAGGACGTCGATCGATCCGAACTCGCACCA
>CAZLLV010000108.1:0-10474 GCA_964560325.1 uncultured Thermoanaerobaculia bacterium | reverse complement strand
GTCCTTCACCGCGCGCTTCTCGACCTGCGTGATCTCGGAGGGCACGCCGATGACGATCCGCGGGTGGACGACCATCTTCCGTCCGTGGGCCTTCTTGATGAAGTACTCGAGCATTCGCTCGGTGACCTCGAAGTCGGCGATCACCCCGTCTTTCATCGGCCGGATCGACTCGATGTTGCCCGGGGTGCGGCCGAGCATCTCCTTCGCCTCGCCGCCGACGGCCTCGATGCGGTTGGTGATCTTGTTGATGACCACCACCGAGGGCTCGCGCACGACGATTCCCTGGTTCTTGGCGAAGACCAGGGTGTTGGCGGTCCCCAGGTCGATGGCGAGGTCTTTCGAAAAGTATCTGAGGATCGAGATGAGTGGCATGGCTCTCCTGGAGTCTCCCGGCTCCGCACCGGGGACCTTGACCTGTGCTTCGAAGCTGCAGTCGCTACGGCCGCGCCTCCGCGGCGCGTACGGCTGTGGGCGGTGGTCCGCCGTCTCGTCGGCGAATTCCGTAGAGCAAGATTCGAGCCGGCCGGCTCAGAGGATCTCGACGTGGACCCGCCGGGTGACCACGGCTTCGGTCCCTCCACCGTCGCGCGCCCGGACCTCGATGAAGCTCCAGCCCGGGGTGGTGAACTGGACGGTCTTGCTGAAATCCCCGTCCACCTCCACCTGCACCGGCTCGCCGTTGATCGAGAGGGTGACGCCGGGCTCCGTCCTGCCCCTGACGAGGAAAATACTACCGTACGACTCGATCTCTTCGATCGCGAGAGCCGGCGGCTCGCGCTCCCGGTCGAGCTCCGGCTCGCTCGCGGCGGCGACCCGGAAGCGGCGCGTCTCGCTCCACGGGCCGAGCGCGGCGCCGGTGCCGGACGCCGCCACCCGCCAGTGGAAGACCCCCTCGCCGCGCACGCCGAGGGTGGCGCTCGTCCTGCGGCGGCCCGCGACGTCGATCACGTTGTCGACGAACAGGTGGCTGGCCGAGACCTGGAGCGCGTAGCCCTCGGCGCCGTCGACCGGCTGCCAGGCGAGCACCAGCTCGGCGTCGCGGGCGGCGTCGAGGCCGAGGTTGTCCTCCGGCCGGTCGAGCGCGGGGGCCGGCGGCAGGGGCATCGGCTCGGAGAGCACCCCGGCGCGCTGGTCGAGCTCCTGGAGCTCGCCGACCCGGCGCTCCTCGCCGTCGGCGGACGACACGTCCATGCTGCCCCGGTAGGTCGCGAACCGGCCGCTCCGGGTCTCGGCGTCGTAGGCGACGGTCGCCTCGGAGTCGCCCGCCACCCGCGCCTCGGCGTCGGGGGTCGCGATGGTGCCGCCGCGATCCCGCGTGTTCAGGTTGACCCAGCCGTAGTCCATCTGGATCGACTGCTCGGACGCCCCCGCCTCGTTGCGCGTGTGGGTGAGGACGAACTGCGTGTTCGGCCGCGCCACGTAGTGGGTGCCGTCGTCGAACAGGATGTTGGCCGAGCCGTTCGCGCCGGTCTTCACGTGGTCGCCGGAGTAGAGGGCGAGGCGGGGTCCGGCGCTCTCCCACGGGCCGCCCTCGCCCCGCCGGTACTCGACGCGGCCGTCGAGCGAAACGATGCGTGCGACCCGGACCTCGCGCGCCCGGCCGGTCGCCTCCAGGATCGACTCGAAGATCTCCCGGCTCTCGCGGCCGCGGGCGTACGCGGAGCCGAAGTCGCCCTGGGTCAGCGCCGAGGTGGCCTGGGCGAGGTGGAGCTCTCCCTTGCGGTGATCGGCCTGGAAGCTCTCCGGCAGCTCCAGGTTGCGCAGCCGGCTCGCCTGGAGCCGGGCCTGGGCGATCACCTCGGAGGCGCGCCGCTCCAGGTCGTGGTGCTCCCAATAGCGGTAGCCGAAGAAGCCGACCGCGACCAGCACCCCGAGCCCGAGAGCGAAGCCCCAGGCCCGCAGCGTGTCGACCGATACGCTGTACCAGTCGCGGTTGCGGGAGTCGGCCGGCGGACGTTCCACGGCTCCGAGTTATAGCACCATCGCGACCCCTGGGCGACTCCTCGCGCCCTTGCTCCCGCCGGTCCGGGTTGCTAAAGTGCCGGGCTCCTTCCCCGTTTCGCCGGGGCCGGTGGTGGTCTGTCCGGCGAGGCGTCGGCGCCGGCCGGTGCGAGTCATCCCGGGGAAGGTGCGAAAGGAGCACCAGCGTCCATGCTCAAAACGATGCGCGACAACCTCAAGTCTCTCGCCTGGATTCTCTGGGCGGTGATCGCGGTCTTCATCCTCCTCGTCTTCGTCGACTTCGGCTCGGTCATGCCGGGCGCCTCCGGCAGCACCGTGGCGGCGACCATGGGCGAGTACGAGGTGACCTGGAGCGAGCTCGGCCGCCGGCACGAGAACCTGGTCCAGCAGATGCGGTCCGCCTACGGTGAGCAGTTCGACCAGATCGCGCCGCAGCTCCAACTCGAGCGCCAGGCGCTCGAGCAGCTCTTCAACTTTGAGATCCTCGCGGCGGAGGCCGAGCGCCTCGGCCTGCAGGTGAGCGACGAGGAGGTGCGCGCGGCGATCCTCACCAGCCCGCAGTTCCAGGACGGCCAGGGTCGCTTCATCGGCCAGGAGCTCTACGAGGACTTCACGCGCCGCCAGTTCGGCGGCCCGGCCGCCTTCGAGGACCTGATGCGCGAGGACCTCCTGCGGGCGAAGCTGTTCGACGTGCTCCAGAGGTCGGTCCACGTCACCGACCAGGAGGTCGAGCGGGCCTACCGCGAGGACGTCGACCGCGCCGCCATCCGCTACCTGCTGCTGCCGGCGAGCCGCTTCAGCGGCGAGGTGCAGGCCGACCAGGCCGCGCTCCAGAGTCACTACCAGGAGAACCAGGACCGCTACGCGCTGCCCGAGCAGCGGGTGATCGACTACCTGCTGGTCGACCGGGGGGTGCTGCGGACCCAGATGGAGATCCCGGACGACGACCTGCGCTCCTACTACGAGTCGAACCCGGACGAGTTCCGGAGCGAGGAGCAGGTGCGCGCGCGTCACATCCTGCTGCAGACCGGCGACGAGCGATCGGTCGACGAGGCGCGGGCCCGGTTGCAGGAGATCCGGGCGCGCATCGAGGGCGGCGAGGACTTCGCGGCGGTCGCCGGGGAGGCGTCGGACGACTCGGGCTCCGCCGCGCAGGGCGGCGATCTCGGCTACTTCGGCCGCGGCCGCATGGTGCCGGAGTTCGAGGAGGCGGCGTTCGCCGCCGAGACCGGCGAGCTGGTCGGCCCGGTCGAGAGCGCCTTCGGCGTCCACCTGCTGGAGGTCACCGATCGCCGGGAGGCCGGCGTCACCCCGTTCGAGGAGGCACGCGAGTCGATCCGCAACCGGCTCGCCTCCGAGCGCCTGGAGGGCCGCGCCACCGAGATCGCCCAGGAGATGCTCGCCGAGCTCGGGGACGTGTCCGCGGACGAGATGCGCGAGCGGATGGAGGCCCTCGCCGAGGAGAACCCGGCGGTCCGCTTCGAGACCTCGGCGCCGTTCGGAGAGAGCGCGATGGTGCCCGGGCTCGGTCGCTCGCCGGAGCTCGACGCGCTCCTCGCCGATCTGGAGGAGGGCGATCTGGGCGAGAGCGTGGCGACCACGCCGCGCGGTCCGATCGTCGCCCGCCTCGCCGAGGTGACCGAGGCGCGGGTGCCCGAGCTCTCGGAGGTCGAAGCCCAGGTGCGGCGCGAGGTCGAGGCCGAGCTGCTTCAGCGGATGGCGACCGAGCGCCTGGAGGAGGTCCGCGCCGGCCTCGAGGGCGGCGCCGGTCTCGAGGCGGCGGCCGCGGAGCTCGGCGTCGACCTGGTCGAGGCCCCGGAGCTCGGCGCCACGGGGACCGTGCAGGGACTCGGCTTCGCCCCGGCGGTCAACGAAGCGGCGATGGCCGCCGAGCAGGGCGACCTCGTGGGGCCGGTCGAGACGCCGCAGGGTCCGGTCCTCTTCGAGGTCACCGAGCGCAAGGGCTTCGACGCCCAGGAGCTGGCGAGCCGCACCGAGGAGATCCGCGAGCGCCTGGCCCAGGAGCGCTTCGACCGGCTGCTGTCGTCGCTCATCCTCGAGCGCAAGCGCCAGGAGGGGGGCATTCAGCCCAGCCGTCGACTCCAGGAGCAGCTCGGTGCCGGAGCGACCGGAGAGGCCTGACCCGCCGGACCAGTCTGACCAGCCGGCCGACAGGCGAGATCCCTCCACGCGCGCCGTCCACGCGGGCGAGGAGTCGAGCGCGCCGGTGACGCGGCGGCCGGCCGGGGCGGTCGTCTGGCAGACCGCGCCGTTCGTCTTCGAGTCGACCGAGGAGCTCGACGGCGCCCTCGCCGCAGGCGGCCGGCAGGCGGTCTACAGCCGCTACGGCAACCCGACCGTGCGGGTGGCGGAGGTCAAGCTCGCGGCGCTCGAAGGCGCCGAGGAGGCGGTCGCCTTCGCGTCCGGTCTGGCGGCGGTCTCGGCCGTGGTCGCGGCCCACGTCGCCTCCGGCGACCGGATCGTCGCCGCCGCCGAGCTCTACGGCGGCACCACCCAGCAGCTCGCCCGGCTCGTCCGGCGCCATCCGGAGGTGACGGTCGAGACGGTGCCGCTCGCGGAGATGGCGACGCGGATCGCCGACCCGGAGCGGCCGGCCCCGCGGATGGTCCTGCTCGAGACGCCGAGCAACCCGGCCCTCGCCAGCTGCGACCTGGCGGAGGTGTCCGCGGCGGCGCGCGGCCGCGGCGCGCTCCTGGCGGTCGACAACACCTTCGCCACGCCCGTGCTCCAGAGCCCGCTCCACCTGCCGGACGGGTCCGGGGCGGACGTCGTGATCCACAGCGCCACCAAGTTCCTGGGCGGCCACAGCGATGCGACCGGAGGTTTCGCCGCCGGCTCGGCCGAGCGGATGGAGCCGGTGCGCGAGGTCCAGGTGTACGAGGGCGCCTGCCTCGACCCGCACGCCGCCTTCCTCCTCGCGCGCGGCATGAAGACGCTCGCCCTCCGGGTCGAGCGGCAGTCGGAGAACGCGGCCCGGCTCGCCGCCTTCCTCGCCGAGCACCCGGCGGTGCGCTCGGTGCGTTACCCGGGGAACGACCCGGTGGCCCGCCGACAGATGCGCGCCGGCGGCGCCATGGTCGCCTTCGAGGTCGCCGACGCCGCCTCGGCCGCGGCGGTGGCCGACCGCCTGCGGGTCTTCCGGATCATCCCAAGCCTGGGCGGGGTCGAGAGCGGCGTGTCGCTGCCCGCCCTGACCTCGCACCGCGCCGTTCCTCCGGAGGAGCGCCGCCGGCTCGGCATCGGCGACGGCATGCTCCGGCTGTCGGTCGGGATCGAGGGCTTGGACGACCTCCGGGCCGACCTCGAGCGCGCGCTCGCGGAGCTGCCGGCGTGAGCGAGGTCGTCCAGGTCGAGGGGGTCGACCTCCACCTCGTCTCGCCGGTCCGCGAGTCGCCCCGCTGGGTCGGCCGCGAGGACGTGCTGGCACCGCTCCTCGCCGCCTGGTCGCGGGTCTCCGAGGACGACCTGCCGCTCAACCCGCGCCTTCTCGGCAAGCCCGGGGTCGGCAAGACGACCCTCGCGGGCGCCGCGGCGCGCATCCTCGGCCTCCCCCTCTACATCCAGCAGGCGACCATGGACACCCGGCCGGACGATCTGCTGGTGGCGCCGGTGCTCGCCCCCGACGGCGGCGTGCGCTACATGGCCTCGCCGCTGGTCTCCGCGATGCTCCGGGGCGGCGTGCTGGTGCTCGACGAGGGCAACCGGATGAGCGAGAAGGCGTGGGCGTCGCTCGCCCCGCTCCTCGATCACCGGCGCTACGTCGAGAGCGCGGTCGCCGGGGTCAAGATCTACGCCGACCCGGAGTTCCGCTTCGCCACCACGATGAACGACGACGCCTCCACCTACGAGGTGCCGGAGTACATCCACTCCCGCCTGATGCCGCAGGTCTGGATCGACTTCCCCGAGGAGGACGAGGAGCGGGCGATCCTCCGCGCGCAGGTGCCGAGCGCCCCCGGCGAGGTGCTCGAGTACGTGCTCTCGTTCCTGCGCCGCGCCCACGAGGCCGACCTCTCCTACACGGTGCGCGACGGCATCAACCTGGTGCGCTACGCCACCAAGGTGCTCGCCCGCGGCGAGGCGAGCGACGCCGCCGAGGCCGTCCACGACGCCCTGCGGCTCGCGCTCTCGCCGGAGGACCTGGAAGCCGCCGACCTGCTGTGATCGTCCGTTGAGCCCGCCATGACCCCGGACGCGCTGGAGCGGCTCGCCCCCGAGGCGGTGCCGGGCGTGCGGCTGCTGCCGGTAGTCCACGCCCGCGCGGAGATGGCGGCGGTCGCCCGCGCGGTGCTCGACGCGGCCGACCCGGCGGCGGTGGCGGTCGAGCTGCCGACCACCTTCGAGGAGCCGGTCGCACGCGCGATCGCACGCCTGCCGCGTGTCAGCCTGGTGCTGGCGCACCCGGAGGGCGAGGACGAGGAGGCGGTGGTCTGGACCGCGGCTCCGGCCGATCCGTTCTCCGAGGCGCTGCGCTGGGCGGCCGAGCGGGAGCGCCCGGGGCTCCTGATCGACCCCGACGTGCCCTACCCGGAGCGGCACGCCGAGCCGGTGCCCGATCCGTACGCGCTGCTCGAGATCGGCCCGGCGGCCTACCTGGGGGCGTTGGTGGCGGCGGTCGCGGGCGAGGCGTCGGACGCCGTCTCCGAGGCCGACCGGCGGCGGGAGCAGGGCATGGCCTACCACCTGCGCCGCGCGCTCGCCGCCCTCCGGGAGGTACGGCCGGACGCCGCGGTCGTGGCGCTGGTCGGCGCCGCCCACGTCCGGCGCCTGGCGGCCGCCCTGGCCGGTCCGGTGGCGGCACCCTTCGCCCGCCCCCGGCGCCGGGCGATCGAGCTCCGCCACGTCGAGCCCCGGAGCCTCACCGCCCTGCTGCCCGACCCGCCGCTCGCCCACGCGGCTTGGGAGCTGCTGCGCCGCGGCGAGCTGCCGCCGGAGCCGGGGCTCGAGGACGCGGCGTCCGAGCCGGTCTCGATCGCCAAGGCCGGGCTCACCCTGCTGACCCGCGCGGGAGGCGAGGACGCCGCCGCGCGCCGCCGCCGGGTGGTGGAGATCGCCGCCCACCGCGCGGCCCGGCCGCTCCCCGGCGCCCGACCGCGCGGCCCTCGCCGGCACCGTCTGGAGGATCGCCGCGCGCTCCTACGCCCAGCAGACCCGCGAAGAGGCGGCACCCTGGCAGCGGCGGATCTTCTTCGACTTCGGCCGCCGGCTGGCACGCATCGAAGGCGCGCTCGTCCCCGGCCTGCTCGGCTGGGTGACGGCGGCGCGCGGCGTGGGCGACGACAACCTCGCCTGGGAGGTGCTGGAGACCGCCCGGACCTTCCCCTGGCAGGAGGGTCCGGCGGAGATCGAGACCGTCTCCGTCGACGGCGACGAGCTCGACCTGCCGGACGCGCTCGGCACGCGGCGGGTGCGCTTCCGCCGCCGCCACTTCCGGATCAAGCGGCGTCCGGTGGCGGTGCCGGTGCGCGAGCGGACGACCACCGACGACCCGACGGAGTGGCTGGAGGGGTTCCGGGGAGGGGGCATCTGCTCCTACCCGCCGGAGGACCTGGTGGTCGAGGGCTTCGGCCGGCACCTGCGGGCGCGGGCGAAGGGGCTGCTCGCCGCCGAGAACGCTCGCTCCGAGCCGTTCTCGACCAGCCTCCTCGACGGCATCGACGTGCGCGAGACCCTGCGCCACCGGGAGGACCCGCGGATCTGGGTGCGCGAGCTGGGGCGGGCGCCCGGGGAGGCGGGCTCGGTGGTGGTGATCTTCGACCGGGATCTACGCGAAGCCTCGGGCGGCGAGCGCTACCCGTACCGCATGACCTGGCTCGGCGAGCGCCACGACGAGTCCGACATGGCGTTCTACGCGACCGACCCGGCGGCCCAGGTGGTCGGGCCGGGGATCCTGCGGGCGACCTACGGCGGGTTCGTGATGACGCTGCCGCCCGGGCGCCTGTTCGACGTCTGGAGCGACCCCGACTACCGGCCGTTCCACCAGGAGGGCGAGAAGGCCGACGTGCTGGTCGCGGCGGCGATCGACTACAGCGAAGAGAAGCTCGTCGTCCACGTCGCCGAGCGCCCGCCCAAGCCGACCCTCCACCGCTACGCCCGCTCCCAGGCCAAGCGCCTCGTCCACATCCCCCTCGGCTCTCTCTCGCCCACCACCCTGAAGAAGATCCGCACCCTCCACATCCTCGCCGGCCGCGACAAGCGGGAGATCGCCGAGCGCTACGTCTGGTAGGGGTCTACCGGGGCGGTGCCATCTCGGCCGAGCGGCTGCCGGAGCCCTCGGTGGTGAGCGGCCGCGCGCTGATCGAAGGGTGGCCGTCGTCGTCGAAGCCCTGCCACGCGGCCAGAAAGCCGCCCTCGCCATCGGTCGCCAGCGCGAGCTGCCACTGCGTTCCGATCACGCCCTGGGGAGAGACCTCGATCGCTTCGCCGTGCGGGAGCCCGAGCGGGGTCACCTCGGCCGCCAGGACGCCGGAGGTGTAGCTTCCGCGCCAGGTCGTCCAGGCGACGACGAAGCCGTCGGGCGAGGCGGCGAGCGCCGGGGCGCCGTGGGCGGTCGCCGCGCCGGAGCTGAGGATCACCTGGGGGCCGGCCGGCCTCCCGTCGTCGTCCAGCGGCCGTCCCACCACCTCGTAGGCCAGGCCGCTCCCCGGAGCGCCCGGGGTCATCCAGGCGGCGAGGTAGCCGCCGTTCGCGCCGCGTGCGAGAGCCGGCCAGATCTGGTTGCCCGCGGTGGCCGAGTTGATCCGGAACCCCTCGCCCACCGGCTCCGCCGCGGCGTCGAACACCCGGACGAAGACGTCGAGCTTCTCGCTCTCTTCCCAGCAGCCCTGCCACGAGATCAGGAAGCCGCCGCCCGCGGCCGGCGCGATCGCCGGTTGACCGCCGGCGTCCTCGATGCCGTCGTCGACGCGGAAGACCTCGCCGAGCGGCCGGCCGCGGGCGTTCAGCAGTCGTCCGTAGATTCCGGTCGGATTCTCGTCGATCGTGGTCCCCCAGACGACCGCCACCCGCCCGTTGGTCAGCCGCACCGCGGTCGGCGCGCTCTCGAGCGCCCCCTCGGCGGGGCCGCCGGCACCGAGCGCGTAGGCCCGGCCGATCGGTCGCGCCTGGTGGTCGAACCGCCGCGCCATGATGCGCGACGCGACGATCTCGCTGTTCTGGAAGAACGGATCGACGGTGATCCGCTGTCGCTCCTCGACCCAGACCGAGACGATGCGGTTCTTCTCGAGGGCGACCACCGACGGGTCCCGCTGGAGGACGATCGGGCCCTGGTAGGTCGTGGAGGCCGGCAGGTCGTTCTCCGCCAGCCCGGCCACCGCGGCGACCGGCGCTCCCGTCGCGGCGACCCGCTGCCGGCCGACGCCCTCGACGCTGCCCTCCCAGACCAGAACCGCCTCCCCGGTACCGAACGCGGCGGCGGGGGCGTACAGGCGCGAGGAGGGACCGCCGGAATGGACCACCTCGTCGCCCGAGGCGGCGACTCCGGCGCCCGCCGGCGCGGGGGAGGCGCAGGCGAGGGCGAGGAGGACGCCTGCGACGGCGGACCGGACGTTCCATGGCATCGACGGGCGGATGATCTTCGTTCCTCTCTGGCGCCCCGGCGCGGTATCGCAGGGGAAGAGCATTGTAATGCTGTTCCCCCATATCGTCAAACCTCGCGGCCCCGGCTCCGGATCTCGGGGCGCCGGGTACAATCCTGCCGCCATGATCGGACATCTCCGCGGCAGGACGATCCGCCTGGGGCTCGAGCGCGTGCTCCTCGACGTGGGCGGCGTGGGCTACGAGCTCTACGCCTCGCTCTCGACCCTCTCCGACGTCGAGGCGCGCGGCGACGGCGAGGTCGAGCTGTACGTCTACACGCACCTGTGGAGCGACGGCATCGTCCTCTACGGCTTCTCGACCGAGCTCGAGAAGCGGCTCTTCGAGCGCCTGATCACCGTCTCCGGCATCGGACCGCGCCTGGCGCGGGGGATTCTCTCCGGCATGCCGCCGACCGACCTGATCGCGGCGCTCGCGGCGGGCGACGCCGTTCGGCTCACCACGATCCCCGGGGTGGGCAAGAAGAGCGCGGAGCGGATGGTCGTCGACCTCGCGGACAAGGTCGCCGATCTCGCCCACGGCCTGCCGAAGGCCGCCACCGCGTCCGCCGAGGCCGACGACGAGCTGGTCTCGGCGCTCGTCAACCTCGGCTACAAGCGCGGCCCGGCGGAGCAGGCGGTGCGCGCGGCGCTCGACGAGACCCCCGACGGCGCCTTCCACGAGCTCCTGCGCGCGAGCCTCAAGCGGATCTCCTCGATGCGCTGACGGGGCTTTTGCCGGCCGGGGCGTTGCCGACCCCTGCGGTAGGATCTCCCGGTGGTGCGTCGTGAAGCAGAATCCGACCGAGCCGTAGGGTCGGAGCCTGCCTGCTGTGCGTCTCCAGCGGGTGGAAGTCCCGTCTCGGTAAGCGCCGGTGCGCCGAGTAGCGGGCCCCAGGCGATCGGGGGAGACCCCGTCG
>CAZLLV010000107.1:0-7022 GCA_964560325.1 uncultured Thermoanaerobaculia bacterium | reverse complement strand
CGGGCGGAAGCCCCCGCCCCGGCCGGAGGGAGGGGGGACCGACCGCTCCCCGTTCAGGTCACCGGTCGTTCCGCGCCTGCCGGCCCGGCGCCGCCGCCTCGCCCCGTAGCGCCGCGGGGTCGAAGGTCAGCGGCTCTTCGGCGGCGAGGGCCTCGCCGAGGCGTTCGTCGTGGCCGTAGAGGTCGCCCCGGAAGTGCAGCCGGCCGTCTTCGCCGACCCAGGCGGTGAAGTAGGTGAGGTGGACCGGGATCTCTTCCGGCAGGCGGACCTCCGTGCGCTCGCCGGAGGCGACCACCCCGCGGATCCGCTCCTCGTCCCAGTCGCCGGCGCCGCGCAGCACGTAGTCGGCGAGCTCGAGCGGCCGCTCGAGCCGGATGCAGCCGTGGCTGAAGCCGCGCTCGGCGTTGGCGAACAGGCTGTCGCCGGGGGTGTCGTGCAGGTAGATGTTGTGCTCGTTCGGGAACATGAACTTCACCTGCCCGAGCGGGTTCTCCGGGCCCGGCGCCTGCCGCAGGCGGTAGCCGGCGGGTAGCGTGGTCGAGGTGGTGTAGACCTCCGCGTCGTCGGTCACGCCGCGGGTCTCCGACTCGTCGCCGCCGCCCTGGCGGTCGAGGCCGAAGACGCGGGCGAAGAAGCCGCGCCGTTCGTCGCCGTCGTCGCCCTCGTACCCCTCTTCTTCGTCCTCTCCTCCATCCCCGCGGTCGACCGGCCGGCGGCCGAGCACCGAGCTCGCCGGCACGCGTTGGCCGTCCGCGTTCACCACCTCGATCCCCTGGCTCTCGGCGTAGCCGGGGTTGCCGACGATCTTCGGCACCACCTCGGAGTCGGCGATCGACTCCGGGATGTTCCACTCCGGGTTGAAGACGATGTACTGCATCCGGTCGCTGAAGACCGGCGTCTGGTTGAGCCGCTTGCCGACGATCACGTTCATCGCCAGCTCGCTCTCGCCGTTTCGGATCACCCGCATGCGGTACTCGGGGATGTTGACCTCGACGTAGTGGTCGCCGAGATCGCCGGGCATCCAGCGCCACCGCTCGAGATTGAGCTCGATCGCGCGCAGACGCTCCTCGGCGGGGACGTTCAGGGCGGCCAGGGTGTCGGCGCCGATCTTGCCGTCCGGTTCGAGCCCGTGGCGCTCCTGGAAGCGCCGGACCCCGTCCGCCACCTGCGCGTCGTAGACCACGGCCCCGGTCCCCTCGGCTCCGCCGGCCACCTCGTCCTCGGGCAGATCGCCTTCGGCGGCGAGCCGCTGCCGGAGAGCCGCCACGCGCGGACCGCGGGCGCCCTCTTCGAGCGCCGGCCCCTCCGCCGGCACGCGCTGCCAGCCGCCCCCCTCGACGATCGTCCGGTAGCGGTCGCGCGCCTCGATCAGGCGCTCGTAGGCCGCGTGCTCCGGCTCCAGGTCGTCGAGCACCTGGACCGGGCTCGCGCCGTCGCGCACCCGGGCGAACAGCTCGAGCGGCTCGGCCTTGCGCCCCTCGGTGAACCACTGGACGTTCAGCTCCTGCGGGTCGACCCGCCCTTCGAGCGCGTGGATGGCGCGGGTCAGGAAAGCGTAGCTCGCCGCCAGCTCCAGATCGGCGAGGTGGCGCGCCATCTCCTCGCTCTCCTCCTCGACGGCGCGAGCGGCCCCGTCGCGCAGGTCGGCCAGGCGTACCACCCCGTAGGTGTCGACCGTGTCCTCGGCGCTCGCCGGCCCCTCCCGCCCCTCCTCGGGCCCGCCGCCGAGCACCGCGATCAGCTCGTCGACGTTCTCGCGCGGCCCTTCGCCGTCGACCCAGACGGTGGCCGCTTCCTCGCCGCCGTAGAGCTCCCGCATCGCCTGCCAGGCGCGGCTCCCTTCGAGCCCGCTCGGGACGTTCTCGGCGGACAGAGTGGCCGCCAGCTCGGCGTGGATGGCCGCCTGGCGGCGCGCGATCTCCTCGGCGCTCGGCCCGCAGGCGGCGGTGAGGGCGAGGAGGAGGGGGAGGGCCGCGGCTGCGGCGGCCCGGACGGTGGGGTGGAGTCTCTGGAGGTTCATTCTGTTCACCTGTTCCCTGTGGAGAAAAGCCGACCGAAGCCCCGCGGGCCGCCGGTCGTGATTTCAGCGGACGCCCCGCGCACCTTGCCGGTTTCGTGCCAGCCGAGAGCTACCGCGCTTCCGCGAGCAGGCGCCGGCGGTCGATCTTGCCGGTGGCGGTGCGCGGCAGCACCGCGACCGGCGTCACCGAGCGGGGGAGCATGTGGAGCGGTAGCCGCTCGCGCAGGCGTTTCGAGAGCGCGGCCGGATCGGTGGCGTCCGGCGCGTCTGCCTCCACCACGACGAAGGCGCGCAGCGGGCTCTTCTCGTCGTCGGCCGGTCCGACCACGACCACCGCCTCGCGCACCCCGGACAGCCGCCCGAGCACCGCCTCGACCTCGCCCGGCTCGACCCGGAAGCCGCGGATCTTCACCTGTTCGTCGAGCCGGCCGAGGAGCAGGAGGTCGCCGCCGGCGAGGACGCGCGCGCGGTCGCCGGTGCGGTAGAGGCGGGCGCCGCCTTTCCCGTCCGGCGCGTACGGATCGGGGACGAAGCGCTCGGCGGTGGCGCGCGGGTCACCCAGGTAGCCGCGGGCGAGGCCGGCGCCGGCGATCGCGAGCTCTCCCGCCACGCCCTGCGGCACCGGCTGGAGGCGCCGGTCGACCACGTGGGCGCGGACGCCGTCGACCGGCCGGCCGACCGGAACCTGGGACCCCTCGAGGGCGCCGGAGTCGCTCGGGATGTCGAAGACCGTGCTGGTGATCGTCGTCTCGCTCGTTCCGTAAGCGTCCAGCGTGCGGATGCCCGCGGCGTCCGGAAGGCGGCGCCAGGCCTCGATCCGTTCGCTACGGACCGGCTCGCTGCCGAGCACCAGGAGCCGGAGGCTGGGGGGCGCCGGCAGGGCGGCCGCGACGGTCGCGGCGATCCACTCGTTCCAGTACGACGAAGGGAGGTTGAGGACGGTGAGCCGGCGCTCGTCGAGGAGTGCCCGGAAGGACCGGGGAGCCTCCGGCAGCCGGCCGTGCGGGAGGACGAGGGTCGCGCCCGCCGCCCAGGTCGGGAAGATCTCCTCCGCCGCCACGTCGAAGGCGGGCGAAGCGAACTGGAGCACCCGGTCGGCGGGCGCGAGCTCGTAGCGCCGGGCGATCTCCTCCGCGTGGGCGGCGAGCGCCCGGTGCGGCACGACGACGCCCTTCGGCCGTCCGGTCGAGCCGGAGGTGAAGACGACGTAGGCGGCGCTCCCTTCGTGGACCTCCCGGGGAGCCGGCGAGTCCGCGGTCTCGTCCGGCTCGCCGTCGAGACGATCGAGCACCAGCATGCGGGCTTCGGTCGCGGGGAGCCGGCCGCGGCGCGCGGCCGTGGTCAGGACGATGGCCGGCCGGGCCGCCGCCAGCACCTCGGCGATCCGCCTCGCAGGAAGGCCGGTGACGAGCGGCACGTAGGCGGCGCCCGCCTTCAGGACGGCGAGCAGGGCGACCGGGAGCTCCGGCTGACGGTCGAGGTGGACCGCCACGCGCGGCTCGCCCGCGCTCTCGGCGAGACCCCGGGCGAGCCGGCGGGCCAGACGCTCCGCGCGCGCGTCGAGCTCCCGGTACGTGACGGCCGTCCCGTCGTGCTCCAGGGCGACCGCGTCCGGCATCGCCCGCACGCTCTCCTCGAACCGCCGGTGGGCCCATCGGATCATGTGCAGAGGAGTGCGGACCCGGTTCCGAATCGGGACGAGAGGACCGTATCGTTTCTCAGGGCTGGAAGCCGGTGCGGTCGAACAGGCCCGGTAGCTCGTCGACGCCTTGGCTCGCGCCCTCCAGCTCGTAGTAGCGGATCTCGCCGGTGGCGATCTGCTCGATCCACGCCTCCACGGTGGAGGTGGTGAACTTGACGATCGTCGGCCACAGGTAGCCGTTGGGGCGCGGGCCGACGACCCGGAGGAAGACCTCCGAGCGGCCCGCCAGGGCACCGCTCACGCAGACCGTCTCCGGGATGCAGACGGGCTCCATCGAGCCCAGGACCGAGCCGCCGGCGGTCGAGATGCGGACCCAGAAGCGGAAGCCGGGGACCTCCGGAGAGGTGAGCGGGGCGGCTCCGGCGGGGGGCGCGGGATCGTCGGGCGGCGGGGGCGGCGGCTCCTCGCCGCCGTCGTCCGCCGGCGTGAAGCGGTAGCGCATGGCGAACGTGCCGTCGATCGGGTTGGCGTTGTAGCCGTACCAGGAGACGAAGAAGTCCTGGTCGAGCGCGACCACCTTGCGGCGCTCGACCTCGCCCTTGATCTCCAGCACCGGCGCGGTGGCGAGCCGCGCGCCCACCGCGTCGAAGGCGACGGCGTGGAAGAGGACGTCGCCGGGAAAGGTCCCCGGGTTGGCCGGGTACACCTGCCAATGCACGAACAGGACGCCGTCGGAATCGATGGCCATCTCCGGGCTCGCGTGGCTGCGCCCGTCGTCCGGGCTGATCGTCTGCGGAGGCCCGACCGGAGCGCCGTCCTCGTCGAGCCATCGAATGCGCATCGCGCACGGGGCGCCCCAGTCGGTGCCGCCGCAGCTCGACCAGACGACCGCCGAGCGTCCGTCGGGCCACATCGCGACTTCCGGATAGCCGGAGGCGTCGGTGGCGATCACGAACGGTAGTCCGGCGGCCCGCCCGTCGGTGCCGAGCCAGCGTCCGAAGAGGTCGAAGTGGGGACCGGTTCCGTGCACGTACTCTTGCCAGACGAGAAGATGGCGCCCGTTCGCATCCACGGCCACCGCCGGGCCCCGGGCGTCGCCGTTCGTGAGATCGAGCACCGGGCCGCGGCCACCGTTTGCCTCGAGAATGCGACCCCGAATCGCGCCGCTGACGTCGACCCGCCAGACCACCAGCGCGCGGCCCGACTCGTGGAGCGCCGCGGCCGGCAGCATGCTGGTGGAGGTGTGGCCGATGGCGACGACAGGCGACAGGGGCGTGCCCTGCGCATGGAGATAGCGGCCGACCACGTTCGACACCGGCTCGCCGGAGAGCCGCCAGATCGCCAGCACCGGTCCACCGGCGCGGTGCGTTTGAAGGGCATACGGCGACGGGTAGGGAGGGCGCGGATCGGAGGGGATCGGGCGCGGCTCGGAGACCGCCCGGTCGTCGCCGTCGAACCGTTGTCCCATCAACCGACCGGGTGCGGGGTCCTGGAACGCCGCCTCGAACCAGACGCCGAGGTATCCGTTGTCCCCCGCGGGAGTGAAGTCGGCCGAGTACGGGTCGACCCAATCCCCGTTCTCGTGCCGAAGCAGGAAGCGCTCGATGGGCTCCGTCTGGACCGGTTCGAGGGTCTGACCCTGGAGCAGGACCGGCGCGAGGCCCGCGAACGCGAGCCCGACGAGGAAGACCAGGACGGCGGGGTGGACGAGGTCGGAGGCGCGTGCGGCACGTGACGAAGACACGGAGCGGAGCTCCCTTCTGAAAGGCCATGGGGCCGGGTGACGGAAACGACCGGCGGCCGCTCCACCGATCCATGCCACGGTGTGTGCGGAGGACCTGGAGTATTTCATCAGAACCGCCGTTCTCCGGGCGCCCCGGTATGATCGAGCGCACTGTGCACGGAGCCACGAACCATCCCCCGGAGGCCCGATGATCCCGGTCAAGGACCACGTCTCGAAGCACGCCAAGATCTCCTCGCTCGACGAGTACCGGAAGCTCTACCGCGAGTCGATCGACGACCCCGCCGGCTTCTGGCGGCGGCAGGCCGACCGGCTGAGCTGGTTCCACCCGCCGGCCGACATCGGCTACTGGGACTTCGACGCGGTCGATTTCTCCTGGTACGAGGGGGGCAAGCTCAACGCCTGCTTCAACGCGGTCGACCGCCACCTCCAGACGCAGCCGGACAAGACCGCCATCATCTGGGCGAAGGACGAGCCGGGCGAGTACGAGCGCATCTCCTACCGCCAGCTCCAGCGCCGGATCTGCCGGGTCGCGAACGTCTTGAAGGCGCACGGCGTGCGCCGCGGCGACCGGGTCTGCATCTACCTGCCGATGATCCCGGAGCTCGCCTACACCATGCTCGCCTGCGCGCGCATCGGCGCCGTCCACTCGATCGTCTTCGCCGGCTTCTCGGCCGATTCGTTGCGCGACCGCATCCTCGACGCCGACTGCCGGATCGTCGTGACCGCCGACGAGGGGATGCGCGGCGGCAAGACGATCCCGCTCAAGCAGACGGTCGACGACGCGGTCCGCGGCGTGGAGATCGTCGAGACCGTGCTGGTCGCCCGGCGCACCGGAGCGCCAGGATCGGATCGGGTGCCGATGGCCGAGGGGCGGGACCACTGGCTCGACGACGAGATGGGCAAGCAGCGCGCGACCTGCCCGACCGAGTGGATGGACGCCGAGGACCCGCTCTTCATCCTCTACACCTCCGGCTCGACCGGCCAGCCGAAGGGCGTCCTCCACACGACCGGCGGCTACCTCGTCTTCACCTCGATGACTCACGAGCTGGTCTTCGACCTGAAGCCCGATTCGGTCTACGCCTGCGTCGCCGACGTCGGCTGGATCACCGGCCACAGCTACATCGTCTACGGCCCGCTCACCAACGGCGCGACCACGGTGATGTTCGAGTCGACCCCGCTCTACCCGGACGCCGGGCGCTACTGGCAGCTGGTCGACGACCTCGGGATCGACATCTTCTACACCGCGCCAACCGCGATCCGCGCCATCGCCCGCGAGGGGGACGCGTGGGTGACGAGGCACGTCCGCTCGAGCCTGCGGGTGCTGGGCACGGTCGGCGAGCCGATCAACCCGGAGGTCTGGGAGTGGTACCACGACGTGGTCGGCGACGGCCGCTGCCCGGTGGTCGACACCTGGTGGCAGACCGAGACCGGCGGGATCCTGATCGCGCCGCTAGCGGGCCTGGAACCGGCCAAGCCCGGCTCGGCGATGCGCCCCTTTTACGGCGTGCAGCCCGCATTGGTCGACGCGGAAGGCAACCGGCTGGAGGGCGAGGCGAGCGGCAACCTGGTCCTGCAGGATTCCTGGCCCGGCCAGATGCGCGGCGTCCATGGCGACC
>CAZLLV010000106.1:0-5460 GCA_964560325.1 uncultured Thermoanaerobaculia bacterium | reverse complement strand
AGAGCCGCGAGCGGGTGCGCCGGGCGATCCGGAACTCCGGCTTCCGCCTCCCTCCCCGCGTCGTCGTGGTCAACCTGGCCCCGGCCGACCTGCGCAAGGAAGGGAACCACCTCGATCTGGCGATCGCCATGGCGCTGCTCGCGGCGCACGGCGAGATCCCCATCGAAGCGATCGGCGCCACGCTGTTCGCCGGCGAGCTCGGGCTCGACGGGACCGTGCGCCCGGTGCGCGGCGGTCTCGCGATCGCCGAGCTCGCCCGCCGCCGGCGGCTGAAGGAGGTCGTCCTGCCGTCGGCCACGGCGCGCGAGGCGTCCGCGCTCGGCGGCGTCGAGGCGGTCGGCGTCGACACCTTGACCGAGGCCCTCGACCACGTGCTCGACCGGGTGCGGCGCACGCCCGCCCGTCCGCCGGCGCCGAGCGAGCGCCCGGACGGCGGGCCCGACCTCGCCGAGGTCCGTGGGCAAGAGGGCGCCAAGCGGGCGCTGGAGATCGCCGCCGCCGGTGGGCACAACCTGCTCCTGATCGGGCCGCCCGGGTCGGGCAAGACGATGCTCGCCCGCCGGCTCCCCGGCCTCCTGCCGCCGCTCGGCCGGGCGGAGGCGATCGCCGTCACCAAGATCCACTCGATGGTGCGGCCGGCCCGGGAGGTCGAGAACGCGGGCCTGGTCGGCCGCCGGCCGTTCCGAAGCCCGCACTCGGGCATCAGCACCTCCGCGCTGGTCGGCGGCGGCTCGGTGCCGCGGCCGGGCGAGGTGAGCCTCGCCCACTGCGGCGTGCTCTTCCTGGACGAGCTGCCGGAGTTCCGGCGCGACAGCCTGGAAGCGCTCCGTCAGCCGATCGAAGAGGGGTTCGTGATCGTCGCCCGGACGAAGGCGCGGGTGCGCTTCCCGGCGCGTTTCGGACTGGTCGCGGCGATGAACCCCTGCCCCTGTGGCCACCGCGGCGATCGGCGCCACGAGTGTCGGTGCACTCCGCCGATGGTCGAGCGCTACCGGAGCCGGATCTCCGGGCCGCTCCTCGACCGGATCGACCTCCACGTCGAAGTGCCGGCGCTCGAGCTGTCGGAGCTGCGCGCCGGTCCCGGCGAGCCGACCGCGGCGGTCGCGGCACGGGTCGTCGAAGCGCGGGAGCGGCAATCCCACCGCTTCGCGGCCGGCTTCTCCACGCCGGTCAACGCCACGTTGTCGAGCGAAGCCCTCGCCCGGCACGCCGAGCCGGACGGCGCCGGCCGCCGCCTGCTCGACACCGCCTTCGAGCGCCTCGGGCTCTCCGCCCGCGCGCTCCACCGGATCCTCAAGGTCGCCCGCACCATCGCCGACATCGACGGCAGCGACGGCGTCCGCGCCCCACACGTCGCCGAAGCGATCCAGTACCGAAGCCTCGACCGGCGCGTCGAGGAGTGACATTTCGACCGAAAACGGAAAGGAAGGAGCATGAACCTTGAAACTAGTTCACTCTATGGTCTACAATCCGAGCATGATTCGCCTCAACATCCACGAAGCGAAGACGCACCTGTCGCGCCACCTCGTCACCCTGGAAGAGGAAGGAGAGACCATCTTGCTCTGTCGCCGCAACGTACCGATCGCCGAAATCCGTCCGGTCCCCTCGCGCCGCGAGGCGCCGCGCCCGGTCGGGCTCGCCGCGGGAACGGTCGAAGTACCGCCCGAGTTCTTCGAGCCCCTGCCGGAGGACCTCCTCCGGGCGTTCGAAGGCGCCGGGGCGGCGGAGGGGTGAACCTCCTCCTCGACACCTGCACCTTCCTCTGGATCACGGGCGGGGACTCGCGGCTCTCCGAAACCGCGCGGTCGCTCTTCACCGCGCCGGAGAGCCGCGTCTTCCTCTCCCCGGTCTCGTCCTGGGAGATCGCCGTCAAGCACGGCGCCGGCAAGCTCGCGCTCTCGGACGACCCGGACCGGTGGGTGCCGAGGGAGCGTGAGCGCCACGGCATCGAGCCGCTGCCGCTCGACGAGGAGGCGGTGCTCCAGCTCCCCCGCCTGCCCGACCTCCACCGCGACCCCTTCGACCGCATGCTGATCTGCCAGGCGATCGCCGGCGGGCTGGTGCTCCTGACCCCGGACCGGGAGATCACGCAGTACCCGGTCCGGTGCCGCTGGTGACGGCCCGGCGGCCTGCCGGAGCGGCCGCTGGAAGCCGGACGCTCCTCGACCGGTTGCTATACTTCGAACGGCCCCGGTCGGAGTTTCGGCCGGGTCGATTTTTCTGGAGGCGGCGCGACGCCGCCTCGCGCGGCGGGGGGCCTTCCCACAGATGAGCGAATCGGGCGACACCTTGGACAACTACCACCGCATGGTCATCCTGGGCTCGGGCCCGGCGGGTCTGACGGCGGCGCTCTACGCGGCGCGCGCCGATCTCGACCCGCTGGTGCTCGAAGGGCTCCAGCCGGGCGGCCAGCTCACCATCACGACCGACGTCGAGAACTACCCCGGCTTCCCGGAGGGCATCCTCGGCCCCGAGCTGATGGACCGGATGCGGGAGCAGGCGCGGCGCTTCGGCGCCACCCCGGTCTTCCAGCAGGTGACCGAGGTCGACCTCTCCAAGCGGCCGTTCCGGATCGTCACCGACTCGGACACGTACCACGCCGGCAGCCTGATCATCGCCACCGGCGCGAGCGCCAAGCTCCTCGGGCTCGACTCGGAGACCGAGCTGATGGGCTACGGCGTCTCCGCCTGCGCCACCTGCGACGGCTTCTTCTTCCGCGACAAGGAGGTCGTGGTGGTGGGCGGCGGCGACACCGCCATGGAGGAGGCATCGTTCCTCACCAAGTTCGCCTCCAAGGTGACGGTGGTCCACCGGCGCGACGAGCTGCGCGCCTCGAAGATCATGCAGGACCGGGCGTTCGGCAACGAGAAGGTCGAGTTCCAGTGGAACAGCGTGGTGACCGAGATCCTCGGCAGCCGCGAGAAAGGCGTCCACGGCGTGATGCTGGAGAACCTGGTGACCGGCGAGCTGACCGAGTACCCGGCCCAGGGCGTCTTCATGGCCATCGGGCACCAGCCGAACACCGGCCTCTTCCGCGGCCAGCTCGACATGAACGACGTCGGCTACTTGAAGGTCGCCGAGCCCTCGACCAAGACGAACGTCGAGGGAGTCTTCGCCTGCGGAGACGCGATGGACCCGATCTACCGGCAGGCGGTCACCGCCGCCGGCAGCGGCTGCCGCGCCGCGATGGACGCCGAGCGCTGGCTGGAGACCCAAGACTGATGGCCTCGCGATCGGAGCGGCGCCCCGAGACGCTCGGCGCCCTGCGCGAGTCCGGCTACCGGCCGCTGTCGGTCAAGCGGGAGATCCGGCGCAACCTGCGGGCGAAGCTCGCGGCGAAGGAGCGGCTCTTCCCCGGCGTCCTCGGCTACGAGCGCACGGTGATCCCGGGCGTGGTCAACGCGCTGCTCGCCGGGCACGATTTCATCCTCCTCGGTCTGCGCGGCCAGGCGAAGACGCGGCTCCTCCGCTCGCTCGTCCAGCTCCTCGACGACGAGGTTCCGGTGCTCGCCGGCACCGAGCTGAACGACGACCCGTTGGCCCCCGTCTCCACCCACGGGGCGCGGATCGTCGAGCAGGAGGGCGACGACGCGAAGGTCGCGTGGATGCCGCGCGAGGCGCGCTACAACGAGAAGCTCGCGACCCCGGACGTGTCGATCGCCGATCTGCTGGGCGACATCGACCCGATCAAGGCGGCGACCCGCAAGCTGACACTCGCCGACCCCGAGGTCATCCACTTCGGCATCGTGCCGCGCACCAACCGCGGGATCTTCGCGATCAACGAGCTGCCCGACCTCTCGCCGCGCATCCAGGTCGGCCTGTTCAACATCCTCGAGGAGCGCGACCTCCAGATCCGCGGCTTCCCCGTCCGCATCCCGCTCGACATCCTGATGGTCTTCTCCGCCAACCCGGAGGACTACACCAACCGGGGGTCGATCATCACGCCGCTCAAGGACCGGATCTCGTCGCAGATCCTCACCCACTACCCGCCCGACCTGGCCGTCGCCGCCGACATCACCCGCCAGGAGGCCTGGACCGATCGCTCCGACCGGTCGGACGGGAACGGCCACGAGGTGGTGATCCCCGAGCCCGTGCGGCTGCTGATCGAGGAGATCAGCGTCACCGCCCGCGAGAGCGACCTGGTGGATCAGGCTTCCGGCGTCTCGGCGCGGGTGGCCATCTCCGCCATGGAGCTCCTGACCTCGAACCTCGAGCGCCGGGCGCTCGCGATCGGCGAGAGCCCCGTCTACCCGCGGCTGTGCGACCTCCACATGCTGCTGCCCGCGGTGACCGGCAAGGTCGAGATGGTCTACGAGGGCGAGCAGCAGGGCGCCGAGGTGGTGGCGCGCAAGCTCGTGGGCGAGGCGGTGCAGCGGGTCTTCGACCGCACCTTCCCCGAAGTCGGCAAGGAGGTCGGGAGCGGCGGCGAGGACGACACCGGGCCGTACGCCGGCGTCGTCGCCTGGTTCGCCGAAGGCAACCGGATCACGGTCGACGACGAGCAGCCGTTCGAGGAGTACCGGGCGGCGCTCGAGTCGGTCCCCGGCCTCTGGGAGCTGACCGCCGGCCACGGCGAGACCCCGCAGGAGCGAGCCCTCTACGCCGAGATGATCCTCGAGGGCCTCCACCAGCACCTGAAGCTCGCGCGCCAGGACCTCGACAGCCAGGTGAGCTACAAGGAGATGATCAAGTTCCAGCTCCTGAAGCCGCACGGCGGTCCCGGGAGAGTGAACTGAGGCACACCTACCGGTTCCTCGATCCCGAGCTGATCCGGAGCCTCCTCGCCGGCCTCGATCTCCTGCGCCTGTTCAACCAGCTCGTGCTCGCCTCGGGCGGCGATCCCGAGCAGGCGATGGAGTGGATGCGCTACCTCCAGCAGCAGGGCTACCTCGACGAGGACGTGGACCTCGATGCCTTCTTCGCCAGCCTCGAGCAGCAGAAGCTGATCGCCCGGGACGGCGAGGGCGCCGTCCAGCTCACCACGACGGGCGAGCGGCGCATCCGGCGGAGCGCCTTCGAGCAGGTGTTCTCCGGCCTCGACCGAGCCGGTCCCGGCTACCACCCGGTGCGCGCGCCCGGCGAGGGGATGGAGCGCCTGCCGGAGACCCGCGCCTGGCGCTTCGGCGACGACTACCACCACCTCGACGTCTCCCGCTCGCTCCGGAACGCCCTCGAGCGGACCCAGGGCGGGCTCGACCTCGCCGAAGAGGACCTGGAGGTCCACGAGACCGAGCACCTCACCTCGTGCGCCACGGTCCTCGCGATCGACATCAGCCACTCGATGATCCTCTACGGCGAGGACCGGATCACGCCGGCCAAGAAGGTGGCGCTGGCGCTGACCGAGTTGATCACGACGAAGTACCCGAAGGACCATCTGTCGGTGATCCTGTTCGGGGATCGTGCGGAGCGGGTGGGGCTCTCGGATCTGCCCTATGTCGAGGCGGGGCCGTACCACACGAA
>CAZLLV010000105.1:0-7247 GCA_964560325.1 uncultured Thermoanaerobaculia bacterium | reverse complement strand
TGGGACTCGATGACCTACCACCTGTTCAAGGCCGGCCTCTGGGTGCAGAGCCACGGGCTGGTGGCGCGCGCGGCCCCCGACGCCTGGGGTAACTACGAGTACTTCCCGGTGGTCGGCGACCTCTACTGGGCGTGGGCGATGCTGCCGTTTCGGGGCGACCTGGCGATCGCCGCCGCGGGCCTGGCGGTCTGGGCGGTCGTCCTGCTCGCCACCTACGCCGGCGCCGTCGTGCTCGGCGCGCACCCCGAGCGGGCGGCGTCGGCGGCCGCGGCGGTGGGCGCCATGCCGTCGGTGCTCGCCTACCTGAGCAGCGGCTACGTCGACAACACGACCCTCGCGCTCTTCCTCCTCGGGGCGCTCTTCGTCGCGCGGCTGGCGATCGAGCGCCGCCCGATCGAAGCGCCGCTCGCGGTCGCCGCGCTCGCGCTCATGGTCGGCGTCAAGCTCACCACCGCCGGCCTCTTCGCGGCGGCGGGCGTCGCGGTCGTCGTCCTGGTCGTGCGGAGCCCGGCGCCGTGGCGGACCCGGCGCCTCGTCCTCCTCGCCTGCCTGGCGGTCGCGGTCGCCGGGGCGCCTTCGTACCTGCGCGCCTGGGTCGAGCAGGGCTCGCCGTTCTTCCCGTTCCGGATCGCGTTCGGCGATGTCGTCCTGTCGGAAGGGAGCGCGGACACCGGCAGGGTGGCGGAGCTCTTCCTGGGCGACCCGCGGTACCACTTGAGCGGGGCCGTCGAGTTCTGGTGGTACTTCCTCTCCCGGCTGGGGAGCGGCGGCTCGTTCGTCAACCCGGGGCCGGGCATCCTCGTCGTCGGCGCTCTCGCACTCCTCGCGCTGCCGTCGTTGCGGCACGACCGGCGCCGGCTCGCGGTCGCCGTCTGCCTCCTCGCGGCCGCGGCGCTGATGTTCGCGGGCTTCCTGAGCGGCAACATGGAGCTCTTCCGCCGCACGATCAAGGTCACCACCGCGGGCCGCTACCTGACCCCCGCCTTCGCCGCCCTCGCCGTGGTGGCCGCACGCTGGAACGGGCGGGGCGGTGGCCTGCTGTGGGGGGCCGCGGTGCTGGCGGGGCTCTGGCTCGCACGACCGGTCGCGTGGGCGCCGCCCGAGCCGGCGGCGCTGGGTGCGGCGGCGCTGGTCGTGGCGGTCGCCGGCGTGCTCGTGTGGATCGCCTCCGGGGCCAGGAGCCGGGGATGGCTGCCCGCGGGCGGGGTCGCCGCCGCGCTGGTGCTCGCCGTGGCGCTCGCCGGTGCGGGTGTCGGCTCGATCCGCGCGGCCCACCGCTACGAGATCTGGTCCTTCGCCGCCGACCCGAGCGTGCGGACCTTCCACATGCACCCGCTCCACAGGGCGTACGCCGCCGCGTGGCCGCTCTGGCAGGCACTCGACGAACGGCCGGGGCATCGTCTGGCGGTCACGGCGGGGTGGGACCGCGTGGGGCACAACTGGTACCAGTACCCGCTCCTGGGAAGCCAGCTCCAGAACCGGGTGCTCTACGTGCCGCTCACCCCGGACGGCTCGATCGTCGACTACCGGGACCGCGAAGCGGTCGCCCGGCGGGCCAGCCCGGCGGCCTGGATCCGGCGGCTGGTGGACGAGCGGGTGGACTACGTGGTCTCCCTGGCACCCCGGAGCACGATCGAGGACTACTGGATGCGCGGCCTGCCGGGAGTGTTCGAGCCGGCCGCCGTCACGCCCGACGGTCACCACGCCGCCTTTCGCTTCGACCGCGAGGCGGCGAACGCGCTTCTCCGGCGTGCGGCCGGGGCGGCTCAGCCGGTGCCGTAGACGATCCAGACCACGGCGAGCGCCCAGAGGACGAGGTTCACGAGGAACGGCGGATCGGCGAGGATCGCCTCGGTCGGGTTCTTCTCGTGCGGCTTCTGGTACACGAGGTAGAGGTAGCGGAAGATCCCGAACAGCACCAGCGGGATCGTGTAGACCAACCAGTCGGAGTCGAAGCGCTCCTGGGTCTCGGGCGCGACGGCGTAGAGCGCGTAGCAGACGACCGACGAGGCGGTGACCACGTTGATCATCTGGTCGAGGAAGGCGGGGCTGTAGTGGTCGAGCACCCGCCGCTGGCCGCGCGCGTCCTCGGCGAGCAGCACGATCTCGTGCCGGCGCTTGGAGAAGGCGAGGAAGAGCGCCAGGAAGATCGTGCACAGGAGCAGCCAGCTCGAGACCGGCACCGCGATCGCGAGCCCGCCGGCGATCACCCGCAGCACGAAGCCGACGGCGACGATCATCACGTCGAGGATCACCACGTTCTTGAGGCCGGCCGAGTAGCCGAGGTTGAGGAGCGCGTAGGCGGCGAGCACCGCGAGGAAGCCGGCGCCGAGCGGCGCCCCGAGGGCGGTCGCCGCGGCCAGCAGGACGGCCGCCGTGCCGAGTGCCAGCGGCACCGGCAGCGTACCGGCGGCGACCGGCCGCAGGCGCTTGAGCGGGTGGTGGCGGTCGCTCTCCCGGTCCTGGACGTCGTTGACCAGGTAGACCGCCGACGAGGCGGCGCAGAAGGCGGCGAAGGCGAGCGCGGCGGCGAAGAGCGACGGGGCGTCGTCGAGCACCTTGCCGAAGACGAGTGGCGCCAGAACGAAGGCGTTCTTCGCCCACTGCGGCGGGCGCAGCGAGCGCACCAGGGCACGGATCGGCATGAGCAGCCATTCTACGCGCCCGCTGTCGCTACACTACGGGCGAATGCCTCTCCCCCGGTTCCTCCGGCGCCCGGCCGTCCGCGCGGCACTCGTCTACGGCGGGCCGACGCTCGCGATCGTGCTGCTCGCCGTGCTGTCGGTCGTGCTCGGGGACGAGACGCTGATCCTGCGCGACGTGCTCGAGACCCACCTGATGCTCGAGGCGCCGCTCGCGGAATCGCTGCGCGCCGGCGAGCTGCCGGTGCTCGACGTCCACCGCGGGGGCGGCCAGCCGCTCACCGGCAACCCGAACGCGCTCCCCTTCTACCCGGGCCGCGCGCTCTACCTGGTGGCTCCGGTGCTCTGGGCCCTCAACGCCCACTTCTGGCTCCACTGGCTGCTCGCTCCCGCCGCGATGTTCCTGCTCGGCCGCGCCTGGGGGCTCGGGCGCCCGGCGGCGTGGGCCGCCGGCGTCTGCTACGCCACCTCCGGCTTCTTCCTGTCGCAGCTCAACCTGTACAACCTGGTCGCGGGCGCGGCGCTCGTCCCGGCGTTGGCGGCGGCAGTGCTCTTCGCCACCGAGGAGGAGGAGAGGGGGCGGCGGTGGTCCTGGGCCGCGGGCGCCGGGGCGCTCTGGGCGCTGGTGCTCCTCTCCGGCGATCCGACGACCGCGGTGGCTGGCGCTCTGCTCGCGGCGAGCGCGGTGGCGGTTCGCTCGCCCCGTGCCCTCCTGCGGCCCCGGGCGATCGGGCCGCTGGTGCTCGCGATCGGTCTCGGCACGCTGGTGGCGCTGCCGCAGATCGTCGAGATGCTGCGCGTCCTGCCGGCCACCACCCGCGGCTACCGCGGCTTCTCCGAGTCGCGGCTCACCGTCGCCGTCTGGCACCCGCTCCACGCCCTCGAGTGGCTGGTGCCGACGGCGTTCGGCCGGCTCGACCTGATGGGCGCCGGGGGCTTCTGGGCGCGCGGCCTGTTCGCCGGCCATCCGCCTCTCTTCCTCTCCCTCTACCCGGGCGTGCTCGCTCCCGCCCTGGTGCTCGCCGCCGGGCTACCCCGGGACCGGCGGAGCGGGTGGGCGTGGGGCACGGTCGCGGTGGGCACGCTGCTCGCCGCCGGCGGCACGAACCCGGTCGGCCGGTTCCTCTTCGAGCTGCCCGGGGCGCACCTGTTCCGCTACCCGGTCAAGCTCTGGCTGCTGGTCGCCGTCGCGGCCGCCGTCCTCTGCGGCGTCGGCTTCGAGCGGGTGTTCGCGAGCGGCGGTCTCCGGCGCCTCGGCCGGGCGCTCGCGGTCGTCGCGCTGCTCGTCGCCTTCGTTCTCGGCTGGATCGTCACCTTCCCCGAGCACCTCGAGCTCTTCACCTTCGCCTTCGCGGCGGAGAGCTGGAGCCTCCAGCTCGCGAGCGCCGAGTGGATGCGCTGGGTGGTGACGCTCGCGACCGTCCTGGTGCTGGCCGCGCTGCTCGGCGCCGCCGTGTCTCTCGGCCGGCGCCGCCCGGTGGTCGCGGGGGCGCTGCTCCTCGCCCTCCACGCCGCCGGGCAGGTCTACCTGCTGCGCGGGCTGCGGGTCACCGACGAGACGATCCACTACACGCGCCCGGCGCCGCTCCTCGCGCGGATTCCGGCCGGAGCGCGGGTGGCCCACGCGGGCGACGGCGGGCTGTTCGGCCAGAGCCGGGCGATCGACCCGCCCGACGCCCGCGCCTTCTGGGGCGCGCGGCAGGAGGCCGCGGCGCTGATCCCGGGCATCGGCGTGCTCCAAGGCGGGCTGCGCTACGAGCTCAACCGGTCCCCCGAGGGGCTGTCGTCGTTTCTCGCGCGCGTCGCGCACGAGGCGGTGAAGGCGACCCCGGACGACGGCCTCCGCCTGCGCGCGCTCGGCCGCTGGGGGGTCGAGTACGTGATCTCGCGCGAGCCGCTCGCCGGCCTTCCGCCGGTGCTCGCCGAGGCGGCGGTGGCCCCGGGCGCCGTCGAGCCGGTCTACCTCTACCGGCTGCGGCGGCCGGCCCCGGGCGTGCTGCTCGCCGACCTGCCGGTGCGCGTGCCGCACCTGAACGCCGCCTGGAGCCTGTTCGCGAGCCCGGGCTTCGACCCGGAGCGCCACGTCGTCTTGCCGCCCGCGGGCGGAGCGCCGGATGGGGAAGCCGCGACCGCCGCCGTGCCGCCGCTGCCGTCCGCCGCCGGCCGGGGGCCCGGCCGGGTCCGCGTGCTCCGGAGCGGCGACGAGCTGCTGGAGGCCGAGGTCGAAACACCGGTGCCGGCCGTCCTGGTCCTCCAGCGCGCCCTCCTGCCGGTCTGGCGGGCGACGGTCGATGGAGATCCGGTCGAGATCGAGCCCGCCAACCTCTACCGGATCGGGGTGCCGGTGCCGCCCGGGCGCCACCGGGTCCGGCTATGGGTCGAGCGCGGGCCGCTGCGCTTCGCCCTCGCCGGCTCGGCCGTCGGCGGCGCCGGCCTCCTCGCGCTCGCGCTCCTCGGGCGCCGGGGCGGCCGGCGGGTCGGGCGGAAAGCGGTAGAGGTAGAGGGTGCCGCCGAGCACGTCGACCGGACGGTGGCGGAGCAGCCAGTCGGTCGGCGCTCCCTCGGTACGGGCGGTGTGGAGGCCGCGGACGAGGTACTGGGCGGAGACGACGTAGTGCCCCGGCCGGGGTGAGCGCCACCAGTCGTCGGGGAGCATCGGGTCGCGCGCGACGCCGTACGCCTCCGGCACGCCGGCGCCGTAGTAGAGCAGGCGCACCCGCTCGACCCCTTTCGCCTCCAGCCAGGGCGCGAGCCGCGCCAGGTCCTGCCCCCAGTCGAGGTTCGAGTCGTCGAGCCAGGGCGCGCCGCCGCGCGCCGCCGCGAGCGCCGTCGCCGGCCGGTTGAAGAAGGGCAGGTAGTCGGGCCAGGCGGCGACCGCGGTCGCGAACTGCGCGCCGCCGAGCGCCAGCGCGACGGCGCCGGCCGCGAAACCGGGACGCACCGAGCGCGCCGAGAGTCCGTGTGCCACGGCCGCCGGCAAGGCGCCGGCGAGGACGTATAGGAGCGGGTAGACCGGCGAGAGATAGCGTACCCCCAGGTCGAGGGCCCACGCCGAGTGCGCGGCGATCCAGAGCGCCGCCGGCAGCCAGAGCCAGAGGTCGTCCCGGCGCGCTTCGCGCTCGGCGCCGGGAAGCGCCCGCCGGGCGGCGAGCGCCAGCCCGGCCGCCATGGCGACGAGGCCGGCGAGCGAGGTCTTGACCGCCAGCGCCACCGGGAAGTACGCGGGAAAACCCTCGGCGCGGAACCGGCCGCCCAGGTAGTAGAGCGCATCCGGGTCGTTCTCGGTGTAGAGGCTCCGCAGGTCGTGGAGGTAGCGGAGCGGATCGGCCGGAAAGAGGTAGAGCGCCTGGACGACGACGGCCGCCACGCCGCCCGCGACGATCCAGCGCACGAACCACCGGCGCCACGCCGCGCGCGAGCCCACTCCGGCCGTCGCCAGGTCGGCGAGCGCCAGCGCCGGCACGAGCAGCAGGGCGCTGAACTTCGCACCCAGCGTCAGGCCGAGCGCGAGGCCGCAAGCAGCCGGCCACGCATTGCGGTCGGCCCGCACCGCGAGCCACCCGAGGTAGAGGGTCCAGACCGCTCCCGCCGCCACCGCCGCGTCCATCGTCACCAGCCGGCCGTGGGCGAGGAGGGTGGGGCAGAAGGCGTAGAGCGCGAGCGACAGCAGGCCGCCGGCCACCCCGAAGCGTCGCCGGCTCCAGAGGAAGACGCCGAGCCCGCCCAGCACCGAGAGGGCGACGACCGGCAGCCGGCCGCGGAAGAGGAGCGCGCGGTGGTCGCCCCCCGCCTCGAACAGCGTCGCGCGCCCGAACGCCCCCTGGTTGCCCGCCCGGTACGCGGCCGAGTCGAGCGGCAGCTCGGGGTCCAGCGTCGCGGCCGCCGCGCCCGCCAGCCACTTGACCAGCGGCGGGTGCTCCGGGTTCAGGCGCAGCTCGCCGGTCGCCACCGCGGCGAGGCCCGCCGGCAGGTGGGCGAGCTCGTCGTTGGTGACCGACTTGACCGCCATCGACGAGACGGCGAGGGCGGCGTGGAGCGCGAGCAGGACGGCCGCGGCGGCCCAACTCCACGCGCCGTTCCGCGCGCTCGGGTCCGCCGGGTCTGCCGAGGGGAAGGCCACCCGCTGATACTATTCGCGCCCCGTGAGCCCGCCCGACGCAGCCCAGCCCTCAGTCAGGCGACGACCGATCCGCAAGCTCCTGGTCGCCAACCGCGGCGAGATCGCCGTGCGCATCCTGCGCGGCGCTCGCGACCTGGGGATCCGCGGCGCGGTCGTCTACTCCGAGCCCGATCGCTGCGCGCTGCCGGTCCGGCTCGCCGACGAGGCGTACCCGATCGGTCCGGCGCCCTCGCGCGAGAGCTACCTGCGCGGCGAGGCGATCGTCGAGCTGGCGGTCGAGATCGGCGCCGACGCCGTCCACCCCGGCTACGGCTTCCTGGCGGAGAACGCCGACTTCGCCCGCGCCTGCCGCGAGGCGGGACTGGTCTACGTCGGCCCGCCGGCGGAGGCGATCGCGGTGATGGGCTCGAAGGTCGAGAGCCGGCGCCGGATGATCGAGGCCGGCGTGCCGGTGGTGCCGGGCGGCCAGGACCCGCTGCCCGACC
>CAZLLV010000104.1:0-6989 GCA_964560325.1 uncultured Thermoanaerobaculia bacterium | reverse complement strand
GGCCGTGCCGGCTGCCGGCGGCGATCCGGCGCCTCGACGCCTCGCGCCAGGACGCGGAGCTCCTGCTGCTCTCCGCGCCGACGCCCGAGGAGCTCGCCGCGCGCGCCGAGGGCCTGGCGGCGGAGGTCGAGGGGCTGTCGTACGCCGAGCTGGGCGACCTCGCGGGCGAGCTGGCGCTCTCCGACCTGGTGCGTTCCGCCCGCTCGAAGCACCGCGGCGCGGTCGTGGCGCTCCGCCCCCGGGACGCGGCGGAGCGCCTGCGCCGCCTCGCCGACCGCGCGCGGCGGGGCGAGCCCGGGATCGACGCGGCCGGCGGGATCTTCCTCGGCAGAAGCCCGGAAGCCGGGCGGAACGGACAGGAACTCCGGGCGCCCCGCATCGGTTTCCTGTTCTCGGGGCAGGGCGCTCGCGTCGACCCGGCCGGCGGCGCCTGGGTCAGGCGATTCGAGGAGGTCGAGGCGCTCTACGACGGCGTGGCGGCGGCGCGGGACGCCGGGGAGCGGAGCAGCCCGGCCACCGAGCGGGTCCAGCCCGCCGTCGCCCGCGCCTCCGCCTCCGCCCTGGCGGTCCTCGACCGGCTCGGCATCGAGGCGTCGGTAGCGATCGGCCACAGTCTGGGAGAGCTCTCGGCCCTCCACTGGGCGGGGCGCCTGGATGTGGACGCCCTGCTCGACCTCGCGCGCGCCCGGGGCGCGGCGATGGCGGCGGAGGGCGTGCCGGCCGGCCCGGGCTCCGGCGACCGGACCGACCCCGGCGCGATGCTCTCGCTCCGCTGCGACGGCGGCTCCGCCGAACGGCTCGCCGACGGCACCGGGGCGGGGATCGCGGGCTACAACGCCCCGCGGCGGACCGTGGTCTCCGGGCCCACGGAGGCGATCGCCGAAGTGGAGCACCGCGCCCGTCTCGAGAGCGTCGAAGCAACTCGGCTGGCGGTCTCGCACGCCTTCCATTCGCCCCTCGTGGGGGGAGCGGCACCGGCGCTCCGGCAGGCTCTCCTCGCGACCGAAACCTCGCCCGCGCACCCCGGGCGGGTCGTCGTCTCGACCGTCACCGGGGAGCTTCTCGCGCCCGACGCTCGCCTCGACGAGCTGCTGGTTCGCCAGCTCACCGCCCCGGTCCGCTTCCTCCAGGCGCTCGAGACCGTCTCGGCGGGGGCGGAGGGCGTCGACCTCTGGATCGAGGTCGGCCCGGGCGGGGCGCTCACCGCGCTCGCCGAAGAGTGCGGCGCGGCTCCGGGGGTGGCGCTCGACGCCGGCGGAGCGAGCCTCGAGGGTCTCCTCTCGGCGGCCGGCGCGGCATTCGTCCTCGGCGCGCCGGTGGCCGTGGACGAGCTCTTCCGGGACCGCGCCCTCCGGCCGACGGCCTGGAGGCGTCCGGCGGACGGGAGGCGTTTCCTCGCCAACCCGTGCGAGGAGGCGCCGCAGGCTTCCGCCCCCCGAGCGGAGACGCGAGCCCGCGCGGGAGCGCCTCCGGAAGCCGGTCGGATCCGGAGCGGGGGCGCCGAGCTGCCGGCGCTCGACCTGGTACGGCGGATGGTGGCGGCGCGCGCCGAGCTGCCGGAGAGCGCGGTGGCCGACGGTCACCGGATGCTCTCCGACCTCCACCTCAACTCGATCGCCGTCGGGCAGCTGGTGGCCGAGGCCGCCCGCGAGCTGGGAGCCTCCGCGCCCGTTGCCCTGACCGACTACGCCGACGGGTCGGTCCAAGAGGTGGCCGCGGCGCTCGAAGAGCTGGTCCGCTTGGGCGGCGGCGCCGAGGACGAGGCGTTCCCTCCGGGCGTCGAAAGCTGGGTCCGTCCGTTCGCCGTCGAGTGGGTCGAGCGCTCCCTCGGCGCGCTCCCGGAAGAGCTCGCCCCGCCCGCGCTCACCCTGTTCGCGCCGGAGGGCGACCCCCTGGCGGAGGCTCTCGATCCCCTCCAGGGGGCGGCGGCGCATGGGCGTGCGATCGTCGCCTGCCTGCCCGCCGAACCCGACCCCGCGGCCCTCGGCCTCCTCCTGCGGGCCGGCCACGCGGCGGTCGGCGACCGCGACGCGCCCTTCGTCCTGGTCCACCGCGGCTGGGGCTCCGGGTTCGCGCGGACCCTCCACCTGGAGCGTAGCTCGGGGGTGAGCGTGGTCGTCGGCCTGCCGGCCGCACCGTCGCCGGCCGACCGGGAGGCGGCCTCCGTCCGAGGAGAGCTCGCCGCGGCCCTCGCGGCCGGCAGCGCGTGGCGGGAGTCTCGCCACGACTCTGGGGGAAGACGCACCGTCCCGGTGCTGCGGCCGCTCCCCGAGCCGGAGGGCTCCCCCGCCCCGCTCCCGGTGCCGGGGCGCGACGACGTGCTGCTGGTCTCCGGCGGCGGGCGGGGGATCGCCGCCGAGTGCGGCCTCGCCCTGGCGCGCGAGACCGGCGCGGCGCTGGCGCTGGTCGGCCGGTCGCGCCCCGAAGAGAGCCCGGAGCTCGCCACCAACCTCCAGCGCCTGGCCGCGGCCGGGGTCCGCCACGCCTACCGCTCCGCGGACGTCACCGACGCCGCCGGCCTCGCCCGCGCCGTCGCCGAGCTGGAGGGCGAGCTGGGCCCGGCGACCGGCCTCCTCCACGGCGCCGGCGTCAACCGGCCGCGCCTGATCCCGGCGCTCGACGAGAGGGAGCTGGCGTCGACCCTGGCGCCCAAGCTCGATGGCCTCCGCAACCTCCTCGCCGCCGTCGACCCCCGCCGCCTCCGCCTCCTGCTCGCCTTCGGCTCGATCATCGCCGAGACCGGGCTGGCCGGGGAGGCCGACTACGCGCTCGCCAACGAGCTCCTGGCCCGCGAGGTCGAGCGCTTCGCCGAGCGGCATCCCCGCTGCCGGTGCCTGAACGCCGCGTGGTCGGTCTGGTCGGGCGTCGGCATGGGCGAGCGGCTGGGCAAGGTCGAGTCGCTGATCCGCCAGGGGATCGCGCCGATCGCCCCCGAGCGGGCGATCGCCGTCCTCCGCGAGCTCCTGTCCCGCCCCGCGACGCCGGTCTCGATCGTCGTCACCGGGCGCTTCGGAGATCCTCCGACCGTCGATCTCGACCGGCGCGAGCTCCCGTTCCTGCGTTTCCTCGAGCGGCCGCGCGTCCACGTGCCCGGCGTGGAGCTGGTGATCGACGCGAAGCTCACCGCCGAGAGCGATCCGTACCTCGCCGACCACGTCTACGACGGCGAGCGCCTCTTCCCGGCGGTCCTCGGCCTGGAGGCGATGGCCCAGGCGGCGACGGCGCTGACCGGGGCGGCCGGTCCGCTCGAGCTGCGCGACGTGCGGTTCGACCGCCCGGTGACCGTGAGCTCCGGCGGCTCGGTGACGCTGCGGATCGCAGCCCTGGCGCGGCCGGAGCACGAAGGAGGGGGCGTCGAGGTGGTCGTTCGCTCGTCGGAGACCGGGTTCGGGATCGATCACTTCCGCGCCCGCTGCCTCGTGGCATCGGACACCCTCGCCCAGGGCGCCGAGCCGGACCACGCCGACGGTCCGCTCCTGGCCCTCGATCCGGAGAGCGAGCTGTACGGATCGCTCCTCTTCCACCGCGGGCGCTTCCGCCGGCTCCAAGCCTACCGGTACCTGAGCGCCACCGAGTGCGCCGCCGAGATCTCGTCCGACGGCGCCGTCCCCTGGTTCGTCCGCTACCTCCCCGGAGCGCTCCTCCTCGGCGACCCGGGCGCCCGCGACGCCGCGATCCACGCCGTCCAGGCCTGCGTGCCGCATTCCACCGTGCTCCCGACGGGGGTCGAGCGCGTGGTCGCCGGACGGCTCGATCCCGCCGCGGTCCACACCGTGGAGGCGCGGGAGCGCTCGAGGGACGGCCGGAGCTTCGTCTTCGACCTGGTGATGCGGGACGCGGCCGGCCGCGTCGTGGAGCGCTGGGAGGGACTGGCGCTGCGGGCCGTGGACGACCGGCCGACGCCGGGCGAGTGGCCGCTGCCGCTCCTCGCGCCTTACTTCGAGCGGCGGATCGCGGAGCTGGTGGCCGGGGCGGCACTCACGGTCGGCGTGACTCCCGCTCCGGCGGATACGCCCAGGGTGCGCGGGGGGAGTGACCGGGCGCTCCTCGCCGTCGCGCGGAACAGCGACGGACCAAGCGGCGCGGAACCGGCGCGGGTGGTCCGACGTCCGGACGGGCGGCCGGAGCTGGCCGGCGCGGCGGGCGACGGCCGGTCGCTGTCGGCGGCCCACGCCGAGGGCCTGGTGCTGGCGGTCGCCGGCCCCGGACCCGTGGGCTGCGACGCCGAGCCGGTGGTGGCGCGCGCACCCGCGACCTGGCTCGGCCTCCTGGGGGCGGAGGGCACCGCCCTCGCCAAGCTCGTCGCCCGCAGCACCGGGGAGGACGCGGACACCGCGGCCACCCGGATCTGGACGGCGGCCGAAGCGCTCAAGAAGGCCGGCTTCCCGCCGGGCGCCCCGCTGGTTCTGGAGCGCCGGTCGGAGGACGGCTGGGTGGTGCTCCGGTCCGGCCGCTTCGCCGCCCTCAGCCTGGTCGCCCGGCCGCGGGGGGCCGCGGCGCCGCTCGCCTTCGCGTTCCTGACCGGGCCCCCCTCGTGATGCCGGCCGTGACCCCGGCCGCGTCCCGCCGGGCGTACGAGATGCGCCACACCGTCTCGTTCGAGGAGACGAACCTGGTGGGCAACGTCTACTACGCCAACCACGTCCGCTGGCAGGGCCGGTGCCGCGAGATGTTCCTGCGCGACTCCTGTCCCGGCGTGCTGCGCGAGCTCGCCGGCGACCTCGCCCTCGTCACGCTCCACTGCTCCTGCGACTATCTGGCCGAGCTGGAGGCGTTCGACGAAGTGCGGATCGCGATGTACTTCGACGACCTCGCCCGCAACCGGCTCACGCTCCGCTTCGAGTACTTCCGGGTGAACCCGGACGGCAGCGAGACGCTCTGCGCGCGGGGGACGCACCAGGTGGCGGCGATGCGCCGCACCGCCGGAGCGCTCGAGCCCTGCCCGCTGCCGGAGGAGATGGTCGACGCCCTCGGCCCCTACCGCGGCGGTGCTTGAGCGTCACTCCTTGGGACGCTTCTCGCCGCGGAAACGGGCTCGGAGGTAATCCTGGTTCATGCGGGCGATCCAGTGGATCGAGATGCCCTTCGGGCAGACCGCCTCGCACTCCCGGAAGTTCGAGCAGGCGCCGAAGCCTTCCGCCTCCATCTGCTCCACCATCGCCGTGACCCGCGAGTAGCGCTCCGGCTGCCCCTGCGGCAGGAGGCCGAGGTGGGCGACCTTGGAGGACGTGAAGAGCTGCGCGGCGCCGTTCGGACACTGCGCCACGCAGGCGCCGCAGGCGATGCAGGTGGCCGCGTCGAAGGCGGCGTCGGCGCTCTCCTTCGGCACCGGGATGGCGTTCGCGTCCGGCGCCTCGCCGGTGTTGACCGACACGTAGCCGCCGGAGGCGATGATGCGGTCGAAGGCGGAGCGGTCGACCACTAGGTCCTGGAGCACCGGGAAGGCGTCCGCGCGCCACGGCTCGATGTAGATCGTGTCGCCGTCCTCGAAGGCGCGCATGTGGAGCTGGCAGGTGGCGGTCAGCTTCCACGGGCCGTGCGCCTCGCCGTTGATCATCATGCCGCACGAGCCGCAGATCCCCTCGCGGCAGTCGTGGCCGAACTCGATCGGATTCTCGCCCTTCGCGATCAGCCCCTCGTTGACGACGTCGAGCATCTCGAGGAACGACATGTCGGGGCTGATCCCGGTGGCCTCGTAGCGGACCATCTTCCCGGGCGCGTGGGGGCCCGGCTGGCGCCAGACGTGGAGGGTGAGATCCATTACTTGTAGCTCCTTTGGCTCGGGCGTACGTGCTCGAACTCGAGCGACTCCTCGTGCAGGCGGGGCTCCTGGCCGGTGCCGGTGAACTCCCAGGCGGCGACGTAGGAGAACTCGTCGTCGCGCCGCAGCGCCTCGCCCTCCTCGGTCTGGTACTCCTCGCGGAAGTGGCCGCCGGCCGACTCCTCGCGGTGGAGGGCGTCGCGGCACATCAGCTCGGCGAGCTCGAGGAAGTCGGCCACGCGGCCGGCCTTCTCCAGGCTCTCGTTGATCTGCTCGTTCTCGCCCAGCACCCGCACGTTCGACCAGAACTCCTCGCGCAGCCGCGGGATCTCCGCGAGCGCCTCGGTCAGGCCCGCGGCGGTGCGGGCCATGCCGCACTTCTCCCACATGATGCGGCCGAGCTCGCGGTGGATCGAGTCGACGGTGCGCTCCCCCTGGATCGTGAGCAGCCTCGCGACCCGCTCCTCGACCTCGGCCTCGACCCGGTCGAACGCCGGGTGGTCGGTGCCGACCTTCTCGGTCCGGCGCGGCGCGAGGTAGTTGCCGACCGTGGCCGGCACGACGAAGTAGCCGTCGGCGAGGCCTTGCATGAGGGCGGAGGCGCCGAGGCGGTTGGCGCCGTGGTCGGAGAAGTTCGCCTCGCCGAGCACGTACAGGCCGGGCACGTTGGACATGAGGTTGTAATCCACCCACGAGCCACCCATCACGTAGTGGACGGCGGGGTAGATGCGCATCGGCATCGCGTACGGGTCTTCACCCGTGATGCGCTCGTACATCTCCATCAGGTTCCCGTAGCGCTCCTCGATCACGTCGTGGCCGAAGCGCCCGATCGCGTCGCGGAAGTCGAGGTACACGCCGTTCTTGCGCGGCCCGATGCCGCGCCCGGCGTCCACCTCACGCTTGGCCGCGCGCGAGGCGACGTCGCGAGGCACGAGGTTGCCGAACGTGGGGTAGCGGCGCTCGAGGTAGTAGTCGCGCTCGTCGTCGGGGATCTCCGCCGCCGGGCGCTCGTCGCCGAACTCCGTCGGCACCCAGATCCGCCCGTCGTTGCGGAGCGACTCGCTCATGAGCGTGAGCTTCGACTGGAAGTCGTCGCTCGCCGGGATGCACGTGGGGTGGATCTGCGTGTAGCAAGGGTTGGCGAACGCCGCGCCGCGCTTGTAGCAGCGGTAGGCGGCGGTGACGTTGGACCCCATGGCGTTGGTGGACAGGTAGAAGACGTTGCCGT
>CAZLLV010000103.1:0-6600 GCA_964560325.1 uncultured Thermoanaerobaculia bacterium | reverse complement strand
AAACGGGACCAGGTCTGGGGCTCGAGGCAGGTTTGACCACCGGTCGCAAGGACCACCCTACTTGTCAACTCCTCGTATAGCTGGTGGGATTCTTCGAAGGGTGATTCGCCACTTGCCTTGAGCGCCTCGTCGAGCGCGTCGAAGAACCGCTGAGCGTTCTTCGCGTCCCGGCGATCCCGGCTTCCAAGAAGTCGATAGCGAAACTCCCAGGTCACGATGTCGTCGATTTTCTCGGCCTTCAGCGCCTCGTCCTCTTCGCCGTCACCGTCGCGATCGAACGTCTCGCCCTCGCCGCCGGTGGTGATCGTGGCGGCGAAGCGTCTCAGCAGCTCGTATTCGGGCTTCTGGTAGACCTCGTTGTTCCAGAGCGCGTCTCGATGGCCCAACGTGGCCACGGCGAACGGGTTGATCGTCAGCGTGATCGGAGCGCTCCCCAGCTCGTCGAGGCTCTGATTCAGCGCCAGCCCCGCGAGCTCGGCGAAGGCAGCACCGTCGACCAGGTCAACGCTGCTGCCGGACGTCGTCGGAGCACCGAGCTGCTCGCTGGCCGGAGCCGCGGGTGGGGTGCGGATCGCATCGACCGAAGCAATGATCTCCGCAACCGAGTCGTCCACACGCTCGCGGAGATCGTGACCCGGTGGACACTCAGCCTGCGCCGGCCGCGGCAAAAAAAGAGCCGCCAGACAGATGCCGGCGACGATCCCGGCGATCCCACGACCGCTCACGACCTCACCTCCAGGACCGCGAAGTCGCTGTTGATGCGGAGCCCGCTCCCGCTGCCCATCGAGCGCCGGAACCGGATGGTCTGGTCGACCAGCACCTCGGCCACGATCCGCCACTCCTCGGTGTTCGGCAGCGCCGTCCAGGTCAGGGTGTGGAGACCGGGCTCCAGCGTCGGCAGGTCCACCGTGATCGGGTTGGGCGGCGGGAACGTATCGGTCGGGATCAGCTTGATCGAACCGCCTCCGGCGCTCAGATGGCGCAAGGAAGCGGTGAGCACCGCCGCCGTCTCACACAGCCAGAGACGGAGCTGGACGAGGGGCTTGCCGCTGATCGAGACCAGCCCCGATTCCTCCTCAGCGTCCGGATCGATGCAGGGATTGATCGGCTCTAACGTGCCGTCTCGGAAATTCCATAACTATCAGAAAAGAATGGGCTTGCGACCTTGCCGCGCGAGTCATCAGTGCCAGGTGTGGACGTAGGCGTTGTCCGGTGGACTTCCAGGGTCGACGACGATCTGTTGTCCGCTGTGAGAGCGATAAGGGGAGGGACACTGGACGCCGTGACGGCATTTCGGGCAGTGGATGAGCACTGGTTCGCCGTGATCGAGGCCATGAAACCTTTCAAAGAAGTGGATCCGACGCACCGGGATTCGCTGCACCGCGTCGCAATGGGTGCACGAGTAGGTGACCTTTCTGAAGAGTCGTGCGAGGAGATTCATCCGGTATCCCAGATCGGGTGGGTCGCTGCCACCGGTTTGCCGGCGGCGCGAAACAGCTCGGCGATCGGCTCGTGGGGACCAAAGACGAGCCGCACGAAGACCATCGGGATCGCGCAGCGCGGGCAGAGCAGCGGATCGGCGCCCTCGGCCCGGCGGCGCTCGCGCCAGTCGAGGTGCGACACCGGCGAGGGCTGGGGTTCGACCTGCTCGGAGTCCCGCTGCCCGAGGGCGGTCCGAGCGTGCTCGAGGTAGTGGGCCCGATGGCGCGTCGCGAAGAGGCCAGCGTAGCGCACCATCTTGAAGTGCTTGTCGGGGATGTGGCGGATCAGCCGGCCGAGAAAGGCGAGCACCGGCAGTGTCTTGAAGGAGGTCTTGCCCCCTTGTGCGTAGTCCTGGAAGGCGAAACGGACGGTCTTGCGCTCGGGGTCGTAGTGGGTGATCCGGTACTCGGCGAGCACCGCCCGCTTGGTATAGCGGCCGATGTAACGCAGGGTGAAGCTGGGATCGCGCAGGCTGGCGCCGATGTGCGCGTACCAGGTCATCTGGTACAGCCGCCGCAAGAGGGCGTTGAACCGCGGATAGTCGGCGAGGAAAGCGGCACTGTCGGGGAACCGCAGCTCGCCGGCGCGATGGGCGCGGCGCAGGGCGCGGATGACGTGATACCGCCACATCTTCTTGAGGGCTCCGTGAGCCATCAGCCAGCCATCGCCGTACGGGCGCACCCACCGCTTGCCGTCGAGCGACAGCCCGCCCTCGGTGACCAGAAGGTGCAGGTGCGGGTGCCACTTGAGGTCGCCGCCGAAGGTGTGCAGCACCAGGACCATCCCCAACCGCACGCCGTGGACATCGCGCGCCCACTGGTTGAGCGCGTCGGCGGCGGCGCGAAACAGCAGGCTCAAACTCCCCGGCCGGCTGTAAGCGAACACGTTGCGCAGGTGCGCCGGCACCGAGAGCACCACGTGGTGGTAGGGGACGTCGAGCAGATCGTTGAGCACGCCGTCCGCCCAACGGTCGGTGGCGTGCTTGCCGCAGGTCGGGCAGAACCGCGACTTGCACGAGTGCGGCACCACCTCGACTCGCTGGCACTTCGGGCACTGGTAGAGGTGACACCCCAACGCCGGCATCCGGCAGGCGCAGATCCGACGCACCGTCTCGAACACCACAGCCCGAATCCGCTGGCGCGACGTGCGCACGAACTCCTCCCAGTGCGCCTCGAACAAAGCCGCCAGCCGGTAGCGGATCTCGGTGCCGATCGCCAGCATCGCAGACCAGATTATCCCCTTCCCCACCCAGCTCTGCCTCCTCACCCGTGGGGAAGCCAGCTCCGGCGCCAACTGGCACCGGCGGTGAGGAAACCAAAGGTTCGCGCGCGAAGCGCGCTAAGTTCGTCATGGGGTCCTCCTTCCCGTTGCCGGCCGGCGGCGCACTGCCGCGGCTACTGGTAAGGACGGGCTCGGGCGGCGAGTTTTCCACCTTCCGCGCCAGCGCAGCCGGGGATCCTCCCTCACTTCGAGGTCAAAGTCTCCACCGCGTCCCAGTCCGGCGGCGGAGTCTCGAAGCGGTACCTGCGGCAGCGCGCGCGGAGGACCTCGGCCGGGCCGTCGCCGGGGCGGGCGGCGAGGAGGGCGTCGAAGGTCTCGAGCGCCTCGTTGAAGCGGCGCGAGCGGTAGGCGGCGAGGGCCCGGGCGTAGAGGTCGGCGCGCTTGAGGTCGGCGGCAGTGGCCGGGCGGGCGGAGAGCAGCTCGAAGAGCGCTACCGCCTCGGTCTTGCCCTTGACCCGCACGCGGTCGATCTCGCGGAACAGGAAGTCGGCGCCGGCCGCCTCGACGGTGGCGCCGGTGACCAGGATCTCGGTGCCGTAGAGCTTGTTCAGGCCCTCGACGCGCGAGCCGAGGTTGACGTTGTCGCCGATCACGGTGTAGTCGAAGATCTCGTCCGAGCCCATGTTGCCGACCGCCATCAGGCCGCTGTTGAGCCCGATGCCGATCCCCACCGCCTGGTCCTCGCCGAGCCGCCCCTCGGAGCGCCAGCGCCGGTTGAGCTTCACCAGCTCGTCGCGCATCGCCAGCGCCGCCGAGCAGGCGCGGCCGGCGTGGTCGTCCTGGCGCACCGGGGCGCCGAAGAACGCCATCAGCGCGTCGCCCATGTACTTGTCGAGCGTGCCGCCCTCGGCCAGCACCAGCCGCGTCATCGGGGTGAAGAACTCGTTGAGCAGGCGCACCACGGCGTCCGGCGGCAGCCCCTCGGCGAGGGTGGTGAAGCCGCGGATGTCGGAGAACAGCACGGTCATCTCGCGCTCCTCGCCGCCGAGCGCCAGCTCGCGGTCGGGATCGCGCAGCATCTCCTCGACCACCGGCTCGGAGACGTAGCGCTGGAAGGCGCGGCGGATCCATCGCGCGCGCCTCTCCACCGTGCCGACCTGGTAGCGCAGCGCGGCGACCAGGGCCACCGCGCCGGCGAGGACCGGCGGCACCAGCCGCAGGTGCCAGCCGGCGGCGATGAAGACCCCGAAGCAGATCAGCGGCCAGGCGAGCACCAGGGCGATCGCGGCCGCCGAGCCGGGCAGGTAGCTCCGCCGCCGCTCGCTCGCCGACACCATCAGCGCCGCCAGCGGGCCGATCGCGAGCAGGGCGAGGAGCGAGATGCCGTGCTGCACGGCGGTGTCGCGCAGGAAGCGGTCGTTGAGCAGGTTGTCGGCGACCGTGGCGTGCACCTCGACCCCGGGCACCTCGGTACCGAACGGGGTGGCGGCGACGTCGCCGATGCCGGTCTCGCTGGCGCCGACGAAGACCAGCTTGCCGGCGAGCGCCTCGGCCGGCACCCGGCCGGCGATGACGTCGACCGCGGGATGAGTGGCGAAGCTGCCCGCCGGGCCGCGGTAGTCGATCCACAGCCGGCCGCGCTCGTCGGCGGGCACCACCAGCTCGCCGATCCGCACCTCGGGCAGCCCACCCTGGTACGAGTGCAGCTCGAGCCGGTCGCCGCGGTACTCCGCCACCGCGGCCAGCGCCAGCGCCGGGAAGTAGCTGCCGCGGTGCTCGTTGACCAGCTCGTAGCGCCGCTGAACCCCCTCCTGGCGCTCGTGGCTGAAGAAGCCCTGCGCCGCCGCCCCCTCCTCGAACAGGTCGAGGTTGGGCTCGGCCGCCGGCCGGCTCGGCACCGGAAACGGCCCGCGGAAGACCAGCGGGATCCGCCACGGCAGGAGGTTGGGGTCGTCGCCCGCGGCGGGCGGCGCGTAGCAGGCGGCGGCCGAGGCGGCGGGGAGCGCCCGCGGCCGGTCGGCGCCCGGAGCGGGCGCCTGGCGCCGGAAGAAGTAGCCGAGCACCACGCCGCCGGAGCGCGCGATCGCCTCGGCCAGCGCCTCGTCCTCGTCCGACAGATCCACCCCGGGCGGCGAGCGCGTCGGCTCCGAGTTGACGATGTCGAGCGCCACCGTCGTCGCCCCGGCCTCGGCCAGCCGGTCGATCAGCGCCGCCATACAGGTGCGCGGCCACGGCCAGCGCCCGACCGTCTCGACGCTCTCGGCGTCGATCGCCACGATCGCCACCCGCTCATCCGCCGGCCGCGGCCCGCGCAGGCGCATCAGCAGGTCGGTGACCACGGCTTCCAGTGGCTCGAGCGCGCCGGTCAGCTCGACGCCGAGCACAAGCAGCGAGGCGGCGAGCCCGAGGACGGGGGCGATCCGGCGGTGGCGGCGCACGGCGGCCATGGCGTCAGTCCTCCCCGAGGGGGGCTGTTCCAGCGCCCCTCCCCGCGCGAGTGAATCGCGCCTCCCCGCGGGGGTCCGCCCCTCCCCCGAGTCGGCGACCTTCGGCCGCCGCACACGCGCCCTCGAGGCGCGCGTCGTCCGCTACGTTCCGCTTCGCAGTCGACGGTTCGTTCACTGGCTCCTAGGCGGTCATCAGTTCGGCTTGCCGGGCGCCGGCGCCGGATCGTTCGGCCCGCGGCTCCCCATCGGCACGCCGGAGGGATCGTTCGGGCTCGGCACGTCGTCGCGCGGCGGCGGCAGCTCCTGGTCGCGCGGGCGCGGGTCGGGCGGCTCGACGTCCTCGTTCGGCGGCACGATCTCGGGCGGCAGCGCGCGTACCGCGGCGGCGCCGCTGTCGGGATCGAACGGCGCCGGGTCGGTCGGGGCGGCGCCGCGGCGGACGGTGGTCATGAATCCGGCGGTGACGCGCACCGTGCCGCCCGCCTTCGAGGTCACGTCGACCGCGCCCTCCTCGACCCAGACCACCGTGGCGTCGGGATCCTCGACGTCGAGGGTGAGGATCGTCCCCTTGACGCCGATCGTCGCGGTCGGGGTCTCGGCCTCGAGGCTGCCGCGGAAGAGGCTCGACAGCGCCAGGCGCACCTTGCCCGCGAGCACGGAGAGGAAGGAGTCCTCGGCGCCGGTAGCGGCGTCGACGGTGGCGCGGTCGAGCACCACCTCGGCGCCGGCGCCGAGCTCGAGCACGCCGTTGGCGCCGAACGTCATTCGGGCGTAGGAGGCGCGGCCGGTGGCCACCCGCATGTCGAGGAGCACCGGGTCGGGCACCGCGAGCGGCGCCGGCGAGCCGCCGGACGGGGTGCCGGTGACCTGTCCCTCGGCCTGGACCACCACGCCGGCCTCCTGGGCACCGAGCCCGTCCGCCGTCGCCAGCACCAGCGCCGGCGCCAGCGCCACGGCCAGGATCTGGATCTGCCGTCTCATCGCGCACCTCCGAGGAAGGACCAGCGGAAGCCCACCGCGGCGACGGTGCGCTCGTAGTCGTAGTCGGCGAACTGCTCGGCCACCGGTCCGATGTCGGCGTCCCGGTCGGTCCACGAGACCCGGCCGGTGACCAGGAAGCGCGGCGTCACCGGCCACGACAGCGCGGCGCCGAGCCGGGTGACCGTGTCCTCGCGCGCCTCGTCGACCGGGAAGGAACCGAACACCGGGTTGGACTCGACCGCATCGTAGTCGATCCGCTCGAGCCCGCCGGCCAGGGTCAGCGTCCAGCCGTCGCCGAACGGCAGCGCCAGCTCGGCGCTGCCGCCGGCGGTCGAGGCGTCGAAGGCGGCGCCGGCGTCGCGCTCGCCGGCGGCGGCGGCGAGGCGCACGAAGCGCTCGCGGCGGCCGAGGTAGAAGGTCTGCGCCAGCTCGGCCTCGACCACGGTGCCGGAGGCCTCGCAGGCGCCGC
>CAZLLV010000102.1:0-4192 GCA_964560325.1 uncultured Thermoanaerobaculia bacterium | reverse complement strand
ACTTCGAGGACGCGCGCGTGGCGCTCGTCTTCGAGCTGCCGATCGGCAATCGGACGGCGCGCGCGCGCGCCGCGATCGCCGAGGACGCCGAGCGCCAGGCGGAGGCCCAGCTCTCCCGGGCGCGCAAGACGATCCGCGCCGACGTGCTCGACGCGGCGGCGGCGGTCGACAGCGCCCGGGCGCGGATCGAGGCGGCGAGCGCCGCCCGCGAGGCGGCCGAGGTGCAGCTCCGCGCCGAGCGCGACCGCTACGGCGTGGGTCTGTCGACCAACTTCCTGGTGCTCACCCGGCAGAACGACCTGGCGAGCGCGCGGCTGGCAGAGATCGAAGCCCGGACCGACTACCGGACGGCGCGCGCCCAGCTCGCGCGCGCCACCGGCCGCCTGCTCCGGGACCGTGGGATCGAAGTCGAAGGAATCGTTGCGGAAGAGAACGAAGCAGTGGACGACACTCGAGGGGACCTGTGATGCGTAAGCGCATGCTCATGATGCTGTCGATCGTGGTGGTGGTGGTCGCGATCCTCGGCTTTTTCAAGTACCAGCAGTTCCAGACGGCGATGGCCGAGTTCGCCAGCTTCCAGCAGCCGCCCGAGGCGGTGACCACCGTGGTGGCCGAGCCGCAGCGGTGGGACGCGAGCCTGGAAGCGATCGGCAGCGTCACCGCGGTCCAGGGCGTCTCGGTCTCGGCCGACCTGCCCGGCCTGGTCGAGCGGATCGAGTTCGACTCCGGCGACAGCGTGCGCCGGGGCGACGTGCTCCTGAAGCTCGACACCCGCCAGGAGCAGGCGCAGCTCGCCGCCGCCCGGGCGCAGCTCGACCTCGCCAGGTCCCAGCTCGACCGCATGGCCGGGCTGCGCGAGAAGGGCGTGACCTCCCAGGCCGAGCTCGACACCGCGCAGGCGACGTACCAGCAGGCCGAAGCGCGGGTGGGCGAGATCGAAGCGTCGATCGCCCGGAAGACGATCCGGGCGCCGTTCACCGGCGTGCTCGGCCTGCGGGAGGTCGATCTCGGCCAGTACGTCTCCGGTGGCGATCCGCTCGTCTCGCTCCAGGCGCTCGATCCGATCCAGGTCGTCTTCTCGGTGCCGCAGCAGCAGGTCGGCCGGCTGCGGGCCGGCACGCCGGTGACGGTGCGCGCCGAGGTCGCCGGCCCCGATTCCGGAAGGGGCTCGGGCGACGGCGCTGCCGTGCTCACGCGCCAGGGCCGGGTCACCGCGGTCGACTCGGTGATCGACGAGGCGACCCGCAACATCCGCGTGCAGGCGACCTTCGACAACCCGCAGGGGATGCTGCGCCCCGGGATGTTCGTCGACGTGTCGGCCGAGACCGGCGCCGCCCTGGAGGTGGTCGCGGTGCCGGCCTCGGCGATCAGCTTCGCGCCGTACGGCGACTCGGTCTTCGTGGTCGAGACGATGGAGGGCCCGGACGGCCAGCCGTACCAGGGCGTCTCCCAGCACTTCGTCGAGGTCGGCCCGGCGCGCGGCGACCTGGTGGCCCTCCTGTCGGGCATCGAGCCGGGCTCGGAGGTGGTGACCTCGGGCGTGTTCAAGCTGCGAAACGGCGCCGCCGTGCAGGTGAACAACGAGGTGCAGCCGGACTCCAGCCTGACGCCCAGCCCGGAGAACAGCTGAGATGAAATTCACCGATATCTTCGTCAAGCGGCCGGTCCTCGCGATCGTCGTCAACCTGCTGATCCTGATCGCCGGCATCCAGGCCTGGCGGTCGCTCTCGGTGCGCCAGTACCCCAAGAGCGACATCGCCGTGGTGCGGGTGACGACCGCCTACATCGGCGCCGACGCCGACCTCGTGCGCGGCTTCATCACGACCCCGCTCGAGCGGGTGATCGCGAGCGCCGACGGCATCGACTACATGCAGTCGTCGTCGAGCCAGGGGATCTCGAACATCGCGGTCCATCTGGAGCTCAACTACGACACCAACGCCGCGCTCACCCAGATCCAGTCGAAGGTGGCGCAGGTGAGAAACGAGCTGCCGCCGGAGGCCGAGGCGCCGATCATCCAGCTCGAGACCGCGGACGACCAGTTCGCGGCCATGTACATCGGCTTCTCCTCCGACAACCTCGACCAGAACCAGATCACCGACTACCTGAGCCGGGTGGTGCAGCCGAAGCTGTCGGCGATCCCCGGCGTCCAGCGGGCGGATCTGCTGGGCGGCCGGGTGTTCGCCATGCGGATCTGGCTGAAGCCGGAGCGCATGGCCTCGCTCGGCATCTCGCCCTCCGAGGTGCAGGCCGCGCTGGCGTCGAACAACTACCTGTCGGCGCTCGGCCGGACGAAGGGATCGATGACCTCGATCAACCTGGTCGCCAACACGGCGCTCGAGACCCCGGAGGAGTTCCGCGAGCTCGTCGTCAAGCAGGAGGACGGGGTGGTGGTGCGCCTGGGCGAGATCGCCGACGTGGTGCTGGGCGCGGAGAGCTACGACGAGGACGTGCGGTTCAACGGACAGACGGCGACCTTCATGGGGGTGTGGGTGCTGCCGACCGCCAACTCGCTCGAGGTGATCGACGGCGTGCGCGAGGCGATCCCCGAGATCCGCGAGCAGCTCCCGGTCGGCATGGAGGTGTCGATCCCGTACGACTCGACCGAGTACATCGAGGACGCGATCGACGACGTGCTCGTGACCCTCGCCGAGACGCTCGCCATGGTGATCCTCGTGATCTTCCTCTTCCTCGGGTCGCTGCGCTCGGTGCTGATCCCGGTGGTGGCGATCCCGATCTCGCTGATCGGCGCGGTCTTCCTGATGCTGGTGGCGGGCTTCACGATCAACCTGCTGACTCTCCTCGCCATCGTGCTCTCGGTCGGCCTGGTGGTCGACGACGCCATCGTGATGACCGAGAACGTCGAGCGCCACCTGCACATGGGCAAGACTCCGTTCCAGGCCGCGCTCGACGCGGCGCGGGAGCTCGCCGCCCCGATCATGGCGATGACGATCACGCTCGCCGCGGTCTACACCCCGATCGCGATCCAGGGGGGCCTGACCGGCGCGCTCTTCCGGGAGTTCGCCCTGGCTCTCGCCGGCGCGGTCGTGATCTCCGGCATCGTGGCGCTCACGCTGTCGCCGATGATGGGCTCGAAGCTCCTGCGCACCGGCGGCACGGAACGCGGGTTCGCCGGCATGATCAACCGGCACTTCGAGACGCTGCGGCAGCGCTACGCCGGGGTGCTCTCGGGGACGCTCCGCTACCGACCGGTCGTCTACACGCTCTGGGTGATCGTGGTGCTCCTGGCGGTGCCGTTCTACATGTTCTCGATGAAGGAGCTCGCGCCGACGGAGGACCAAGGCGTGGTCTTCGGCATCGTCCAGGCGGCGCCCAACTCGACCCTCGACCAGACCCTGCTCTACACCCAGGAGGTGTTCCAGGCGATGGACTCGCTGCCGGAGAAGGACGCGATCTTCCAGATCACCTTCCCCGGCGGCGGCTTCGGCGGCGCCTCGCTCGTCCCCTGGAGCGAGCGCGACCGTTCCTCGGAGGAAGTCCAGGTCGAGTTCGCCGACAAGGTGGCGAAGATCCCGGGCGTGCGGGTCATCCCGATCGTGCCGCCGGCCCTGCCCGGCGGCGGCGAGTTCCCGATCGACCTGGTGATCGCCTCGACCCGCGAGCCGGAGGAGCTGGTCGAGATCGCCGGGACGGTGGTCGGCAAGGCGTTCCAGAGCGGCCTCTTCATGTTCGCGGACACCGACGTCAAGTTCGACCAGCCGCAGGCCGAGGTGGTGTTCGACCGCGACAAGGTGCGCTCGCAGGGGGTCGACCTGGCCCAGGTCGGGCGCGATCTCTCGGTGATGCTGGGCGGCAACTACGTCAACCGCTTCAGCATCCAGGGGCGCAGCTACAAGGTGATCCCGCAGATCGAGCGGGCCGAGCGGCTGACCCCCGACCAGCTTCGCGAGATCCACGTCACCGGACCCGACGGGCGGCTGGTGCCGCTCTCGACCTTCGCGCACCTGGAGACGACCACCGAGCCGCGCGAGCTAAAGCGCTTTCAGCATCACAACGACGTCAGCATCCACGGGGCGATACCGCCCGGCGTGCCGCTCGACAGAGCGATCTCGTTCCTGGAGGAGGAGATCCGCGCGCTGGCCCCGACCGCAGTGCAGATCGACTACGCCGGCGAGTCGCTGCAGCTCCGGGTGGAGGGGTCGAAGTTCCTCGGCACCTTCGCCCTGTCGGCGAT
>CAZLLV010000101.1:0-16042 GCA_964560325.1 uncultured Thermoanaerobaculia bacterium | reverse complement strand
TCGCGCAAGGGCATCGGGTACCTGCCGCAGGAGCCGTCGGTCTTCCGTAAGCTGTCGGTGGAGAACAACTTGCGGGCGATCTTCGAGACGCTCGACCTGCCGCGCGGCGAGCAGGAGCGGCGGATCGCGCAGCTCCTCGCGGACTTCGGTCTCGAGCGGGTGGCGAAGACGCCGGGATACGCGCTCTCGGGCGGCGAGCGGCGCCGGGTGGAGATCGCGAGGGCGCTCGTCATCAACCCTTGGTATATCCTGTTGGACGAGCCGTTCGCGGGGATCGACCCGATCGCCGTGCTCGACATCCAGGGGATCGTCCGGCACCTCAAAGCGATGGGGATCGGGGTCCTCATCACTGACCATAACGTACGGGAAACATTGAAAATAACCGATCGGGCGTATATCATCACGGACGGCGAGATCCTCCGCTCCGGCAGTCCGGAAGAGCTCTCGCGAGATCCCCAGGTCAAGAAGGTCTACCTCGGCGAAGAGTTCACCCTCTGAGCCGTGAGGCGCCCTGAGTCGTAACCCACCATGGCATTGGAACAAAAGCTCTCCCTGAGGCTCACCCAGAAGCTGGTGATGACGCCGTCGCTCCAGCAGGCGATCAAGCTGCTGCAGATGACGCGGGTCGAGCTGGAAGGGCTGATCACGCAGGAGATGGTCGAGAACCCCACCCTCGAGGAGGCCCAGCTCGAGCAGGCGCCGGACGAGAAGGCGGCCGAGGACATGGAGGCCGAGCGGGCGGAGCGCGAGGAGGAGCGGCCCGACGAGCTCGACCACGAGGAGTCGCTCGAGAACATCGACCTGGACGAGTTCTTCGGCGACTACATGGAGGGCTCGGGCTACGCCTCGGTGAGCGAGCACCGCGAGGCGCCGCCGCTCGAGAACACCCTCACGCGCCAGCCCGACCTCTACGACCACCTCCTCTGGCAGCTCCACATGTCGGGGACTCCGCCCCGGCTGCGCGAGATCGCCGAGACGATCATCGGCAATCTGGACGACCAGGGCTTCCTGGTCGCCGATCCGGAGGAGATCCGAGCGTTCGCCGACCACCCGCCGCTCGATGGCGAGAACGGGAGCGAGAGCGGCCACGCGCCCTACCGGATGGAAGAGGTGGAGGAGGCGGTGGCGCTGGTGCGGAGCTTCGACCCTCCCGGCATCGGCTATCCGAACCTCCAGGAGAGCCTGGTCGCCCAGCTCGAGCGCGCCGGCATCGAGGACGAGGTCGACGAGCTCGCTCTCGTCATGCTGCGCGACCACTACGACGCCTTCCTCAAGCGCCAGTACCCGGCGATCGCCAAGAAGATGGGGGTCGACCTCCACCAGCTCGAGCCCGCGGTCGAGCGGATCACGCACCTCGAGACACGACCCGGCCGCGGCTTCGCGAGCGACCGCACGCACTACATCGAACCGGACGTCTACGTCCGGCGCGTGGGCGACGAATGGGTGATCCAGATCAACGACGACGGCATGCCCCGGCTGCGGGTGAGCAAGTCGTACCGCAAGATGCTCGGCCAGATGCGCCGCGAGGGCAAGCAGGCCGAGGCGCAGCAGTTCATCAAGGAGAAGATCCGCTCGGCGGTCTGGCTGATCAAGTCGATCGACCAGCGCCAGCGCACCATCCACAAGGTCGCCAACTCGATCGTCCGGCAGCAGCAGGAGTTCCTCGAGCACGGCATCGAGCGCCTGCGGCCGATGGTGCTGCGCGACGTGGCCGAGGACATCGGCATGCACGAGTCGACGGTCAGCCGGGTGGTCTCGAACAAGTACATCCACACCCCCCGCGGCGTCTTGCCGATGAAGTACTTCTTCCACAGCGGCATCGACCGCGAGTACGGCGAGGAGATCTCGTCGCTCACCGTGAAGATGAAGATCCAGGGCATGATCGAGCAGGAGGATCCGAAGAGCCCGCTCTCCGACAGCGAGCTGATGCGGATGCTCAACCGGGAGGGAATCCAGATCGCCCGGCGCACGGTTGCCAAGTACCGAGACGAGCTGAACATTCCGTCGTCCACCGACCGCAAGCAAATCTTCTAGCCTTTCCAGACAACCCCTTCGGCTCTCCGGGGCTACCGTTCCGGATCGACTCCCCATGCGCCTCGACACCCTCACCGAGCCCGACCTGATCTTCCCCGACCTCGCCGCCGCCGACCGCGACGGCGTGCTGCGCACCCTCGCCGACCGGCTGGCCCGGCACCAGGGCATCGTCGACGTCGACGACCTCTACGACAAGCTCCTCGAGCGCGAGCAGCTCGGCTCGACCGGCGTCGGCTCGGGGGTCGCGATCCCGCACTGCAAGCTCGCGGGCCTGTCGGAGGTGGTGCTCGCGGTCGGCATCAGCCGCAAGGGGATCGACTTCGGCGCCATCGACACCCAGCCGGTGCGGCTCTTCTTCGTGGTGGTGTCGCCGACCGACGCCCCGGCCGCCCACCTCCAGGTGCTCGCCTCCATCTCCCGCTGGCTCAAGAAGGACAGCCACGTGAGCCAGCTGCTCGCGCTCCAGGACCGCGAGCAGATCTTCTCCCTCCTGGAGGAGGAGGGGTAGGCTCCTCTCGATGGAACCGACGAAGCCCGAGCCGGGCACTTTCGTCACCGTCGCCGAGCTGCTCGGCCCGGAGCTCTCCGACCTCCGCCTGAAGATCCTCGCGGGAGAGCAGCACCTCGACAACCGGATCACCAACCCCCGCGTCCAGAAGCCGGGGCTCGCCTTCGCCGGCTACTACCCGTACATCAAGCCGGGGCGGGTACAGATCGTCGGCGAGAGCGAGCTCGCCTACCTGAAGACGCTCGAGCGGAAGGAGCGCGCCGAGCGCTTCGACACGATCACGGCGCTGCCGGTGCCGGTGTTCGTGCTCACCAAGGACCTCGAGCCGCTCGAGGGGTTCCTGCGCCGCTGCCAGGAGCGCCAGGTCCCGGTGCTCTCGTCCTTCGCGCTGTCGTCGGTGGTGATCAAGCGGCTCGGCTACTTCCTGGAGGAGCACCTGGTGCCGCGGACCCACGTCCACGGGGTCCTGATGGACATCTACGGCCTCGGCGTCCTGCTGATCGGCGACAGCGGGGTCGGCAAGAGCGAGTGCGCGCTCGACCTGATCACGCGCGGCCACAGCCTGGTGGCGGACGACCGGGTGACGGTCAAGCGCTATCCGAACAGCGAGCTGATCGGGTTCTCCGAGGGGCCGCTGCGCCACCACATGGAGCTGCGCGGCCTGGGGATCATCAACGTCCAGGACCTCTTCGGCCTCGCGGCGGTGCGCGAGCGCCGGGGGATCGACCTGGTGGTCGAGCTCGAGCACTGGAAGGAGGGCGAGGCCTACGACCGCCTGGGGCTCGACGAGACCCTCTTCGACATCCTGGACACGCCGTGCCCGTACATCAAGATGCCGGTCGCGCTCGGCAGGAACGTCTCGATCCTGGTCGAGATCGCGGCCCGCAACCACGTGCTGAAGGTGCAGGGCCACCACTCGGCCCGCGAGTTCGCGCGCAAGCTCGAGGAGGAGCTCGAGAAGCGGCGTACCGAGCCGGACGAAGGGGAGGAGAGGGATGAGCGACAAGGGTAGCCTGGTCCTGATCACGGGGCTCTCGGGCTCCGGCAAGAGCTCGGTCGCGAAGGCGCTCGAGGATCTCGGCTATCACACGGTCGACAACCTGCCGCTGCCGCTCCTGCGCGAGTTCCTGCGCCGGCCGATCGAGCTCGCCGACGGCAGCGAGCGGATCGCGGTGGTCACCGACGTGCGCGCTCCGCGCTTCGCGGAAGAGCTGCCGAAGGTCTTGGCCGAGATCGACCGCACGCGCCTCGAACCGCGGATCCTCTTCCTCGAGGCCTCCGACGAGGCGCTGGTGCGCCGCTTCTCCGAGACGCGCCGCCCGCACCCTCTCGCCGGGGACCTGCCGCCGATCGAGGGCATCCGCCGCGAACGCGAGATCCTCGCCGAGCTGCGCGAGATGGCGGACACGGTCTTCGACACCAGCGAGTGGACGATCCACGAGGTCCGGAGCCAGGTGCTGCACGAGTTCTCCGACCGGCCGGGCGAGGGGCTGCCGCTGGTCGTCTCCCTGGTCAGCTTCGGCTTCAAGCACGGCACGCCCTACGGGCTCGACCTGCTCTTCGACGTCCGCTTCCTCACCAACCCGCACTTCGTCGACGGCCTGCGCCAGCAGACCGGGCTCGACGAGCCGGTGCGCCGATACCTGGTCGACCACTCGGAGCTCGAGGAGACGGTCGAGCGCCTGGCCGACCTGCTCGCCTACCTCTTGCCGCGCTACCGGAAGGAGAACCGGAGCTACGTCACCATCGGCATCGGCTGCACCGGCGGGCGGCACCGGTCGGTGGCGGTCGCCGAGGCGCTGCGCGACCAGCTCGAAGAGGCGGGGTGGTCGTCCCGCATCTCCCACCGGGACGTCACCCACTGAGCCTCCCCCAGGCATCGAAATGTAGTGCTAGTGTCGGGTGTTGGAAATCTTGGACGTCCGGGCATCGCAGCCTTGATCCAACGACGAAACTTTTGAGAAACTGAAGGGAACAGAGCCGAATGATCGGGACTCTGATCCTGAGCCACGGCAGGCTGGCGGACGAGCTGCTCTCCGCCGCACGCACCATCTCCGGCGACCTCGACGGGTTCGGGGCACTCTCGCTGGACTGGAGCGACGGCTTCGACGAGGCTCAGACGAGAATAGAGAAGGCCATCGAGCAGCTCGACCAGGGCGACGGCGTGCTGGTGCTCACCGACATGTTCGGGGGCACCCCGTGTAACGTCGCGCTCACGTTCCTGAAGCCCGGGAAGGTCGAGATCATCACCGGCGTCAACCTCCCGATGGTGGTCCGGCTGGCGTGCCGGGGCCAGCGCGAGAAGCCGGTTCAGGAGGTCGCTCGCTGGCTGCACGAGAAGGGCAGGTCGAGCATCTGCCTGGCGAGTGACGTGCAAGCGGACCGCTGCTTCGAGCCGCGGCTCGCCTGCGAGGACGACGGCGCCGAGGTCGAGCCGAGGGTGGCGGCGGCCGGCGGGGACGGAGGGTGATCGAGCGCGAGGTCGAGATCGTCAACCGCCTCGGTCTCCACGCACGCGCCGCGGCCAAGCTGGTCCACCTCGCCGGCTCGTTCGAGTCGGACGTGACCCTGGTGCAGGACGGCGAGAAGGTCGACGGCAAGAGCATCCTCGGCATCCTGCTCCTGGCCGCGGGGCAGGGAACGCGGATCGTGGTGCGGTGTGAGGGAGACGACGAGGAGGCGGCGATCGAGGCCCTCACCGGCTTGATCGCCGACCGCTTCGGCGAGGACTCCTGAGCGACCGAGCGGGGGGCCCGGCCGGCGGCCGGCCGGGAGCGGAGGCGTGATCAGCGTGAAGCATAGAGAGATGCAAACAATCGAAGGGCTCGGGGTCTCCGGGGGGATCGCCATCGGCCGCGCCGTGGTGATGGAGAACCGCGCGCGCGACATCTACCGCATCCCGCTGCCGGCCGACGAGGTGGAGCGCGAGGTCGAGCGGTTCGAGAAGGCGCTCGAGCAGTCCCGCGCCGAGGTGCGGCGCATCCGCGAGCGCGCCGCCGAGGATCTGGGCGAGCACCTGGGGGCGCTCTTCGACGCCCACCTCCTCCTGCTCTGCGACACCGGGTTCCTCGAGCGGGTGCGCGAGCGGATCCGCCAGGAGCAGGTGAATGCCGAGTGGGCCGTCTACCGCTCCTCGCAGGAGTACGCCGAGCGCTTCGCGGAGATGGAGAACGAGTACTTCCGCGAGCGCGGCGCCGATCTCCAGGACGTGGTCCAGCACCTCCTGCGCCGGCTCCAGGGGATCGACCACCACGAGCTGTCGGAGATCGAGGGCCCGGTGGTGATCGTCGCCGACGACCTCACCCCCTCCGAGGCGGTGCGGCTCGGCCGCGACCGCGCCCTCGGCTTCGCCCTCGAGAGCGGCGGCCGGACCTCCCACACCACGATCATCGCCCGCTCGCTCAAGATCCCGGCGGTCTCCAACCTGGGCGAGGTGACCGAGCTGGTCACCGACCAGGACCCGGTCATCATCGACGGCGAGCTGGGAGTCGTGATCCTCCACCCGACGGCCGAGGTGCTGGCCGACTACCGGAGCCGCATCGAGGATCTCGCGATCCACGAAGAGGGCCTGCTCGAGACCCGGGATCTCGCCACCGAGACCCGCGATGGCGTCGCCGTGCGCCTGATGGCGAACCTCGACCTGCCCGAGGAGCTCGAGGACGTGCTGCGCTTCGGCGCCCAGGGGATCGGCCTCTACCGGAGCGAGTTCCTCTACATCGAAAAGAGCCCGGCGCTGCCGAGTGAGGAGGAGCACGTCGAGCTCTTCCGCAAGCTGGTCGAGGCGGCCGCGCCCGACCCGGTGGTGATCCGCACCTACGACCTCGGGGGCCGCAAGCTCTCCCAGGAGCTGCTCGAGACCCGCGAGGACAACCCGGTCCTCGGCCTGCGCGGCATTCGCCTCACCCTCGCGCGGCCCGGCCTGTTCAAGGGACAGGTGCGGGCGCTCTACCGCGCGGCGGTGCACGGGGAGCTGCGGGTGCTGCTGCCGATGATCTCGAACGTCGAGGAGGTGCGGGCGTTCCGCGCTTTCGCCGACGCGGTGATGGAGGAGCTCGAGGCCGAGGGGCTGCCGTATCGTCGCGACGTGCCCCTGGGCGTGATGATCGAGGTCCCCTCGGCCGCCCTGACCGCCGACATCCTGGCGCGGGAGGTCGACTTCTTCTCGGTCGGCACCAACGACCTGATCCAGTACTCCCTCGCCGTCGACCGCAACAACGAGCACGTGGCCGACCTCTACCAGCCCTGCCATCCGGCCATGCTGCGCATGCTCTCGTCGGTCTTCCGGGCCGCCGACGAGGCCGGCATCGGCGTGTCGGTGTGCGGCGAGATGGCGTCCGATCTGCGCTACGCGCCGCTTCTCGTCGGCATGGGCCTGCGGACGCTCTCGGTGACGCCGCGCTCGGTCCCGACCCTGAAGACCCGGCTCCGCGAGCTCGAGGTCTCGGCGCTCCGCGAGCTGTCGGAGCGCTGCCTGCTCGCCACCACCGCGAGCGAGGTCGAGGAGGTCCTGGGCAGCGCGCTCCAGGGCATGCTCGTTCCGGCGCCGGAGAGGAGCTAGTGGTCTGAGTCATCAATCCCTTGCCTTATGTTGCGGCGCCGTGGGGTCGGATACAAGGCGCCGCGACGCAGGCGATGCCATAGCATCGTCGAGGAGCGGGAACGCGGTAGACGGCCCCGCGCCGCCGCAACCCGGAGGGCGCAGGGGGGTTGCGGGCGTCTCCTGCGTTGCTCGTCGTCGACGATGCTATGGCATCGCCTCTTCCTCGCGCCTTGGATACACTCCGCAAGACCCCTGCGCATAAGGCAAGGGATTGATGACTCAGACCACCAGGATGCGCCGCTTCGCCGCACGCTCGGCCCGGCTCGCCCTGCTCGGCTCTCTCGTCGTCGCCGGCTGCGCCGAGGTGCCGCCGCTCGAAACGCCGCCCGAGCTCGAAGAGATGCGGGCGGAATGGGAGGCCGAGGCGGGGGACGATCCGGTGCCGCCCGAAAGCGCGGTCGACGCCGAAGCCCCCGAGGCTAAGGCAGAGGCCGCCCAGGACGACGACTATACGATCGACGTACCGCCGGCCCATCCCGGCGAGCCGCTGGCCGCGGCCGGCCCGTCGGAAAGTCGGGCCCGGCCGGCCCGGGAGGCGGGAACGGAGGACGACGACTCGGTGATCCGCGTCGACTCCGCCGGGCGAGCCCGCCAGCCCCGGTCCTTGTGGGAAGCGTCGGTTGCGGCGAAAGAGAGGCGTAAAGAAGCGCCGACGGCTCGCATCGCGATCAACGACGAGAACCTCCACGAGTACCAGGAGGGGAGCGTGACCGTCGGCGGCTCGACGGCGCGGCCCGACGACGGCACCACGGAAGCAGAGAGCGCCACCGCCCCCTTCGGCGAGGAGTACTGGCGCTCGCGCGTGCTCGACCTCCGCACCCGGCTGCGCGCCGCGGTCGACGAGATGGCCGAGCTGGAAGAGCGCTCGGCCGATCTGCGGCGGAGCTTCTACGCCCAGGACGACCCGTACGTCCGGGACGGCGAGATCAAGCCGGCCTGGGATCGGGCCCTCGACCGGATGGAGGAGACGCGGGGCGAGATCCTCGCCGTCTCCCGGGAGCTCGACGCCGCCCTCGAGGAGGGAAGGCGCGCGGGTGCTCTGCCCGGGTGGCTGCGCGAGGGCTCCGAGCTCGAGCCGGAGCCGGACGAGCTGCCGCGCGACCTGCGGAGCGAGACGCCGCGAGCCCACGAGCCGGAGGAGCCGTACGTGATCGAGATCGAAGAGCAGGAGCCGCCCGGCTGACCGAACGGAAGGACCGCCCCGAAATGTCGACAGAGAGCCACGCCAACGCGGGTACGAGCCCGCTCCCGATCGTCGCGCGCGCCGAGTCGAGCGCCGAGCGCTCGCCCCGTTTCTTCATCGAGACCTGGGGCTGCCAGATGAACGAGCTCGACACCCAGCGGATGACGGGGACGCTCATGCAGCAGGGCATGCTGCCGACCCGCGAGCCGAGCGACGCCGACGTGCTGCTGCTCAACTCGTGCAGCGTGCGGGAGAACGCGCAGAACAAGGCGTACTCGCGGATCGGCGAGTACCGGGCGCTCAAGGACGAGCGGGACGTGCTGATCGGCCTCTGCGGCTGTGTCGCCCAGCAGGAGGGAGAGGCGGCGCTCGAGCGGGCGCCGGAGCTCGACTTCGTGCTCGGTCCGGCCCGGGTCGGCGAGCTCGCGCAGGTGATGACCCGGCTGCGGGCGGGCGAGCGGGTGGTGGCGACCGGCTTTCCGGACGAGCGGCCGTTCGCGATCGACGCCATCTCCCGCGACGGCGCCTACAAGGGGATGGTCACCTGCATCGAGGGCTGCGACAAGCGCTGCACCTTCTGCATCGTGCCGACCACCCGCGGCGCCGAGCGCTGCCGGCCGATGGCCGAGATCCTGGCCGAGGTCCGGCACCTGGTCGACTACGGCTTCCGCGAGATCGAGCTCCTCGGCCAGACGATCAACCACTGGCGCGAGCCCGGGGAGGGCGGCGAGGACTTCGCCGATCTGCTCCACGCGGTGGCCGAGGTGGCCGGAGTCGAGCGGCTCCGGTTCATCACCTCGTACCCACGCGACTTCACGCCCCGCATGGTCGAAGCGTTCGCCGCGCACCCGAACGTCTGCCCGTACCTCCACCTGCCGGTGCAGTCGGGCTCGAACCCGGTGCTCCGGCGCATGGGCCGCGGCTACACGGCCGAGGCGTACCTCGAGCTGATCGACGCGATCCGCGCCGCCCGGCCGGAGGTCGTCTTCTCGACCGACCTGATCGTCGGCTTCCCGGGCGAGACCGAGGAGCAGTTCGAGGAGACCCTGGCGCTCGTCGAGCGCGTGCGCTACGGCTCCCTCTACGGCTTCAAGTACTCGCCGCGACCGGGCACCGCCGCGCCGCGGCTCGACGGGCCCGTGCCGGTCGAGGTGGCGAACCGGCGGGTCAACGAGCTGTTCGCGGTCCAGACCGAGATCCAGCGCGAGCTGAACGCCGCCCTGGTCGGCGAGACCTTCGAGGTGATCGTGACCGGGTGGGGGAGGGAGGCCGGCTTCCTGACCGGCCGCACGCCGTGCCACCGCATGGTCAACTTCGCCGGCGGCCCCGAGCCGCCGGCGCTCGGCACGATCGTGCCGGTCGCGGTGACGGAGGCGTATCCGCACAGCCTGATCGGCCGGGTGGCGGCGTAAAGCACGCCGCGCGCCGGCGGTCATGAAATCCCTACCCGGCGGTAGTACAATCCCTCCATGACCGAGCCCGCCGAAGAGCTCCGCATGGAGATCAAGGGGCTGATGCTCGACCCCTCCTCCAACGTCCCGATCGTCATCCTGCGCGACGAGGAGAGCGACGTCTTCCTGCCGATCTGGATCGGCATCTTCGAGGCGAACGCGATCGCCCTCCGGATCGAGGGCGTCGAGCCGCCCCGCCCGATGACCCACGACCTCCTCCTGTCGAGCGTCCACACTCTCGGCGCGGCGATCGACCGCATCGTCATCTCCGACCTCAAGGAGTCGACCTTCTTCGCCGTCATCCACCTCGACCGAGGCGGCGAGAAGATGACCGTCGACTCGCGGCCGAGCGACGCCATCGCCCTGGCGCTGCGGGCGGAGGCCCCGATCTTCGTCCTCCGCACCGTGCTCGAAAAGGCCAAGGCGGTCGAGATGAACGAGGATGCGACCGAGGAGGAGAAGATCCGGAAGATGCTCGAGGAGCTCGGTCCGGAAGACCTCGGGAAGTACACGATGTAGCCGTCTCCGCGCGCCTGCCGATCGCGCGGGTGCGACCGTAAGTTCCCTCGAATCAAGGAGTTCTATGGATTGTCGGCGCGCCGACGAAGCTCTCGGAGCACGCTCCGAGGACCGTCGATTCGCGCCGTTTCCGCCTTGACCCCCCTGAGGCCATCCCGTATATTCCGGAGCACCCACCATGATCATCGCGATCACGAACCAGAAGGGCGGCGTGGGCAAAACCACGACCGCCATCAACCTCGCCGCCGCCTTCGCCAACAAGGGCCTCTCGACCCTCCTGGTCGACCTCGATCCGCAGGCCAACAGCACGATGTCGTTCCTCGACGTCCACGAGCTCGGCCGATCGATCTACGACGCCTTGACCGAGCCGGAGGTCGGGATCGAGGACGTGCTGCTGCCGTGCGGCGGCCTGGAGCACCTGTCGATCGCGCCGGCGACGATCTCGCTCGCCAAGATCGAGGCGAAGCTCCTCGGCGAGCTCGACAGCCACTTCCGCCTCAAGGACGTTCTGGCGCCGGTGCGCGAGCGCTTCGACTACATCGTCATCGACACGCCGCCGACCCTCGGCATCATCACCGTCAACGCCCTGGTGGCGGCGACCCACGTACTGGTCCCGATCCAGTCGAGCTACTTCGCGCTCGAAGGCACCGACGACCTGCTCGAGACGATCGACAAGATCAAGCAGCGGGCGAACCCCGAGCTCCAGATCCTCGGGGCGCTGATCACCCTCTACGACAAGCGGACGATCCTGTCCCGCGACATCCAGCAGCAGATCGCCGACGTCTTCGGCGACAAGGTCTTCAAGACGCTGATCACGAAGAGCGTACGGCTCGAGGAGAGCCCGGCCTACCAGGAGTCGATCTTCACCTTCGCCCCGGCCTCCAGCGGCGCCATCGAGTACTACCAGCTTTCGGAAGAGGTTCTCGGCCGCGTCTGACGGCGAGGATCGGAAGGAGAGGCTCATGTCGACCAGCGCCACCAAGAAGCGTGGCCTTCCCCGCCGCGTGAAGATGCGGCACGACACGCACTTCGTCGAGGCCCTGACCACCCGGCACGACGTGCCGGTCGGCAAGATGGTCGCCTTGTCTTCGGTCGAGCCCGACCCGCAACAGCCGCGCAGCGTGATGGGGGAGCTGGACGACCTGGTCGGGTCGATCCGCGAGCGTGGGATCCTCGAGCCGATCCTGGTCCGCCCGATCTCGCGGGAGGAGGGGAGCGAGAGCTACCGGATCATCTCCGGCGAGCGGCGGTACCGGGCCGCGCAGCAGGCGGGGCTGTTCGAGGTGCCGGTGATCGAGATGGACGTGACCGAGCAGGAGGCGCTCGAGATCGCCCTGATCGAGAATCTCCAGCGCAAGGATCTGACGCCGTTCGAGGAGGCGGAGGGGTACAAGGCGCTGTCGGAGCGGTACGAGTATACGCACGAGGAGATCGCGGAGTCGGTGGGGAAGGCGCGGACGGTGGTGACGGAGAGTCTGTCGCTTCTCCAGATGCCGGCGCGGGTGCGGGATGCGGTGCAGGCGCTGGGGATCCATTCGAAGTCGCTTTTGCTGGAGGTGTTGAAGGCGGGGTCGGAAGAGGAGATGATCCGGCTGTTGGAGGAGGTTTCGAGTCACGGGTTGAATCGGGATGATCTGCGGCGGCGGTTGCGGAATCGGGATCGGGCGAATGGGCGGTCGAAGCGGCGGGCGCCGTACTCGTTCAAGTTCAAGGCGCCGGACAAGAGCTATACGTTGAATTTGACGTTTCGGCAGTCGGAGGTGGAGAAGGGGGATCTGATCCAGGCGCTGGAGCAGATCTTGACGGAGCTTCGGTCGGCCGAGGCTTGATGGGCTGTTGTTCCCGGCTGTCGTTCGGCGGCCGGTTCTGAGGGTTCCCTCTCGACAGGAAGGCAGGGCAGGTCTTGGCGCCGATGTCGGCGCGCCGACATTCGTGTGTCTGCCGGGCGTGATGAGTTGATGGCGGCGTGGTGGGGGAGGCTTGCACACGGGGCCGGCGGCGGGCTGCTCCCGCCCGGGCTCGGCGGTCGAAGCCCGCATTCGGTGGGGGTGGTGGTTGGGGTGGGGCCGGCTTGCAGGTGGGTTCGGTGGTCGGTTCGGGGCCGTGCCCTGGTTGTGGCGGTGGGGGCTTCGGGGGGCTGCGGGGGTCTTCGGCCGGGTTGTTGCTACGGGTTCCGTTCGTCTTCCCGGGCACGGTAAAGCGGGCGCTCCCGCCGATCCGGCTCGGGACACCCGCCGCCGGCCCCTCCGCCGGTGGTGGCCTTTAGGGTGGCGGGGAGGGCGCTGGCTGACGATGGGGTGAGGCTTGGCCTTTTTGATGGCTCCGATGGCTTGTGGCTTCTGGTGGGCGTACCAGGCCTGGTGTGAGAGCGGCATCCTGCGCGCGCCCGTCGGCTCCCTCGGACGGTGAGGCCCCTACAATCTGGCAGGGTCTCGCGGTGGCATCCGCCCGCTGAAGAGGCTTGGATCATCGCCAGCGGTCGACCGGATATCTCTACACTCGGCTGCGCGACATCGTGCAGTGCAGTCGCTGGCTCCCGGCAGCCAGAGTCCCTATCGAGAACCCAAGACTCGACGGTGATTGGCGTTCGTTCCCCTCGCGGCACCGAAGGAGCGTGTGGTCTCGCTTGACTCTCTCGTGGATGTCGGCACGCCGACATCTCCTTTCGACCGTCAGCTTCGCGCGAGTTGCCTCCTCAGGTCTTCCTTCTACGTCGCATCCGGAGTCGCGTCACTCTTAGCTAGTTAAATCCCCGGAGGCCGTGCGCGATCTTTTGGCACCGGCACGCTGGGCTCTCGGCTCCACCTTGGCCGAGCTACGAAGCTTCGAAGCCACCACCGGAAGAGCGGAGAGGCAATCACCGACCCATCCGAGGCCACCACCGCCGGAGGGGCCGGAGGCGGGTGTCCCGAGCCGGATCGGCGGGAGCGCCCGCTTCACCGTGCCCGGGTCGAGGAGCTCGACCGAAGTCCGAGTCGGAACGAACACCTCGAGCAGAGGTCGAAGTCGATCCGCATGACCAGGGCACGGCCCCACAGCCGCCACCGAACGCCGCTGCGAGCCGTTTCCACCCCGACCACCACACCCACCGAATGCGGGCTTCGACCGCCGAGCCCGGGCGGGAGCAGCCCGCCGCCGGCCCCCGTGTGCAAGCCCCCTCCCTCCGGATTCGCACGCCCCTACAGCAGCACGTACACCACACGAGCTCAACACAACCTGTGGAAAATTCCGCGCGCTCCGTGACGACGCCTCCAGAACCGGCGTGAAGCTCCGATTCCGCCCTGGATGGATCGTCCGAAGTGTATGGAAATGGGCAAGTTGACCGCGAGTCAGTTTCTGACGCAGAGGTCTATGTTATTACGCCATTCCATGCCTCGCCGCCATATTCACCCTCGACATTTCCGCAGGCCTTCCACAGCATCGAGAACGCCCTGGAGCCTGATTTCAAGCGAGGTTAGACAGCAGGCTCATGCGGACGGCGGTCCACCGGAGAGAGCGCCTCGGTGTGGCACGGAGGGGCACCCGGGAATCGGCCCAGGGCTCGACCGCAGGCAAGAAGAAGGGGGGGCATGGCGGCCGAGCTCCGCCGAGTCGGCCCCGTCGCCTCACCGTCCACCGACACGAACTTTACATAATGTATCTTATCGGACTTTGTATCGAGGCGGGAGATCGGCCAATCGACTCGCCGTGGGACGCCTCAACCGCCCGTGCCCGGCTCGCCGAGCCACTCGGCGGCCAGATCTTCGTCTTCCTCGAGCCGCAGCTTCACCAGCGCCACTCCGCCGGGCAGCGCCGGCTCGAGCCGCTCTCGGATCCAGCCGACCAGACTCTCGCTCGACGGAATCCGCCCGCCCTCGGCGAACTCCGGGACCGCGGCGTTCAGGTGCTGATGGTCGAGGCGGTCGACGACCTGCTCGGTCACCAGCGCGTCGAGGGCGCCGAGGTCGACGATGAAGCCGGTCTCCGGATCGGGCTCGCCGGCGACGGTGACGTACAGGCGGTAGTTGTGGCCGTGGCCTGGGAGATTGGCGCACTTGCCGAAGCGGGCGCGGTTCTCCTCTTCCGACCACTCGGGCCGGCGGTAGAGGTGACTCGCGCTGAAGCGGTAGCGTCGTTCGAGGCGGATCGGCATGGAGGTTCGCGCGTCGGGAAAGGATTTCGACCCGGCGGGCTCCTATAATCGCGGGGTGCGGCTGCTCGACCGATACCTCGTCAAGGAGACCCTCGGCCCGCTCGGGCTGGGATTTCTAGTCTATACGTTCATCCTGCTGCTCGACGCGCTCTTCGACGCGGCCGAGATGATCATCCGGCGCGGCCTGCCGATGACGACCGTGGGCGAGATCCTCGCCCTGTCGCTCCCCAACATCGTGGTGCTCACGATCCCGATGTCGCTCCTGTTCGGCGTCCTGATCGCCATCGGGCGGCTGTCGTCGGACAGCGAGCTCGTGGCGTTGCGCGCGACCGGCGTCAGCTTGCTCACCCTCTACCGGCCGATCCTCCTCCTCTCCGGCGTCCTTGCACTGATCAACACGCTGCTGATGGTCTACATGCTGCCGTGGGGCAACCACCGGTTGCAGCTCCTGCGGCTCGACGTGCTGACCCAGAACGTCTCCGGCCAGGTCGAGCCGCGAGTCTTCTTCGACGAGTGGGAGGACCAGATCCTCTACGTCTTCGCCACGTCGGAGGGGGGTTCCTGGAACGGGGTTTTCCTGGCGGAGTCGATCCCGTCGACGCGCGAGAACCGGGTGACGATCGCCGAGCGTGGGCGGTTGCGGGTCGACGACGACGGGGAGCGGGTGACGCTCGATCTCGAGGACGCCCGGATCCACGAGGTCGATCTGTCGAAGCCGGATTCGTACCAGGCGAGCCGCCACGGAAAGCTCGAGTTCGTGCTCGAGGACAGCTTCTCGAGCGACGCCCGGGCGAAGATCGTCGCCAGCAAGGGGGTGCGCGAGCTGACCATCCCGGAGCTGGTCCGCTGGGCGCGCGACCCGGATCTCCAGATCCAGACCCGCCGGCTCGCCCAGGTCGAGATCCACAAGAAGTTCGCCATCCCCTGCGCCTGTCTCGTCTTCGGCATCTTCGCCCTGCCGCTCGGCTTCAACAACCGCCGCGGCAGCAAGGCGTCCGGCTTCGTGCTGTCGATCCTGGTGATCGTCGCCTACTACATCATCCTCGACAACGGCGAGAAGATGGCCGAGGTCGGTCGCATCCCGCCGTCGGTCGGGATGTGGGCGCCGAACGTGCTGCTCGCCGGTCTCGGGCTCTTCCTGCTCGCCCGCCGCAACCGGGACAAGAGCCTGCTCCTTTCGCGCGTCGACCGCTGGATCCGGCAGGATCTGGCGGCCCGCCTGCGGCTCGTGAAGAGCCGGCGGGAGGAGCGCGCGGCCCTACGCAAGGAGCGCCGGCGGACGATCGCCGTCGGCGGCCGGCGGCCGGAGACGGGCGCGGGCGAAGACTCCGAAGGCGGCCGGCGGGCGCAGCTCGTGATCCGGGTGCGCCGCTACCGGGTCCCCTTCCCCACCATCCTCGACCGCTACGTCTTCCGCATCTTCGGGATGGTCTTCCTGCTCACCGTGCTGTCCGGCGTCTCGATCTACATCGTCGCCGACCTGACCGGCAAGGCGGACGAGATCTTCCAGAACCAGGTCCCGGCCTCGACCATCCTCACCTACTACAAGTTCTCGTCGCTCCAGATCTTCTACGAGATCGTGCCGATCCTGGTGCTGGTGACGACGCTCATCACC
>CAZLLV010000100.1:0-16597 GCA_964560325.1 uncultured Thermoanaerobaculia bacterium | reverse complement strand
TTCGATCCACGGCGCGGCGTCAACGTGGTGGAGAGCGGCGAGATGACCCCTTTCATCGGACTGCGCTTCGAACGAACGTGGTAACCGCGTCTTCGTCCCCAGCGTCGGCGGCGTCAGCCATGCCCCCGACGAATGGAGCATTTTTTTTTTGGATGAACCCTGACAGTCTGGCTGACGAGCTTGTGTCAGCGTCTTATTCTAATACTTGAAAAGGGCGCCCACGGCCCAAAACGCGTCCGTTAGGATCCCGTACAGCGTGAGCAAGTTGGTGCTCAAATCCGATGTCGTGGCGCAGAGCCTTGCATGGCTTCGTGCAGTGATTCGCAGAGATCGTCGTGGCAGAAGGGTGAAGCTCATCGAGCGCGCCCGGGGTGTCGAGCTGCGAAGCGTCGGCGTGTGGTGACCGATCGTTCAGCCGTTCTGTCAGCGCGTATGTCCAGCAGCCAGCTACGTTGGGTCTGAAGTCGGGACCGAATGCGGAGCCATATAATAAATACTCTATAAATCAATAAGATATAACGTTTATTGGCGGAGAGGGAGGGATTCGAACCCCCGGTGGGCTTTCACCCACAACGGTTTTCAAGACCGCCGCATTCGACCGCTCTGCCACCTCTCCGCCGGGAATTCTCGCCATTCGGCCGGCGGCACGCAAGGCGGCCGGTGGACTTAACGATGGCCGGGCGGCATCATAGGCGCAATCGCCATTCGAGGATCAACCATGCAGCAACCGCAGACCAGCTATACGCCGGCAGCCGCGCAGGAGTCGGCGCTCGAGACCAATGCCGTCCTTCGCAATACCTACCTGCTGCTGGCGGCCACGCTGCTGTTCAGCGCCGCCACGGCCGGACTGGCCGTTGCGTTCAACCTGCCGTACCCCGGCGTGATTCTCACGCTGGTCGGCTATTTCGGTCTGCTGTTCCTGACGGCAAAGTTCCGCAACAGCGCGCTCGGGCTGCTGTTCGTATTCGCGCTGACCGGCTTCATGGGCTACACGCTCGGGCCGATCGTGAACCTGTACCTGCAACTGCCGAACGGCGGCGAGCTCGTCATGACTTCGCTCGGCGTGACCGGGCTCACCTTCCTCGGCCTGAGCGCCTACGCGCTCAAGAGCCGCCGCGATTTCAGCTTCATGGGCGGTTTCCTCACCGTCGGTATCCTCGGTGCCTTCCTGCTCGGCCTGGCCGCGATCTTCTTCCAGCTGCCGGCGGTTTCGCTGGCGGTCTCCGGGATGTTCGTGCTGGCCATGGGCGGCCTGATCCTGTACCAGACCAGCGCCATCGTGCACGGCGGCGAACGCAACTACATCATGGCGACCGTCACCCTGTTCGTCAGTCTGTACAATCTCTTCGCGAGCCTGCTGCACCTGTTCGGAGCCTTCAGCGACGACTGAGCACCGCTCGCCGCGCCGGCGGCGGGCGCCGCGCGGATGACGCGCGCCCGCGACCGGCGGGCCGCCAACCACCGCTTCGCCATCGGCCTCGCACGCGCCTTCGGCGGCGCCATCATCTTCGGCCTGCCGCTGCTAATGACCATGGAGATGTGGTGGCTCGGCTTCTACATGGATCGCGGCCGGCTGATTTTATTGCTCGTCGTGTTTTTGCCGATCCTCGTCGGCCTGTCCTATTTCACGGGCTTCGAGAAAACCAGCGCGTTGCTCGACGACGTCATCGACGCGTTCGTTGCCTATGGCGTGGGATTCCTCGCCGCAGCCGTCATCCTCACCGTGTTCGGCGTGATCGAACCCGGGATGCCGCTCGGCGAAATCATCGGCAAGGTGTCGCTGCAGGCCGTCCCGTGCAGCATCGGCGCGGCATTGGCGCGCAGCCTGCTGGGCGGCGAGCCGAAAAGCGAGCAGGATGAGAAACGTCGTGCGACGGGTTATGCCGGCGAGGTGTTCCTGATGGGGGTGGGCGCGCTCTTCCTCGCTTTCAACATCGCGCCGACCGAGGAGATGGTGCTGGTCGCATATCGGATGACGGAATGGCACGCGCTCGCGCTTGCGCTGCTGTCGCTCGTTCTCATGCATGGCTTCGTTTTCGCCGTCCAGTTCCACGGCCAGGCCGACCTGTCACCGCACACGTCCTGGTGGAGCGCGTTCACGCGCTTCACGGCGGTCGGCTACGCGGTCGCCCTGCTCATCAGCCTGTACGTGCTGTGGACCTTCGGGCGAACCGACGGCGTCGATCCGGCGCACATCCTCATGATGACCATCGTGCTCGGATTTCCCGCCGCGATCGGCGCTGCCGCCGCCCGCCTCATCCTCTAGGAGGCTTGCGTGACCGCCAACCGCGAATCCCCGAAGCACCGAAACGCAAGCGAGGCACCGCTCGCCGAATGGATCGTAGGCGGTCTCGGCCTGCTCCTGACCGGTGCGGCGATCGCCGTGCTCGCCACCGAGGCACTGCGACGGGACAAAACACCGCCTGCCGTCAGCGTGTCCGTGCTCGAAGTCAGCCCGCAGCCCGAAGGCTGGCTGGTGGAGATCCTCGTCAGCAACGACGGTGGAAAGACCGCCGCGGCGCTGGGCGTCGTAGGCAGCCTCGCAAACAATGACGGCGTCGTCGAGACCAGTGCGGCGACCATCGATTACCTGCCGCCCAATTCGCGGCGGCGCGCCGGTCTGTTCTTCATGCGCGATCCGGCCGGTCAGATCGGCCGCGGCCGCCGGCGCCGACAGGGCGGCGGCGAGGAGCAGCAGCCCTCGGGCCTTCGTTCTCATCGTCCTCTTCGTCCTCATCGTGGGATCAGCCGGATCGTATCCATCAAAACAGCCAGCGCAGCGTGGTCAGCAGCTCGTCGGCCTCCCGCTCGCCGCCCGCGGTCCGGAAGCGGTTGCGGGCGTACTCGAGGGTCAGGTCGGTTCCGGGGACGACGCCGAGGCGGACGCCGAAGTCGATCTTCTCCCAGTCCCAGGCACCGCTCGGCGACGGCGTGACCACCGGGTTCGCGAAGTCGTTGTCGAGCCGCGAGTAGCGCACCGCCGGCTGGACGAAGGGAAAGAGCTGCCGCCCGCCGAGCGCCCAGACGAGCGGCAGGTCGAACGCCCACGCGACCTCGCCCTCGGCGCCGCTCCGGGGCAGCCCGGCGAGGTCCTGGTCGACGTACTGGCCGAAGAACGAGAAGCCTTCGACGTAGACCCAGAGGTTGGCGCCCACCTCCTCCTTGCTCCGGCCGTCGAGGGCCGGGTAGGGCAGGATGCCGAAAGGCCCGTCGAGCAGATCGAGGTCGCCGCCGTACTCGGTGCCCTCGAGGTCGACCGTGTCCGCCAGGTCGCGCCGGTTACCGAACAGGAGCAGGTCGACCGCGCGGCTGCCCGAGAGGTTCGCGAAGCGCGCGCCGATTCCGAGGGCGTACTCGAGGTCGCCGTCGGTGTCGAGATCCTCGACCTCGGCGTCGTAGAGGATCGGGAAGCCGGAGCCGAGCGGCGGGTCGTCGCCGAAGCGCACCTGCTCCTCGATGCCGTTGTCCCCGGCGAGCGCGTTCGGATCGCGGAAGAAGACCGGGTTTCCCTGGGTCGCCGAGGCCTTCAAGTAGAGGTTCCGGCCGACGTCGACCCCCAGCTCGACCCCCAAGTCCTCGAAGCGATTGAAGGCGGTCGAGACGAGGCCGTAGCTCTCCAGGTGCCGGTCGTCCTGACGCTCGAACCGGGGCATCTTGCCGACCTTCAGGTACGCCGCCACCGGCATCCCGGCCGGCGGCACCTCGCCCGCCGCCATCTCCTGCCCGAAGCGGAGCCACGCCTCGTCCACGTCGACCCGGCGGTCGCCGGACGTCGGGTTCCGGTCGTAGAGGTCGATCAGGTCGAGCTTCACGTGCGCGTCCACCCCGTCGCCCAGCCCCGCGTCGAGGAAGAGGGTGACGACCGAAACCTCGACCGAATCGCCCGGGTCGACCGTCTCCAGGAAGACCGGCGTCTCGACCGGCGGCAGCGCCGGGTGGTCGAAGTCGAACGGCACCGCGATCCGAGTCTCGTCGCTCGACCGGTAGTGGGCCTTGACCTCGATGCCGAGCTCGACGCGGCGCCCGACGCCCTCGGCGTCCTCGGCGCTCTCCGCGTCGCCGGCGGGGAACGATTCGTCCTGCGCCGCGGCCGACGGGGCGGCGGCCGCACCGACGAGGGAGCCGAGAAGGAGCAGGAGGACCGGCGAGAGGAGGAGCGTCCGCATGGCGTCTCCGATCAACATTCCGCAGGGAAGGGGGCCGGGCGAACCCTAACACGCGGGGGGCACGGCGGAGGCACGGCGACTGGTAGACTGCCGCCACCCGGCCCGCGGCCACCACCTCCACCCCCGATGCCCGATCCCCTCGCCAGCCTCCGCGAGACCGCCCAGCGTGCACCGGGCGGCCCGGTCGAGATCGTGCTCGCCGAGGGCGACGACCCGCGGATCGTCGCCGCCGCCGAGCGTGGGGCGGCCGACGGGATCGCGCGACCGCTCCTCCTGGGCACGCCGGAGGGGGTGGCGGCGGCGGCGCGCGAGGCGGGGGTCGAGGTGCCGGCGCGGTCGCTCGACCCGGCGGCGGACGGGGCGTCGGACGCGCTCGCCGACCACCTCCAGGAGCGGCGCGCCGCGATGCGCGCCGCGCGCGGCAGCGGCGCCGGGGCGAAGCGTGCCGAGGTCGAGGGGCTGGCGCGCGACCGGCTGTACCACGCCGCGCTCCGGGTGGCGACCGGGCGCTCGGCCGGGGCGGTGATGGGGGCGGTCGCGACCACCCCGGAGGTGCTGCGCGCCGCGATCCGCTCGATCGGCCCGCGCCCCGGCCTCTCGGTCGTCTCGTCCTGCTTCCTGATGGTACTGCCGGACGGCCGGAGCCTGATCTACAGCGACTGCGGCGTGCTGCCCGACCCCGACCCGGCGGGCTTGGCGGACATCGCCGAGGCCGCCGCCGCGAGCTGCCGTGTGCTCCTCGGCGAGGAGCCGCGGGTGGCGCTGCTGTCGTTCTCTACCCGGGGGAGCGCCGAGCACCCGCGGGTCGAGAAGGTGCGCCGGGCGGTCGAGGAGCTGCGCCGGCGGGAGGTCTCCTTCGTCTTCGACGGCGAGCTCCAGGCCGACGCGGCGCTGGTGCCGCCGATCGCGGAGCGCAAGGCACCGGGGAGCGCCGTCGGGGGGCGGGCGAACGTGCTGGTCTTCCCCGACCTCGACGCCGGCAACATCGCCTACAAGCTGACCGAGCGCCTGGCCGGCGCGCGCGCCGTGGGGCCGCTCCTCCAGGGGCTGGCGGCGCCGGTCAACGACCTGTCGCGCGGCTGCTCGGTCGAAGACGTCGTCGACGCGATCGCCATCACCGCCGTGACCGCGGCCCAGATGAGGGAGAACGATTGATGCGAGTCCTGGTTGTCGGTTCCGGTGCCCGAGAGCACGCCCTCTGCTGGAAGCTCGCCCAGAGCCCGGAGCTCGACGAGCTCTACTGCGCTCCGGGCAACCCGGGCATCGCCGAGGTCGCCGACCTGGTGGCGGAAGACGTCGACGACGTCCAGGGGCTCGCCGGCTTCGCCGCCGATCTCAAGATCGACCTCACCATCGTCGGCCCCGAGCTCCCGCTCACCCTCGGCCTCGCCGACGAGCTCGGACGCCGCGGCCTCGCCGTCTTCGGTCCGTCGCGCGAGGCGGCGCGGCTCGAGGGCAGCAAGGTCTTCGCCAAGGAGTTCATGGCGCGCCACGAGATCCCGACCGCCGATTTCGAGGTCGTCCACGACGCGGCCGAGGCGAGGAAGGCGGCACGCGCCTTCGGCCTGCCGGTGGTGCTCAAGGCGGACGGGCTCGCCGCCGGCAAGGGCGTGCTCATCCCGGAGACCGACGAAGAGCTCGACCAGGCGCTCTCGGTCTTCTTCGAGGAGCGGCGCTTCGGCGCGAGCGGCGACCGGCTGGTGGTCGAGCGCTTCTTGACCGGCGAGGAGGTCTCGTTCATCGCCCTGTCGGACGGTACCCGCGTCCTGCCGCTCGCCACCTCGAAGGACTACAAGCGGATCGGCGACGGCGACACCGGCCCGAACACCGGCGGCATGGGCGCCCACAGCCCGTCCGGCATCGTCTCGCGCGAGCTCGCCGAAGAGGTCCTGAAGACGGTGATGATCCCGACGGTCCGCGGCATGGCGGCCGAGAACCGGCCGTTCCGGGGCTTCCTCTACGCCGGCCTGGTGCTCACCGAGGAAGGGCCGAAGGTGCTCGAGTTCAACGTCCGCCTGGGCGACCCGGAGGCGCAGCCGCTCCTGATGCGCTTCGACGGCGACCTCCTGCCGCTGCTCGCCGCCGGCGCCGAGGGCGACTTCGGCGAGCAGCGCGTCCGCTTTTCGAGCGACGCCGCCGCCTGCATCGTGCTGGCGAGCGCCGGCTACCCGGACAAGGCGGTGAAGGGCGAGGCGATCCGGGGGATCGAGGCGGCGCGCGCCCACGAGGGCGTGGAGGTCTTCCACGCCGGCACGGCGTTCGACGCTCGCGATCCCGGGCAGGAGCAGACGCTGGTCGCCGCCGGCGGGCGGGTTCTCTCGGTCTGCGGCCGCGGTCCGAAGCTGGTCGAAGCCCTCCGGCGCGCCTATCTCGCGGCCGCGGAGATCGAGTGGCCGTCGAAGGTGCTGCGCCGCGACATCGGCCGGCGGGTCCTCGAACGGGCCGGTTGACGACCCGATTCCACGCCGGCGGCAACGGGAATTCGCCGATACGTAGGGCGTTGTCGTTCATTGACAGGCTGTTCGGCCCATTGCCATAATGACGGCGTTCGATCCATTGCTTCAACGACTTCGACAGCCTTCTTTTCCCGGAAGCCGGCTCCCGGGCTCACCACGGAGCGCGGCGCCGGAATCGAGGAATCCCATCCGATGAGTTGCGCAGGCTGCTCCTACCAAGGCCAGTCGACCACCGTCGAGGACCGCTTCGTCGGGGTCCGCTTCGGCGAGGAGACCAACCTCACGCTGTGCAAGACCGGCGGCGAGAGCTTCGACAGGGGCGAGACGCTGGTGGTCGAGCTCGACCACGGGCCGGCGTTCGGCCGGGTGGAGAAGTCGCCGATGCCGGTCTTCAAGCCGTGCCAGAAGAGCACGGCTCGGCCGGTGCTGCGGCGGGCGACGTCGGAGGACACGGCGGCCCACGACCAGCAGACGATGAACGAGGTGACCGCCAAGCGCTTCTGCCAGGAGCGCTCGCGGGAGCTCGGGCTGGAGATGAAAGTGTCGCGGGTCGACTTCGAGCTCTTCGGCAAGAAAGCGACCTTCTACTTCACCGCCGACGGCCGGGTCGACTTCCGGCAGCTCGTGCGCGATCTTTCCCAGCGGTTCCAGGTGCGGGTCCAGATGGTCCAGGTCGGCGCGCGCGACGAGGCGAAGCTCCTCGGCGGCATCGGCGTGTGCGGCCAGACCCTCTGCTGCTCGACCTGGCTGAACGACTTCAAGCCGATCTCGATCCAGATGGCGAAGCGGCAGAACCTGTCGCTCAACCCGTCGAAGATCTCCGGCCAGTGCGGCCGGTTGCTCTGCTGCCTCGCCTACGAGGACGACCAGTACGAGCGGAAGCGGCGTCGAGCTCGGAGGTAGCACGGACCATGGCGAATCGAAAGTTGATCCGTCCGGACTCGCCGGACGCGAAGAGCGGGGGGCCGCGCGGCGTGCGCCGCAAGCAGGCGCCGCCCGAGCAGACCAACGCGGAGGAGTACTACTACCTCAAGCAGATGGCGAACCGCACCTCGATGGTGGTGGTTCTGACCAACGACGAAGAGCTCCGCGGCTGGATCGAGTGGTACGACCGGGCGATGATCAAGCTCAACCGCAACGACGGGCCGAGCCTGTTGATCCCGAAGCACAACATCCGCTACCTGTTCAAGGCGGCGGAGCAGCGCGCGCGCCGGCGGACCGCGGCGCGCGCGGACAGCGAAACGGGCGAGCCGGAAGACGAGGATTGAGCGCCTGAGCGCCTTCCCCACACCGCCGATCCTCGCCCTCACCCAGGGGGACCCCGCCGGGATCGGTCCCGAGATCCTGCTGAAGCTGGTCGCCGGCCGGGCTGGCCAGGCCAATGCGGCGACCTCGCCCTACGTCCCGCTGCTGATCGCCGAGCGCGCCGCCCTGGAATCGGTGCGGGGGGCGGTGGCGGCGGCGGCGTGGGAGCGATTGGTCTTCCTGCCGAAGGAGCCCGCCGAGGCGGAGCTGACGAAGATCGCCGGGGAAGGCCGGGTGCCGGTCTTCGACCCGGTCGGCCGGCCCCGGACCGTCGAGCCCGGCCGCTCCGGCCCGGACGACGCGAAGGGAGCGCTCGCGGCCCTCGACGCCGGGGTCGATCTCGCCCGGCGGGGGGTCGCGGCGGCACTCGTCACCGCGCCGGTCTCGAAGGAGTCGATCGCCCGCCACGCGCTGCCCGGCTTCACCGGTCACACCGACTACCTCGCCGATGGCGCCGGCCTGGAGCGGTATGGGCGCGACTACCTGATGACCTTCCTCTCCCCGGGGCTCCGGGTGGCGCTGCTCTCGACCCACGTGCCGCTCCGGGAGGCGATCGAGCGGGTGACGACGCCGGCCCTGGTCGAGGCGCTCGTCTGCCTCGACCGGCACGCGCCGGCCGTGGGAGACGGCTCGCGGAGGCGGATCGCCGTCGCCGGGCTCGATCCGCACGCGGGCGAAGGGGGCCTCTTGGGGAGCGCCGACGCGGAGCGGGTTGCGCCGGCGGTGGCCGAAGCGCGGCGGCGCGGGATCGACGCCCACGGCCCGGAGAGCGCCGACTCGCTCTTCGCCCGGGCGCTCCGCGGCGAGTTCGACTGGGTCCTCGCGCTCTACCACGACCAGGGGCTGATCGCGGTCAAGACCGCCGCCTTCGGAGACGCGACCAACTGGACCCTCGGCCTGCCCTACCTGCGCACCTCGGTCGACCACGGCACCGCCTTCGGCATCGCCGGCCAGGGCCAGGCCGACCATCGGCCGCTGGCCCGCGCCGTCGTGACCACCCTCGAGCTGATCGCCTCTCGCTAGGGGCGCGTCAGAGCCGGGAGCGGATCTCCCAGAGGTCGGGGAAGAGGGGCTGGAAGAGGGTCTTCTGGAGGTAGGCGGCGCCGGCGGAGCCGCCGGTGCCGATCTTGTGGCCGATCGTGCGCTCGACCATCTTGACGTGCCGGTAGCGCCACTCCTGGAGCCCCTCGTCGAGGTCGACCATCCGCTCGCAGACCTGGCGCACGAGGTGGTCCGCGCGGTAGACCTGGAGGAGGATCTCCTGCACCGCGGGCGACGGCTCGATGTCGCTGCGGACGTCGCGCGCGAGCTCCGCTTCCGGCACCGGGTAGCCGCGGTGCGCGAGGAAGCGGAGGAACGAGTCCCAGAGCGTCGGCCGGTTCATCAGCGCCTCCAGCCGCTCGCGGCCGGGGCTGCCCTCCGGGTGGTGGCTCACCATCCCGCGCCGCTTCTTGCCGAGCACGAACTCGACCTCGCGGAACTGTGCCGACTGGAAGCCGCTCGCCGAATCGAGCCGTTCGCGGAACGACGAGAACTGGACCGGCGTCATGGTCTCCAGGACGTCGACCTGGCCGACCAGGGTCTTGAAGATGGTCAGGATGCGCTTGAAGGTGTCGAGCGCCACCGGCCCTTCGTCCGCCTCGAGCGAGCGCTGGAGCCGCCCGAGCTCGTGGAGGACCTGCTTGAACCAGAGCTCGTAGACCTGGTGGATGACGATGAAGAGGATCTCGTCGTGCTCCGGCTCCCCGCCCGGCTCGCCCGAGCGCGGCCGCTGGAGGGCGAGGAGCTCGTCGACGGCGAGGTAGCTGGCGTAGGTGACGGGCTTCTTCGAATCGGTCGGCTGATCGCTCACGCCCGGATCGTAGCAAGACGCGGCGGAACCCTAGCTCGCGCCCCTACCCGACAAAACCACCGGGATCGTCTTCCACAGGATCTTCAGGTCGAGCGACGGCGTCCAGGAGTCGATGTACTCCAGGTCGAGCTCGATCCAGCGGTCGAAGTCGACCTCGTTGCGGCCGCTGATCTGCCACAGGCAGGTCAGGCCCGGCTTCATCGCCAGGCGGCGGCGCTGCCAGCGCTGGTACTTCGCGACCTCCTCCGGGATCGGCGGCCGCGGGCCGACCAGGCTCATGTCGCCGCGCAGCACGTTCCAGAGCTGCGGCAGCTCGTCGAGGCTGAACTTGCGGAGGAACTTGCCCAGGTAGGTCACCCGCGGGTCGCGCCGCAGCTTGAAGACCGGCCCGTTCATCTCGTTCAGGTGCAAGAGCTCGCGGCGCCGCTCCTCGGCGTCCTCGACCATCGTGCGGACCTTGTAGAGCGTGAACGAGCGGCCGTTCAGGCCGCAGCGGGTCTGCCGGAAGAGCACCGAGCCGCCCCGCGACGAGAGCTTGATCGCGAGCGCGATCAGCCCGACGACCGGCAGGCCCAGGAGCAGCACCAGCCCGGAGATCGCCACGTCGAGCGCCCGCTTGACGGCGAGGAGCAGCGGGCTCGACGGCGCGGTCGAGAACGACAGCACCCGGTGCTCCCCCATCTCCTCGAGCGCCACCTGCGCCTTGGTGTGCGGAAAGAAGTTGAGCGCGAAGCGGGTGCGGATCCCTTGCTCGGAGAGCGCCAGGAAAAGGTCCTCCATCCGGTCGAGGTCGCGCCGGCCGACGCAGAAGATCACCTCGTCGACCACCTGCTCGGAGACGATCCGCGAGATGTCGTCGACCTCGCCGACCACCGGATAGGTGAGCAGGTCCGGGTCGGCCGGCGGCTCGGAGACGGAGTTCGCCACGAAGCCGAGCACCCGATAGCCCCAGAAGGTGTGCTGCTCGAGCGAGCGGGCCATCTCGAGCGCCTGCGGGTTGGTGCCGACGATCAACACCGTCCGGTAGTTGAAGCCGCGCGCGCGGACGTAGCGCGAGGTGATGCGGAGCGCCAGCTTCTCGGTCAGCAGGAAGAGGGTCGACAGGATCGCGAAGAGGAGGATCCAGAGTCGGCTGATCCGGTCGTCGTCGAGCAGGATCTCGTCGATCCGCAGGGCGTAGAGGAGGAGCGCGAAGACCACCACGCCGGTGGCGCACAGGCGGATGACCGCCCAGCCCTCCTCGAGGATCGGCACCGTCCGGTGCGAACGGTAGCTGCCGCTGCGCAGCAAGAGGACGCTCCAGATCAGGAGCGCCAGCGGCAGGAACGGCAGGTACTCGGCGATCGGGTAGAGCGGCTGGGGGAACTGCGCCGGCAGCGTGAGGGGGAGGAGCGCGCTGCGCACCCAGTAGGCGGCGAGAAACGCCAGGGCGACGAGGGAGAGATCGAGGACGAAAACCGATGCGGCGATGAGCCGCGCACGTTCTTTCAGCATCCGCGGGCCGATTCCCTCTCCGCGCCACGGAGTTATGGCGCTGCAACATTATACGCACTCGCCTCTCGATTGCCAAGCGCGAGCGCCAGCCGATCGGATCGAATTTCTTCGCCCGTCCGTGCCTGTTTTACGTCATTTCGTGCCGCCGCGTCCAGCCCACGGTGCCTCCGGCCCCATGCGGGCGGGGCGGATCATGCGCCGGAAGAGCTCCGCGTAGCGCTCGGTCACCCGGTCCCAGGAGTAGCGCTCGGCCGCCCGCGCCGCCGCCCGGCGCCCCAGCGCGCGCGCCGCCTCCGGCTCGGTGAGCACGCGCTCGAACAGCCGCGCCAGGCTCGCCGGCTCGCCGGCGCGGAAGTACCAGGCCGCCTCGCCCTCCGGCCCCGCGACCTCCCGGTTCTCCGGCGTGTCGTTGACCAGCAGACAGTTGCCGTAGCCCATCGCCTCGACCAGCGCCGGGTGCGTCCCCCCCACCTCGGTCGCGTGGACGTAGGCGGCGGCGTGCGAGAGGAGCTGGCGGTAGCCGTCGCCGTAGATGGCGCCGGGGAAGAGCACCCGGCGGTCGGCCGCCGCGTGGAGGGCGGCGATGAGCTCGCGCTGGTACGGCGCGTCCCCCACCATCACGAGCGGCAGCTCGCCCCCCGCCGCGCCGTACGCCTCGACCACCCGGTGCGGGTTGTTCTCCGGCTCGAAGCGGGAGACGTAGACGAAGTAGCGGCGGTCGGTGAGTCCGAGCCGGTCGAGCACGTCGCGGCCGTCCGGCGGACGCGGATCGACGCCGTAGAGGATCACCTCCGAGCCGGCGCCGTAGCGCTCCCGGTAGTAGTCGCGGATCACGTCGGCGTCGGTGACCAAGACGTCGGGCAGGATGCACGACAGGCGCTCGGAGAGGGCGTAGACCGATCTCCCCACCCGCCCCCACTTCCTGCGCTGGCGCTCGATGCCGTCGACGTGGAGGGCGACCGGCGTGCCGACCATCTGCAAGAGCGGTACGAAGAGCGCGTTGGCGCCGTTGACCACCAGGGCGGCGTCGAACGGCGGCCCCGGCCGGTGGAGCGCGTCGAGGGCCGAGAGGAGGGTGTGGACCGGCGTGTCGAGGTGGCGGGTGCGCAGGGTCGGCAGTACCCGCAGGTGAACGCCGCGGTACTCGCGCAGACCGCGCGGCGTGTAGTGGGCACGGCAGTAGACGGTGACCTCGAAGCCGCGGTCGACCAGCCGCGGGGCGAGCTCCTCCATCAAGGTCTCGTAGCCGCCGTAGGAGGCGGGGATGCCGCGGCTGCCCAGGAGGGCGACGTGGGGCTTGCGGCGAGTCGGCGGCACGGCGGCCCGATTATCGCGGATCGGCGCCGTCCTCGATCGCCACCTCGCGGCGGGAGAACCAGGCGTCGATCGCGGCCGGCGGCTCGGTGCGGCGGGACTGGACGAGGTGCCGGTGGGTGCGGAGCTCCCGCCGGTGGCGCCAGAGCCAGCGGTAGGCGGCCAGCGACGAGCGCTCGCGCAGGAGGACGAAGCCGAGGGCGAGGAGGTCGCGCCAGAGGGTGGGCAGCAGCGTCCGCCCGAGGTTGCCCGCCGTCTGGTGATCGATGCGGAGCAGGTAGCGGTTCTTGAGCGAGTGGAAGTTGACGTGCGGCGGCATTGCCGAGCGCGTCTCCGGGAGGCTCCGCCGCCGGTGCTCGCAGCGCGCCGCCGGCTCGTAGACCACCTCCCACCCCCGCTCACGCAGACGGAAGGCGAGCTCCGCGTCCTCGCGGAACGAGTGATAGCGCTCGTCGAAGACGTGGCCTCCGACCGCCACGTCGGCGAGCGCTTCGCGGGCGAAGAGCGACGCCGCCCCGGTGGCGCCGAAGACCTTCGCCGGGTCGCCGTACTGCCCCCGGTCGAGCTCGCCCGAGCCGCGGTCGAGGTGGCGCCACGCCGGCACCAGGTACATGCCGCAGGCGTCGAGGCGGCGGGGCTGCCCGGGCGCTTCTCCAGGCGAGCCGAAGCGCACCAGCCGGCCCGTGACCGCCCCCACCCGCTCCCCCCGCGCCCGCTGCCGCTCGGCCCGCTCGATCAGCCGCTCGGCGTAGTCGAGAGCCGGCCGGGCGTCGGCGTTCAGGGTCAGCACCCAGGGCGCGCTCGTCCGGCGGATCGCCTCGTTCATGCCGCCGGCGAAGCCCCGGTTGTCGGGGAGCGGGACGATCTCCACGCCGACCTCCGGCGGCGCCTCGAAGGCGCGCGCCGCGGCGACGCTCCCATCCGCGCTCGCGCAGTCGACCACCACCAGCTCGATCGGGCGCGTGTCGAGCGCCGCGACCGCGGCCAGGCAGGCGGGCAGATCGGCCGCGTCGTCGTGAGTGACGATGCAGACGGCGAGTCGGGGCGCTCGCGCCGCCGTCACGCCGGCCACTCCCGCGCCAGGTCGGCCGGCCGGCGCCAGCCGGTGACCGCTCCCGCCGCGACCGCGAGGAGCCCGCGCGCCGCCGCGGCCCGGCTCGCCGCCCGCCGGGGTGTGCGGACCGGCAGGAGCGCCAGCCGGAGCGTCATCCCGACCGGCAGGAGCGCGCGCGCCGCCGCCGCCCATCCGCGGCCGTGGTGCTTCGCGAGGTAGCGCACCAGGTTGCGGTAGTAGAGCCAGAGGAAGGTCCGGAAGCCGAGGCGCGGCACGGTCGAGCCGAGGCCGTGGCGGAAGCGGGCCGCCGGCCGGTAGAGGAACGGCCGGCCGGCGAGCCGCAGCCGGAAGGCGAGGTCGACGTCCTCGAACCAGGCCGGCCGGAAGCCCTCGTCCATGCCGCCCACCGCCTCCCAGGCCGAGCGCCGGAACGCCAGCGCCGCGGCGGCCGGCTGCTCGATGCGCGCGCCGGGCGGCGGCTCCTCCGCCGGACCGGCGGCGGCGGGGAGGAAGAGCGCTTCGAGCACGAGCCGTACCGGGCCGGGGAGCGGCTTGAGCTGCCAGCGCCACTGCGGCGCGCCGTCCTCTCCGACCAGCGACGGCACGAGCCCGGCCGCCTCGGCGTGGGCTTCGAAGCCGGCGAGGAGCGCGTCGAGCGCCCCCGGCTCCGGTCGCGCGTCCGGGTTGAGGAGGAGGACGAGCGGGGCGGCGGCTTCCCGAACGCCCCGGTTGGAACCGCCGGCGAAGCCGAGGTTCGTCCCCGGCCGCACGACCCGGCCGCGGACGCCCTCCGGCAGGTCGGGCAGCGGCGGGCGCGATCCGTTGTCGACGATCACCAGCTCGAAGCGCGGGTCGCGCGGCCAGGCCTCGATCAGCTCGCCGAGCGCCTCCTCGTCGCGCCAGTGCACGACCACGCCGGAGAGCGCCGGCGCAACGCCGTCGCGGATCATCGGCTCAGACCGCTCCCGCCGGGGTCGAGACGAGCTCGCTCGCGGGGAGCCGGGGCGGCCCGGAGCGCGCGAAGGTGGGCAGGTGGCGCAGCGCCCGGCCCCAGCCGGCGACGATCCCGGCGGCGCGCCGGAAGCGCCCGGTGGCGATCACCTCGACCAGGTCGACGAGGTCGCGGAGCAGCATGCGGGGGAGCCGGCCCCAGAACGCGGACCCGAGGAAGCCGGCCGCCACCAGGTAGCGATTGCCGTGGACCTGGCGCCAGTGGGCCGGCCCGTCCCCGGTGGTGAGCGAGCCGGCGTGGCGGACGCGCGCGCTCTCGATCGACAGCGCCCGATAGCCGGCGGCGCGCAGGCGGAGCGCCAGGTCGGCGTCCTCGTAGTAGGTCCCGAGGCGGGAGTCGAAGACGTCCGGGAACGCTTCGCCGCCGGCCGCCGCCGGACGGGCGACGGCGAGGAGCGCCGCGCGCCGGTAGAGCGCCGCGGTCGCCGAGACGCCGAAGACCTCGCGCGCCACCCCCTCCGCTCCGGCACCCCGGCCGGGCGGGTCCACCGGATCGCCGTGCCCGAGCTGCACCGCCTGCAACCAGCGGTTCCACGCGAGCCCCCGGCCGTCGATCCGCGCCGGAGCGCTCCCCTCCGGCTCGCCGGCCAGGTTCAGCCCCTGGACCGACGCGGCTGCGGGATCGGCGTCGAGAGCCGCCACCGTCGCCGCCAGCCAGCCCGCCTCGACCACCGCGTCGTCGTTGATCACCGCCACGTAGGGCGCCGTGGCGGCCGCGAGGCCCCGGTTGACCGCGGCGGCGAAGCCGAGCGGCCGCTCCGCACGCAGGACCTGCTCTCCGGGGCCGGTCTGCCCAGCCTCGCCCGCCCCGGGCACCTCGAACTCCCCCTGCGCCACCACGATCAGCTCGCAGTCGTCCCCCGCCTCGGCCCGGAGCGCGCGCAGGCAGTCGGCGAGGAGCGGGCTCCGGCCGAGGGTCGGCACCACGATCGAGGCTCTCATCGCCACTCGATCTCCAGCCGGTCGATCAGCACGCCGTTCTGCGGCCCGGCGCGCGGCGGGCCGACCGCCCGCACCACCAGCGGCTCCCCCGCCGGCAGCTCGAAGGTGCCGAGGTCGACCCGCCCCCAGATCCCGCCGCCGCCCGCCGCCCAGCGCGCCAGCCGCTCGCCCCCGGCGACCACCTCCAGGCCGATCGGGTCCGGGTTGTTCCGTCCGACCCGGAGCGCCGCGTGGAGCCGCAGGCGCCCACTCCGCGCCCGCACGACCGGTACCTCGATCGCCTCGCCCGGCCGCAGCACCCAGCCGCCCCGGTAGTGCGTGCGGGTGATCACCCAGGTCTCCGGATGGACGTGGCCGCCGCGGTGGACGACCCACGGGTCCTCCGCCTCCACCACGCGGGTGGGCAGCCGGGCGGCGAGGGCCGGGACCGACGCGGCGGCGAGCAGAGAGAGCGCCACGCCTGCGGCGAGGGCCGGGGCGCCGGTGCGGGCCGGGTGTCCGGCGCTGCCCGGCGAGCGGCCGAGCCACCAGAGGCCGGTCACGGCGAGCGCCGTCGCCGGCGGCCAGATCCACGAGGCGAGGCGGGGGCGGACGTAGCTCGGGAAGAGGCGCGCCGCGTCCGCGCCGATCCCCGACGACAGCGCGTCGAGCAGGCGGGTGCGGCCATCGGCGAGGTGATAGGTGAGCCCCGGGACCGCCAGCCAGACGAGCGCCAGCGCCACCGTCGCCGCTCCGAGCGCCCCGAGCACCAGCCGGGCTCCCGGGCGGTGGCGCTCGCCGAGGAGCGGCACGAGGAGGACGGCGAGGAGCGGCAGCAGCACGACGCCGTAGCGGAAGGGCGGCGACCAGCCGCCGTACCACTCGGCGCGCGGGGCAAGGAGGAGCAGGTAGGGCAGGGCCACGAGCGCCACGTGGGCGGCGGCCGGCGACCGGCGACGGGCGGCGAGCAGCAGCGCCGGGACCACCAGCAGCCAGAGCGGGGCGAACGCGAAGAGGCCGAAGG
>CAZLLV010000099.1:0-4328 GCA_964560325.1 uncultured Thermoanaerobaculia bacterium | reverse complement strand
CATGCCGCCGTCCTCGATCTGCTGCCGGTACTGCATGCCCACCACGTGGACCGAGGCCTCGCGCGTCGCCGGCTGCTCCTCGTCGACCTGGTAGTCGGCGAGCAGGTTGCGGAAGCGGATGTCGAGGCAGTCGCCGACGTTCATGCGCAGCACCAGCGGCCGGGGCCGCTTGTCCTTGCGCAGCCTCACCTCGCCCTTCACGAGCGGCAGCTTGCTGAACGGGCAGACGCCTTCGACCTGGTCGCGGTGGACCACGTCGTCCGCGAGGGCGTAGACCATGCCCTGCGGCTCGACCGCTCCGAGACGGTTCCAGAAGAAGACCTGGTCGAGGGCGACCACGTCCGCCCTCAGCATGCGCGAGCAGCCGGCCGGCTGCGGCTCCTCGCCGGTGACCTGGGCCGCGGCGGGAGGCACCCCCCCGAGGAGCACGATGGAGATGAAGATGGCGGCGAGCGCGGTCGAGGGCTTCACCGCGGCGAGACGGGTGGGGCGGGACGACTGTCCGGGCATGTCGCTTCCTCCTCCTGGAGCCGGGAAGCCAGGGACGACGCCGCTGCCCGGCGAGGGCGTAAACTTCGCGTGCAATTTCCCCGGAGGTGCACCTCGGACGAGCAACCGGGACATGGGTCACTCTCGACCGAAGTTGCGGGAAACAAATGACTTGCTTTTCCAGTAGACGAGGCGGCGGTTTTGACTCGTCAAAGAGTTTTCGCGATGCATGACAGAACCGGACGAGTCGTGCCGAGGAATGACGGGATTTGACGGCCCTCGTCTCTTACGCTAAATTTACGCCATGACGATTCACTCGAAGTCCCTCGTCCAGGCGAGCGCCGAGGAGCGCGAGGATCTCGCCGACGCCTTCACCCCGGCGCTCCGCGAGCCGCACGACCCGGAGCGCCCACCCGGCACGCTCCCGGAGCCGGTGCAAGCCCTGCTGGCGGGGCGCTCGACGGTCCGCCGGTGCGATACCCGGCGGGGCCCGGTGCACACCGTCGTGGGGCCGGTCCGGCCGGAGGAGGGGCCGGACGAACCCGTCCTCGGGCGGTTCGAGGACCGGGCGGTCGCGCGGGTCGTGGCCTCGGTGCTGCCGGCGGGCGCCGAGAAGAACCCGTTCCTGGTCGGAGATCACGAGCGGCGGCGCGGGCACCCGGTGTTCCACGACGGGCTGCTGCTCGGCCACGTCAGCCACCCCGACGGAGAGCTCGCGGCCCGCCTCCACCTCGCCTACACCTACGCCGCCAACCTGGAGTCGCTCGCCCACCTGCTCGAAGGTCTCGACGCGCGCGCCCTCGTCTTCCTCGGGCGCGTCCTCGAACGGCGCCTGGAGGCGGCCAAGGGAGACAAGAGCCCGCGCTCCGGTCCCGTTGGCGGCTGACTTGCCTCTCGTTCGACCGCCGAGAGGCTGAAGTGGCGGCGGAAGCGTGGAAAGGCTTAGAATCGAGAGCTTCATCAGCGTCATCGGGACATCATCCACCCGGCGAGGAGGGCGAATGGCCAACGTCCGCACCGGTCTCCGGACCGACGAAGAGCTGGAGTCCGAGCCGTACGGCTTCCGGGTGACGTGGATCGACTGGGACAGCCCGTTCCGCGGCACCGACCTCCGGATCGGCGACCTGGTGGTCGCCGTCGACGGGGAGCCGTACGGCCGGGTCAAGCGGCTGCCCGGCGCTTCGGTCTGAGTGCGATCAGAAGCGGTAGATCACCCCCACGTGCGGCAGGATGAACCCCACATCGGGGCTCGATCCGGTCACGTCGTGATAGGCCGCTCCGACCTCCAACACCCAGGACGGCGCGATCGAGAAGTCGACACCGGCCCCCGCATTGAAGCCGGCCTCGCTCGACCCGGAGTCCGGGATGTAGATACCGGGACCGGCCTGGACGTACGGCCTAACGGCGCCCGTGGCGAGCTCCCACTTGAGGTCGATCGAGACGCTCCAGAGCTCGGCGTCGCTCGTCTCAGCGGCGACTGCCTCGAACCGGTGGTATCCCAGCAGGCCGACCAGGTGGAGACGGGGTCGCAGTCGGTAGCCCACGTCGAGGACGGCGCTCGGTCCCTCGTCGAAGTCGACGTTGAAGTCGCCCCGCGGGATGCCCGGCCCGAGGTGGAGACTCAGGCTCCGGCGGCCTTCGCGCTCCGGCAGGACGCGGATCCGGGACGAGACGCCGCCCAGGACCTGGTCCGCGAGCCGGAAGGTGATGTCGAAGTCCTGCTCCACCACCTCGTCATCCTCCGAGGTGCTCACGTACCGACGCTCCTCGCCCTGCCCACGCTCACGGGAGATCTCGAGGTCGATCCTCTTGCTCTCACCGGGACCGAGCTGGATCCTCCCGAGGTCCGGTACGTTGGCCCGGTAGACCCATCCGGGCACCACAGGCTCCAGCGGCTCGATGTCGAGCGCGCCGATCGCCGGCTGGTCGAGGACGTTGACGACGTAGAACGACAACGGTGCCGGGGCCGGCGAGACCGTCTGCACGTTGCCGAAGTTGTTCTGCGCCTTGTTGTCGCCGGTGTCGCACTCGGCCTGGAGGATCTCCACGATGACGCAGAAGTGGTCGATGCCGGCGAACTCCGGCGGGATGGCGTCGAGCGGCCAGGGGATCTCCACCTCGTCCGAGCCGCCGCCCCCCAGTGACGGCCGGGTGACGGTGCCGATCAACTGGCTGTTGGCGAGGTCGATCACCGTCGTGTAGGGGACGTAGGAGAAGCGGACCTCGAAGGGCCCCGAGGCCACACCGCCGGTGTTCGCCACCCGGGCGAAGAGCTGGTTGTCAGCCTTTCCGATCAGCGGCTCGTCCGGCTCCTGGACGCCGTCCCCGTCGTTGTCCACCCAGACGTCCGGCGTCTGCCAGAAGGGATGAACCTTGGGGTCCTGGTAGTAGCCCCAGGGGGTGATCGACAGGTTCCCTTCCCCGAGGTTCACCGCCATGGCCTGCCGGACCCGCCGGTTGCAGACGGCGCAGAAGTCGGCCGAGAGGATCCGCATCAAGCAGCTCCGCTCGGGGTGGAAGATGTCGCACCGGTGATAGGCGCCGCCCTCGAAGGTGCCGACGATTCCCTCCAGCGTGGCGTTCGGGGTCTCCGCCGACGTGGTGCAATCCACGCGGTTCCAGGTCGGGACGGGAGTCGTGGCCTCGATGAGGTCGAACCACTTCACGTCCCCCCGGTTGGTCTGGATCGTCAGGTTGGGGGCCCCGGGCTCGGCACCGCCGTAGGAGTCGCCACTACCATACGAGTACTCGTCGGCGAGACCGCCCAGAGCGTGTCCGATCTCGTGCATCACGGTGGCCTCGAAGCCAGGGCCGGTCGCATTGAAGGTCAGGTTGCCGCCCGCGCACCCGCCGTGCTCGACATCGTTCACCAGCACGACCACGTAGTGCCAGAGGGGGGTCGCCGCCGCGGCGGTCGCCTCGACGAGGGCGGTGTTCGAGGTCCAGATGCAACGCTGGGTGCCCCCCTGGCAGTAGCGGCTGTCGAGATACGTGTCGCGGAGCACCTGGGGCGAGTAGCAGGCCATCGGCTTGTCGGAGCCCGATTCGTCGGACTCGATGTTGACGCGGTAGAAGTTCACCGCGCCGCCACAGGCGCCGTAGGTGAACTGTGCGTTGAACGCGTCGACTACCTCCTGGGCGCGGGCCTCGTAGGTCGGCATCTCGGCGGCCGTGTAGCCGTCGCCCATGATGACGATGTTGAAGCGGGTCGCGTCCGGGCCGTTGTCCTGGATCTTGGTGACGCTCAGGACCGAGCCGTCACCGACTCCCGCCGCCAATGGCGCGACGAGCGTCGCCGCCAAAAGCAGGAACGTTCCGGCATGGCGTGCGATTCTCGTGGCGATGTTCATGGCGATCCTCCTCCGGCCGACCCGAGAGCTCTGCCCTCCCCTGACGGGGATCCGCGATCGAGGGGGAACGAGCCCAGTTCCTCGCGGCTTCGTAGCGCGGGGGCGAGATCCTGCTGACCTGGTATCGGCCGGGTCACCAGGACCGAACGGGCGTTCGGAGACGCGGGCACCAAGACCGAGAAGGTGGTCGACGCCTGGGTCGCCTCCTGCCGCAGGATGCGATCCGGGTTCTCCGGGTCCCGCGTCTCCGACACGAGCTCGAGAGGATCGTCGAACTCCCGCACGAGGATCGTGCGTCCCTCCGGCCCCCGCAGCTCAAGGGCGTACTCGTCCGGTGCCTGGTCCGCCGTCATCACGCGCTCGCGGACCGTCAGGGGCAGAACCATGGTGAGCTCCTGTACCTGGACGAGCTGGAGCTCTCCCTCGCTGTACTCGAAGGTGAGACGGAGGACCGGCTCGGGCTGCGCACCGCCTGTCCGATAGCTATCC
>CAZLLV010000098.1:0-3352 GCA_964560325.1 uncultured Thermoanaerobaculia bacterium | reverse complement strand
GCAAGCTGCGCGAGCGACTCTTGCGCGAGAGCTTCACCAACCCGTCGATCCGGGTCGAGCCGGCCGAGTCGCCGGACGCCTTCGACGTCAAGGGCCGGGGCGAGCTCCAGCTCGCGATCCTGCTCGAGATGATGCGCCGCGAGGGGTACGAGATGTCGGTCGGCCGCCCGACGGTGGTGACCCGACAGATCGACGGGCGGCTGCACGAGCCGGTCGAGCTGCTGGTGGTCGACTGTCCGGAGGACTTCGTGGGCGCGGTGACGCAGCTCGCGGGCGAGCGCAAGGGGCGGATGACCCGGATGATCAACCACGGCTCAGGGCGAGTCCGGATGGAGTTCCGGGTGCCGTCGCGCGGGCTGATCGGCTTCCGCACGCAGCTCCTGACGGAGACGCGCGGCACCGGGATCATGAATCAGCTCTTCGACGCCTGGGAGCCGTGGCAGGGAGAGATCCCGAGCCGTCCGACGGGGGCGCTGGTCTCCGATCGGAAGGGCAAGACGACCGGCTACGCGATCGAGAACCTGCAGCCGCGCGGGACGCTGTTCGTGGCGCCGGGCGAGGAGACGTACGCGGGGATGATCGTCGGGGAGCACAACCGGGCGAACGATCTCGACGTGAACATCTGCCGCGAGAAGAAGCTGACCAACATGCGGGCTGCGAGCGCGGACGAGACGGTGCGGCTGGTGCCGCCGCGGCGGCTGTCGCTGGAGCAGGCGCTGGAGTTCATCGCGGAGGACGAGCTGGTGGAGGTGACGCCGGGGAGCTTCCGGTTGCGCAAGCGGGTGTTGGCGGCGAATCAGCGGTAGGGCGTAGAGGTCGCCGAGTGACTGGGCGAGTCCGGGGCGGGCGGATCGAGAGCTCCCGCCTTCGGGACGGTGCGCGCGTTCGTGGAGGTGGGGGCGTAGGGCGCGCACCTCGGCTTCGGCTCGGCGCGCGGTGATCGGTGCACTCCGGTCCGGTCGGGAGCGGCCTCGCCTCAGACGCCCTGCGGCGGGAGCCCTCGATCCGCCTGGGTGGTGGCCTCGATGATGGTGGAGCGTGCACTCCGCTCGGTCTTGCCTGTCGATCGGGTGGCGTAGCGCTCAGGTGATGCGCTGCGTTTAAACTCTGGCCTGTGGATCCCCATCAGCTCAGTCTCTTCGAGGCGGCGCTTCCGGAGCGTCGGGGGCCGGGGGCGGCTTCGGCGGAGGAGGTGCTGGAGGGGTTGCGGGAGCGGGTGGCGGGGCATCTTTCCCGCTCGTCTCTGGGCCGCCTGACCCTGACCGACAACCGATCGACCATCCTCTCCAGCCGGCCGGGGAAGGCCGGGCGGGTGGAGGTGCGGATGCACTGGTCGTTCTTCGATGCGCCGGACCGGGTGCTGTCGGCGGTGGGGCGGATCGTGGACGGGGTCGATCTGGCGCGGGCGCGGGGAGTGGTGCGGGAGTGGGTGGCGCGGAACCGGCGCGACGAGCCGCCGGAGGCGCTCGCGGGCGTGGTGGCCGGGCGGCGGGCGCGGGCGGTGTCGGTCGTCGAGCCGACGGGCCACGTGCACGACCTGGAGGCGATCCGGGACGAGGTGAACGGGCGCTACTTCGGCGGCCGGCACCGGGTGGCGATCGGCTGGTCCCGGGTGGGGCGGGAGAAGCGCAGGGGGCGGCGCCGGACGATCAAGCTGGGGAGCTGGTCGGCGGACGACCGGACGGTGCGAATCCACCCGGTGCTCGACCACGAGACCGTGCCGCGGTGGGTGGTCGCGTCGGTCGTCCACCACGAGCTCCTGCACGCCGACATGGACCCCGAGGTGAAAAACGGGCGCCGGCGCCTCCACACCCCGGCGTTCCGGCGCCGGGAGCGGGAGTTCGCGCGCTACGACGATGCCCGCCGCTGGATCGACGTGCACCTGCGCACCCTGCTCCGCCGCCGCGCGCGGCTGGCTCGCTGAGCACCGCTCGGCAAGCCCTCACCCGACCCTCATGGCACCGCCGCCGCGGGCTGGTGTACGGTTCCTCCCGTCATGAACCGAGCCACCGCTTCGTCCTACCGATCGTCCGCTCCGCTCGCCGCCCCGGGCCTCCCGCTCGCGCTCCTTCTCCCGCTCTGGCTCGCCCTCGGCTCGCCCGCCGCCGCCGCGCCGGCCGCCGAGGAGAGCGCCACGCCGGTCGAACGGGTGGTGCGACTGTGCGAGGCGTGGACGGCGGTTCGCCACCTCCACCCGCAGCTCGCCTACCGCGACGTCGGCTGGGACGCGGCCTTCGCCGAAGCGGCGCCGGCGGCGTGGCGAGCCGAGAGCCGGGAGGAGTACCGGGCCGCCGCGGAGGGGATGCTGGCAGTGCTCGGCGATCCGGCCACCGAGCTGGTGGACGCCGAGAACGAGACGGCCGGCGCCGGCGGTGCGTCCGAGACCGAGCCGGGTACCGAGGCGGAGCAGCCGCCGCTCTTCGACTGGATCGAGCCGCCGTCCGAGGACGGAGCCGGCGGCCTCCTCCGCATCGACGCCGCGGGCTACGTCCGCGCCGCCGGCGCCTACGGGCTCTACGGCGCGCTCGCCCGCGGGATCGACGCCGAGCTCGCGAAGGCACGGGCGGTGATCGTCGACCTGCGCTACGGCGAGGCGCTGGGCGGCGGCAACGACTGGCTCCACGGCGTGCTCGACGAGCGGCTGGCCGGCCACGTCGCGCGCGAGGCGCTCGGCTCGACCGACCGCTGGCTCGTCCATTGGGGCTACCGCTCCGACCGCATCGGGTCGAGCGGCGGCTACCGGAGCGGCTTCGTCTCGTCGCTGCCGCGGACGTTCACGCCGAGCGACCCGGGGGCACCGGCGCGGCCGTTCGTCTTCCTGGTCGACCGCCACACCCACCTGCCGGACGCGGCGCTCGCCTTCCGGGCGGCGGGCAACGGCTTCGTGGTGAGCGTCGGTCCGCCACCCCGGAGCCTGCGAGGCGACCGGGCGAGCTACGACCTGGGCGAGGGGCTCTCGGCGCGCGTCCAGGTGACCGAGCGGGTCCCGCCGGCGGGAGTCGGGCTGGAGGCGGACGTGGTGGTGGAGCCCACCGCGAGCGGCAGCGCGGGCGACGACGCAGCGGTCGCGGCGGCTCGCGAGCTGATCGCCCGCGCGCTCGCCGAGCCTCCGGCTCCGCCCGTCGAGCCGGCCCCCGCCGCCGCTCCTGCGCTCCGCTGGCAGCCGACGCCGGCCTACCCGGAGATGACCGCCCCCGACCTCGGGTACCGGCTGCTCGCCGGCTGCCGCACCTGGGGCGTGATCCGCCACTTCTACCCCTACCTCCATCTCCTCGACGACTGGGACGGCGCCTTCCGCGCGGCCCTGCCGGAGCTCGCCACGGCCGAAGAGGAGGAGGCGTACGCGACGGCG
>CAZLLV010000097.1:0-10471 GCA_964560325.1 uncultured Thermoanaerobaculia bacterium | reverse complement strand
GCACCGCCACCGCCGCGGCCAGGAAACCGGCGGTCTGGAGCGCCACGGTCGGCGCCCGGCGGGCGCGGGCGGCGCGGCGGGCGGCCTCCGGCGGCACCAAGGCGTGCTCGACCGAGGTCACCTCGCCCCCGGAGACGGTCGCCACCAGCCGCTGCCGAAGCGGTGGCTCCTGCGACAGGTGGCGCTCGTAGACGAAGTAGTGGTCGAGCCGGTTCGGCCGCGCCTGCTCGTAGAAACCCTCCTCCCGCCACGGTCCGGCCGCCCCCCCGCCGCCGTCGCTCCCTCCGCCGTCGAGGAACGGCGCGAGCGCCGCGAGCGCCACCTCCCGCGCCGTCTCGGCGCTCACCGTGTCGCCGGACGCGTCCTCCTGCACCGTTCGCCCCCAGGCGAGCACGTCGATCCCCGCGCCGCTCTCCTTCGAGTGCAGGTGCACCCAGTAACGGTCCGGATCGAGGCGCCGCTTGAGCAGCACGTCGTAGCGGTAGATCGGCAACCCGGCGGCGATCCGCCGCTGCGCCTCGCCGTCGCCGAACGATCGCTGGAGGAAGTCGAGGGCGAAGGCGTCGACCCGCAGCGCCGACTCGGCCCGGTGCTCGGAGACGTCGAAACCGGCGTGCTCCAGGGTCGCCCGAGCGCGCTCGACGAGCGCCTCGCGCGGGACGTGGAGGTCCATGTCCGCGAGCGGCCAGAGACGGCCGAGGGAGAGGAAGAAGACGGCGCCCGCCGCGATCGCGGCGAGGAGGAGGAAGAGGTCGAAGCGGTCGAGACGATCGGTGCGGGCGGGGCGGACTTCGTACGGCACGGGGCCGAAGGTTATCCGAGCAACTGCTCCACCGCCCGGACCGCGGTCTCGACACCCGCGTCGTCGACCTTGTGGTGGAGCACCATCCGGACCCGCCGCGGACCGACGGCGAAGCAGCGCACGCCGTGCTCGTCGAGCCGTTCCTGCACCTCGGAAGCCGGGTGCCCGGGCGTCTCGAACATGACGATGTTGGTCTCCACCCGCTCGGGATCGACGCGCACGCCGGAGACCGCCGCGAGCCTCTCCGCGAGGCGCCGCGCCCGGGCGTGATCCTCGGCCAGCCGCTCGACCATCGTCTCGAGCGCGACCAGGCCGGCGGCGGCGAGCACCCCGACCTGGCGCATGCCGCCGCCCAGGACCAGCCGGAGGTTGCGCGCCTCGGCCACGAAGTCGCGGGGACCGCAGAGAAGCGACCCGACCGGCGCCCCCAGCCCCTTCGAGAGGCAGAACATCACCGAGTCGGCCGGCGCCGCGACCTCGGCGGCGGAGCGGCCGGAGGCGACGGCGGCGTTGAACACCCGGGCGCCATCCATGTGGAGGGGGAGCGAGCGCTCGCGGCAGAACCGGCCGAGCTCGGCCAGCACGTCGGCGGGATAGACCGCGCCCCCGGCCCAGTTGTGGCTGTTCTCCACGCAGACGGCGCCGGTCCGGGTGGCGCCGTAGACCGGAGCCGTGAGCCGCGCGGCCACCTCGGCCGGCCCGAACCACCCGCGCTCGGTCGATACCGGCGCCGGGATCGTGCGGGCGATCCACGCCATCGACGCCGGCTCCCAGAGGACGAAGTGGGAGTTGGCGTCGAGGATCACCTGGTCGCCCGAGTCGGCCCAGACGGCGAGCGCGAGCTGGTTGGCGAGGGTGCCGGAGCTCGTGAAGACCGCCGCCTCCTTGCCCGTCCGCTCGGCGGCGAGCTCCTCGAGCCGGCGGACCGTCGGATCCTCGCCGTACACGTCGTCGCCGACCTTCGCCTCGGCCATCGCCCGGCGCATCGCCGCCGTCGGCGTCGTGACCGTGTCGCTCCGCAGGTCGATCGGGGGCCGACCCGAAAAGTGGCGGGCGCTCACGCTCCGACCTCGAAGACGATCGTCTTCAGGTCCGACATCTCCTCGATCGCCCGCCGGCCGCCGATCCGGCCGATGCCGCTCCGCTTGCCCGACGCGCCGCCGAACGGGATGTGGAGCTCCCAGTAGTCGGTGAACTCGTTGACCATCACGATCCCGGTCCGGAGCCCCTCGGCGAACTTGAACGCCCGGTTCACGTCGCGGGTGAAGACCGCCGAGACCAGCCCGAGGCTGCACTCGTTGGCGATCCGCAGCGCCTCGTCGTCGTCCGCGACGGTGATCACCGGCGCCACCGGTCCGAAGCTCTCCTCCGCGTTGAGCGCCATCTCCGGCGTCACCCCGTCGAGCACGGTCGGGCGGTAGAAGAGGTCGGTGCCGAGCCCCTCGGCGCGTCCGCCCCCGGTGAGCACCTTCGCCCCCTTGGCGACCGCGTCGGCGATGTGGCGGTCGTTCTTCTCCGCCGTCGGCGCGTTGTTGAGCGGGCCCATCGTGGTCGCCGCGTCGAGCGGATCGCCGGGGGCGACCTTGCCGGCGCTCGCGACCAGCGTCTCGACCACCCGGTCGTGCACCCGCTCGTGGACCAGCAGGCGCTCGGTGGCGCAGCAGACCTGGCCGGCGTTGAGCCAGCAGCCGAGCGCCGCCGCCTCGGTCGCCGCGTCGACGTCGGCGTCGTCCAGGATCACCGTCGGACCGTTGCCGCCGAGCTCCAGGAGCACCGGCTTGCCGGCGGCGCGGCGCATGATCTGCTCGCCCGTCTCCGGGCTGCCGGTGAAGCCGACCGCGTCGGTGCCCGGGTGGGAGACGACCTCGTCGCCCACCACCGGGCCGGGACCGGTGACCAGGTTGAGGACGCCCGGCGGCAGATCGGCCTCCGCCAGCGCCTCCATGAACCGCACGGCGCAGAGCGAGGTGGTCGGCGCCGGCACCCAGACGACGGCGTTGCCGGCGGCGAGCCCGGGAGCGATGTACTCGACCGGGATGTTGTAGGGGAAGTTCCACGGGGTGACGATCGCGTAGACGCCGCGCGGCTGGCGGATACTGAACGCGCGCTTGGTCGGCGCCTCGAGCGGGATCACCGGCGTCTCCAGCCACTTCACCTGCTCGGCCGCGTTGCGGAAGCCGAGCGCGGCGTGGTCGACCTCCCAGAGCGCCTCGGAGTGGTAGGGCTTGCCCTGGTCGAGGCTGAGGGTGCGGGCGAGCTCCTCGCGCTTCGCTTCCACGGCGTCGGCGAGCCGGAGCAGCAGGCGCGAGCGCTCCCAGACCGGCATGCCGGCGATCGTCGCCTTCGCCCGGTTCGCGGCCTCGACCGCCCGCGCCGCGTCCTCGCGCGTCCCTTCGGCGATTCGGGCGAGCGTCTCGCCGGTCGCCGGGTTCGTCGCTTCGAACGACTCTCCCGAGGCGCTTTCGATCCAGCGGCCGTCGACGTGCATCTTCAGGGCTTCCATGGGGGCTCCTTCTCGACCCGCGGAATCGTGGGTGAGCACCGGGCCCGTGGACTGGTACCCTGGCCGGCGCCGCGCACGACCGGGGTCGAAGGCCGCGCGGTGCCGATCTCTTGGAGACTGTCGACTGTTCGGAGGATTTCGATGGCGAAACAGCGTGCTCGTTACTTTCCGTCCGCAGAGTACCAGACGCGCCTGGAGCGGACCCGGGCGGCGATGGAGGAGCGCGGCCTCGACGCGATCCTCGTCTCGAGCCCGGAGAACATCTACTACCTGTGCGGCCTCGACCACATGGGGTACTTCGCGTACCAGGTCCTGGTGGTGCCGCGCGACGGACGGCCCCTGCTCGTCACCCGGGCGATGGAGAAGGCGACCGTGCGCGACCAGGTGCCCGACGTGGTCCACATCGGCTACTCGGACGGCGTGCCGCCGCTGCCGGAGCCCGCGTCGGAGGGCGCCGACCTGGTCTATGCGACGCGCGGAGCGGACGGCGGCACCGTCGGCCTCGAGCCCTGGTCGATGAGCGTCGGCGTCTCCGTCCGCGGCACCGGCACCCGGCCGGCGAGCGGCTCCGTCCCGATCGCGGCCACCTGCGAGGCGCTCGGCGACGCCGGTCTCGCCGGCGCGCGGCTCGGCATGGAGATGGCGAACTCCTTCCTGCCGTACAACATCGCCCGGGGGATCCTCGACGGCATGCCCGACGCCCGCTGGGAGGACGCCTCGGGCCTGGTCGACGACCTGCGCATCGTCCAGTCGCCGCGCGAGCTCGAATGCACGCGCCAGGCGGCCGCGATCTCCGACTCGATGATGCTCGCCGCCATCGCCGCGGCCGGCCCGGGGGTCAACAAGCGCGACGTGATGGGCGCGGTCTACCAGACCATGTTCCAGCGCGGCGGCACCTACCCCGGGTTCATCCCGCTGGTGCGCTCGACCCAGACCCTCTCGCACGAGCACGGCACCTGGGACGACTCGACCCTGAGCGCCCGGGACGTGCTGTTCCTGGAGATGGCCGGCTGCGTCCGCCGCTACCACGCGCCGATGGGCCGGCTGGTCTTCATCGGCAAGGCGCCGTCCCGCGCCGGCAAGGTGCTCGCCCTCTGCCGCCAGGCGCTCGAGGCCGCCGAGCGGCGGATCGGCCCCGGGGTGAGGGCCGGCGAGGTCTACCGCGCCTGGCACGCCTGCCTCGAAGAAGCCGGGCTCGCCCACTACCACCGCCATCACTGCGGCTACTCGGTCGGGATCGGCTACCCGCCGAGCTGGTCGGGCAGCGGCGTTCCGGTCGGCCTGCGCGAGAGCTCCGACCTCACGCTCGAGCCCGGCATGGTCTTCCACCTCATGTCCTGGCTCCTCCGCACCGGCAAGGGGGACTCGTTCCTCTCCGACACGGCGGTGGTGACCGAAGACGGCTGCGAGGTGCTGACCAAGGTCGCACGCGACCTCTACGTGCGCTGACCCCGCCGACTCGTCAGACGGCCCGCAGGAAGGGCGGCACCGGGCAGTCGAGGGTGTCGGCGACGGCGCGCAGGAGCTCGCCTTCGGCCGCGGCGATGCGCCGGTCGTGGACCGCGGTGGCGGCCGCGGCGCGGAGCAGTCGCTCCTTCAGGCGCGGCGCCACGAGAGCGAGGCCGGCGAGAGCGTGGTCGAGCTCGTCCAGACCGCAGCTCTCCGGGGACGGCGGCTCGAGCGGCTCCGGGACGCCTTTGCCCGCGAGGCCGCGCCGCAGCTCTTCCGCGCCGGCCGCGAACGCCGCCCGCGCCTGCTCCTCGCTCCGGCTCCCGGCGCGGGCGAGCATCGCCAGCAGGCAGGACACCTCTTCGCCGAGCTTCGCCAGCGAGTAGTACTGCACCGTCGTCTCGCGCCGCCGTCCGAAGAGCGGGTCGAGGTGGCGCAGGAGCATCCGATGGAGGGCGTACTCGAACAGGCTGATCCGGCCGTCGGCGTGCGCCAGCGCCTCGGCCGCCCGCCGGAACGCCTCGTACTGAGGGCCCGACATGCGCCGCAGGGCCGGCAGCGCCAGGTCGAGGAGCGGGATGTGCGCCTCCGGCGGCGCGTCGGCGAGCACGGTCGCCAGGCGGCGGGTCTCCGCCCCCAGGCTCGGGTCGACCGGCTCGACCTCTTCGCGCAGCACGTCGAGCTGCCGCACGCGGATCGCGCGCTCCGGGTCGAGGAGCAGGGCGAAGACGAGCGCGCGCGCCGACGCCGGCTCGCGGGCGGCCTCGCGCAGGCCCTCGGGCAGCTCGGCGAGGAGCTTCGCGGCGTGCTCGACGTGGGGCGGATCGAGGGTGCCGACCGAGGCGGCGAGCGCCGCAGGCGCGGCGGCAGGGTCGGCGAGCACGCTTCCGGTGAGCACCGGCCCGATCACCGGCACGTCCTCCAGCCGGGCGCCCGCCCTCCGCTCCCCGGCTTCCGCCGCGGCGGCCGGCGGCTCCCCGGGCGGCCACTCGACGAGGGGAAAGACCCCGTCGAACGACGGATCGATCCGCCGGATGCGGTCGTCGAGCGGCGGGTGGGTCGAGGTCATCGCCATCAGGCGGGACTTCAGGCCGTCGGCGAAGAAGAGGTGGCTCGCCTCCTCGGCCCGCCGGTGGCGAATGCGCGAGCCGTCGTGGTAGCCGCCGATCTTCCGGAGCGCTCCGCCGATCCCGAGCGGATTGCGGGTGAACTGCACCGCCGCCGCGTCGGCCAGGTACTCCCGCTGGCGCGAGACGGCGGACTTGATCAGCCGGCCGAAGAAGACGCCGATCCAGCCGATCGCGTAGAGCGCGACGCCGAGGAGCGCCAGGCCGCCGCCCTTGTTCTTGCCCCGCCGGGAGCCGCCCCAGCTCCCGCTCCGCATCAGCATGTAGCCGATGACGCTGATCACCAGGATGCCGTGCACGACCCCCATCAGCCGCAGGTTGAGGCGCATGTCGCCGTTCAGCACATGGCTCACCTCGTGCGCCACCACGCCCTGGAGCTCGTCGCGCGTCAGCAGCGTCGCCGTGCCGTTCGTCACGCCGATCACCGCGTCCGACGGGGTGCGGCCGGCGGCGAAGGCGTTGATCGAGTGCTCGTCGGGGAGCAGGTAGACGTCCGGCACCGGCGTGCCGGCGGCGATCGCCATCTCCTCGACCACGTTGAGCACGCGCCGCTCGGCGAGATCGGTGGAGCTCGGGTCGAGCGGCCGGCCGCCCAGGAGGCGCCCGACCGCGCTCCCGCCGTCGGAGAGCTGGAAGGTCTTGTAGAGGCTGCCGCCCGCGATCACCAGCAGCGTGGCGACCGCGATCGGGAGGAAGAGCTCCAGGGAGAAGAGGCGTCCGCCGAGGCGGATGTCGTTGAAGGCGAAGATCAGCACCACCGCGAGGTAGACCGCGACCACGATGGCGAGGACCGCCATCACGAAGAGGGCGACCAGGCGGCGGGTGTTGCGCCGCGCCCGGTCCTGGTGCTCGAAAAAGTCGTTCACTTAGGAGAACGAGACCTGCGGCGCCTCGCGCTGGGCCGGCTCGTCGATCTCGAAGAGCTCGGCGCGGTGGAAGCCGAAGGGGCCGGCGATCAGGTTCGAGGGGAAGGTCTCGCGGGCGGTGTTGTACTGCATCACCGAGTCGTTGTACGACTGCCGCGCGAACGAGATCCGGTTCTCGGTCGAGGTCAGCTCCTCCATGAGCTGCGACATGGTCTGGTTCGCCTTCAGGTCGGGGTACGCCTCGGCGACCGCGAACAGCCGGCCGAGGGTGGCACCGAGCTGCCCCTCCGCCTGCCGCAGCTCGCGCATCGCGGCCGGATCGCCCGGCTCGGCGGCCGCGGCCTCGCGCGCGGTCTCGGCGGACGAGCGGGCGCGGATCACCGCCTCCAGGGTCTCGCGCTCGTGGCGCAGGTACCCCTTGGCGGTCTCGACCAGGTTCGGGATCAGGTCGTGGCGCCGCTTGAGCTGGACGTCGATCTGGGCGAAGGCGTTCTGGTAGCGGTTCTTGAGCGCCACCAGGCGGTTGTACATCCCGGCCACCACCAGGCCGAGGACGACGATGAGGCCGAGGACGACGAGCAATCCGAGCATGCAGTACCTCCTCTCGATCGTGGACTACGGAACCGGGGGCGAGAGTATTCGAGGCTTCCGTCTCGCACAAGGAGGATTCCGTCGGACGGATCTGGCGCCCGCTTTGCTTGATCCTCCGGAGCGATGGCGACGACGAAGAGCGGGACGCGGAAGACGAAGGGCGCGCCGGCCGATCTCGACCGCTACCGGGAGATGCGCGACTTCTCGCGCACCCCCGAACCGGCCGGCGGCGAGTCGGCCGGCCCGGGCGGCGAGGCGGCCGGCCGCCCCGCCGGGGGCCGCTCGTTCGTGGTCCAGAAGCACGCCGCGAGCCACCTGCACTACGACTTCCGCCTCGAGCTCGGCGGCACGCTCAAGAGCTGGGCGGTGCCCAAGGGGCCGAGCCTCGACCCGGAGGTCAAGCGGCTCGCGATGGAGGTCGAGGACCATCCGGTCGAGTACGGCGGCTTCGAGGGCGCGATCCCCAAGGGGCAGTACGGCGGCGGCACGGTGGTGCTCTGGGACCGCGGCTGGTGGGAGCCGGTCACGAAAGAGGGCAAGAAGCCCGACCCGGCGAAGAGCCTCTCGAACGGCAAGCTCCACTTCCTCCTCCACGGCGACAAGCTCGCCGGCGAGTGGCTGCTGGTGCGCACCCGGTCTCATGGAAGCAAGGGCGCCGGCGACAAGCAGCAGTGGCTCCTCCGCAAGCTCGATGACGGCCACGCCCGCCCGGTCGGCGAGTACGACGTGCTGGAGGAGCGCCCCGAGAGCGTCGTCTCCGGTCTCACGGTCGAAGAGATGGCCGAGAGCCCGCCGCGCGTCTGGCAGAGCGACCGGCGGCCGGAGCTCGTCGAGGAGATCGAGGAGCTCGACGGCGCGAAGAAGGCGAAGCTCCCCCGCTTCGTGCCGCCGCAGCTCGCGACCGCGGTCGACGAGCCGCCCCCCGGCGAGGGGTGGGTGCACGAGCTGAAGCTCGACGGCTACCGGATCCTCTGCCGGATCGAAGGCGGAGAGGCCCGGCTCGTCTCGCGCAACGACAAGGACTGGACCGAGCGCTTCACCGCCATCGCCTCCGAGGCGCCGTTCCTGCCGGTCGCGAGCGCGCTCCTCGACGGCGAGGTGGTCTGGCTCGCCGCGAACGGCCGGAGCGACTTCCAGGCGCTCCAGAACTCGCTCGAGACGTCGACCGAGGGGACCGCGCCGATCTACTACGTCGCCTTCGACCTGCTCCACCTCGACGGCTTCGACCTGACCCGCGTGCCGCTCCTCGAACGCAAGCGCCTGCTCCGGCGCCTCCTCGACCCCGCGCCGGCGGACGTGACGCACATCCGCTACGGCGATCATGTCGAGGGCGAAGGCGACGCCGTCTACCGCCACGCCTGCGACCTGGAGCTCGAGGGGGTGATCGCCAAGCGCGCCGACGGTCGCTACCGCTCCGGGCGGAGCCGCGACTGGCTGAAGGTCAAGTGCATCGGCCGCCAGGAGCTGGTGATCGCCGGCTGGACCGACCCGAGCGGCTCGCGCATCGGCTTCGGCTCTCTGCTCCTCGCCTTTTACGACGACGACGGAAAGCTCACCTACGCCGGCAAGGTCGGCACCGGCTTCGACCACCGCACGCTCGACGATCTGCGCGCGCGGCTCGACCGGCTGGCGCGGAAGACTTCGCCCCTCGACGCCGGGCTCGACCGGGTCGAGAAGGGGGTGCACTGGGTGGCCCCGACGCTGGTCGCCGAGATCGCCTTCACCGAGTGGACGCGCGAGGACGCGCTGCGCCACCCTTCGTTCCAGGGCCTGCGCGAGGACAAGGCGCCGGAGGACGTGGGACGCGAGCGGGCGAAGCCGGTCGAGGTGGTGGTCGAGGGCGCGAAGGCGGCGAAGAGGCCGGCAAAGAAAGGAGGTGCTTCGGTGGCGAAGAAGGCGAAGAGAGCGAAGGCGTCGAAGACGGGCGCGAAGGCGACGACCGGCGAGGTGGCGGGCGTGCGCGTCACCAGCCTCGACCGCGAGCTCTACCCGAAGTCCTCGGCCGGCCCCGCCGTCACCAAGGGCGACCTGATCGACTACTACCACCGGGTCGCCGACTGGATGTTGCCACACGTCGCCGATCGCCCCCTCACCCTGCTCCGCTGCCCCGGCGGCATCGAGGCCGAGAGCCGGAAGTGCTTCTACCAGCGCCACCTGGGCCCCCACCGGGGCCAAGCCCCGCCGGCCGATCTCCACGGCGTCGACTTCGAGGAGGAGAGTGGAGACGTCGAGACCTACCTGATGATCCGCGACGAAGCCGGCCTCGTCTCGCTCGCCCAGCTCGGTGTGCTCGAGATCCACCCATGGGCCTCCCGCAACGACCGCCTGGAGCGCCCCGACCGGCTGATCTTCGACCTCGACCCCGATCCGTCGGTCGGCTGGGGCGAGGTCGTCGCCTCCGCCCACGACCTGCGCGAGCTCCTCGCCGGCCTCGGGCTCGAGAGCTGGGTCCGCACGACCGGCGGCAAGGGCGTTCACGTCGTGGTCCCGATCCGCCGCGACCTCTCCTTCGACCGCGCCAAAGAGCTCACCCACGGGATCGCCGAGCTGATGGCCGAGCGCGAGCCCGACCGCTACACGACGAACATCCGGAAGGCGAAGCGGAAGGGCCGGATCTTCGTCGACTACCTGCGAAACGCCCAGACCGCCACCGCCATCGGCTCCTACTCGACCCGAGCCCGCCCCGGCGCCCCCGTCGCCACCCCGCTCCACTGGAACGAGCTCACCCCCGACCTCGACCCGAACGACTTCAACCTCCGCACCGTCCCCGACCGCCTCGAGAACCTGGAAGAAGACCCCTGGGCCGACCTCCTCCAGACCAACCAGCGCATCAAGAAAGAGATCCTCGAATCGCTCGGCAGTGGGTGATTCGGACGCGGAAGCGAGTGAGCAGGGGTAAGGGGAGGAGCCCCTACACGCGATCTACGAACGGTTACGCGGACGCAGCCTCCTACCCCCACCGAACGGAGGCCCGGGGCGCGGGGCGCGCGGACGGAGATGGGATGAGAAGGCCAACCCCCTCACGCAGTACCGTATGAGGGTCTGCAATCTGGTACGAGCTCGAGGGCTCAGAAAGGAGGCTGGCCATGAAGGAGCATAGCAAGGTGGAGCAGGCGGTGGGTTTGGACATCAG
>CAZLLV010000096.1:0-30413 GCA_964560325.1 uncultured Thermoanaerobaculia bacterium | reverse complement strand
GACGCGTGTCGGAGTCGAGAGTGACCACGTACCGGACCCCGGGCGGCGGAGTCGACCACGCTGTTCCGGTGGTCAGGATGTCCGTGGCAGTCGAGCCGCGGAGGAGGGCGTTGAGCTCGTGGAGCTTGCCCCGCTTGCGCTCCCAGCCCATCCAGGTGCCCTCGCCCGGGTTCCAGTACCGCTTGCGGTGGAAGAGGGAGAAGCGGTCCGAGCCCCCCTCCGGCGAGCGCGCGCCGAGCGCCTCGATCCCGGCGCGGGCGGCGGCGAGGATCGGAGCGTCCTCGGGAAGCACCTCCTCCGGCGCGTCCGGGAAGTCCGTCACCAGGGCGAAATGGACGTGCGGGTCGAGGTTGCCGAGGGCGAGGACCTCGAGGTGGGCCACCAGCTCCTCGGCCTCCTCCACGCTCGTCAGCAGCGTCGGCACCACCACCAGGGTGCGGGCGTCGGCCGGCACGCCGGCCGCGAGGTCGCGGCGCGCGCGGCGGCGTGGCGGCACCACCCGGGCGACCAGGCGCTGCACCCAGGCGATGGCGAGATCGCTCGCCGGCACCAGCAGCAGCACCGCCACCGCGATCTGCATCGCCAGCCCCGCTCCCGCCGCCCGTGCGTAGGCGACGCCGAGCCCGCAGAGCAGCGCCGTCAGGATGGAGATCGAGCCCAGGTAGAGCGCGGTGGCGTGCCGGTGGGCGAGCCGGCGCACCCTCTGGCGCAGGCGGGGGCGGTAGGCCACGTCGGTCTCCAGCCCGGGTCGCCCCTTGCCGATCAGATGGAGGCCGACGTGGGCCGCGCGCTCGCTCACGCCATCGTCGTCGGCGGCCTGGCGGGCACTCTCCACGGCACGCCGCGCCACCCGGAGCTGGGCCTCGCCGCTCTTGCCGGCCAGCTCCTCCACCGCCTGCCGGTAGCGGTCGCGGCTCGAGAAGTCCATGCGGCCGTACACCCCCGGCGGGTCCTGCTGGAGCACCCGTTCGACCAGGCTCACCGCCTCGAAGTACTGGCTCCAGTCGAGGGTGGCGCAGAGCCGCAGGCTGCCGATGACGTTGGCGACCGAGACCTGGGCCGCGGCCTGCCCCTGGTGCTCGGCGCGGATCGCGTCCTCGGAGGTCATTCCCAGGGCGGCGAGGTGGTCCTCCACCGCCGAGCGGATGGCGGTCAGGCGGGGGCCGTACTCGCGGATGCGTTGCAGGAGCTGGACGACGAAGGCGGTGTGCAGCTCCTGCGGCAAGGCCGGCAGGTCCCCCTGCCCCCCCGCGTCGATGCGGGCCACGAAGTCGTCCGCCGCGCGGCGCTCCGCGCGTGCCTCCAGGGTCTCGGCGGTGAGCCGCCGCAGGTTCTCGATCAGCGCCAGCCGCAGCATGCTCGGCCAGGCCCAGAGCTCGCCGATGGTGAGCGGGGCGACCGACTGGAAGCTCTTGAGGAAGCGGATCAGGATCGGGCGGTCGAGCCGGCTGTCGGTGTGACGGACGAGCTCGACCGCCAGCGCGTAGACGCGGGCGGTGCCGGCGCGCTCGCGCAGCGCCAGCTTGGGCAGCTCGCGGTAGTAGCCGCGCGGCAGGTTCTGCCGCACGCCGCGGATCTCCGAGGCGACGAGGTGGAAGTTGTCGAGGATCCACTCCCCGGCGGGGGTGACGAAATCGCCGCGGTGCACGTCGTCCGCCAGCGCGCGGTACCCCTCGTCGAGAAGCCGGGCGTTGTCATCGAGCCGCCGGAGGATGAGCTCGCCCCCACGGCGGGGGTCCGGGTCCAGGGTGAAGCGCGCCGCCAAGGCTTTGGCCCGCTCCTCGAGCTGCTCGGTGCTGGCGAGCTCCTCGCGGAGAGGTTTCTCGATCTCGATCGGCCGGCGCTTCGAGAAGGGCAAGCGATGGATCAGGTTTCGCAATGGATCGGGCAGCGGCAATCCTCCAGGCGTCGTCGCGGACGGGGTCGCAACCATGCACGGCCTCCCCCGGCCGGGCCTGCCGATCTCTCTGCACGGATCGGGCCGCCTGCGGCACCGGCGTCTTTGCCGCGGCGCGGAAAGAATTCTTGACATCTTTGCCGCACTGCGGTATCTTGCAGTTGACGAGGGACACGAAATTCCGCGCCGACGGCCCCCGGAGACGGATGACGCGCCGCGGCGATTCCAGTACGAAGGAGATATAGATCATGGCCACCATCACTGCGCAGTACAAGAAGCTCCAGGGCGACGTCCTGGGCTCCGCCCACAAGCTGCTGCTCGCCGGTCTCGGCACCGCCAAGACCGTGGGTGAGGAGAGCGGCGAGATGTTCGATCGCATGGTCGCCCGCGGTCGCGAGGTCGAGACCCAGGGCAAGCAGGAGCTCGACAGCCGGAAGAAGGAGATCGAGAAGCTGACTCACCAGATCGAGGCCCGCGTCGACGGTCTCGGCGGTCAGCTCGACAAGCAGCTCACCGCCGCGCTCGCCCGCCTCGGCGTGCCGAGCCGGACCGAGATCCAGACCCTGACCCGGCGGGTCGAGGAGCTGACGGTCAAGGTCGACCGCCTCGCCACCGCCGGACCGGCGCGTGGCGTCGCCGTCTACCACGTGGCTCCGCACGAGAACGGCTGGAAGGTCGGGATCGAGGGGCAGAGCGCCCCGGCGAGCGTGCACCCGACCAAGGATGCCGCCCTCGAGGCTGCCCGCGAGACCGCCAAGGCGGCCGGGCCGAGCCGCGTGGTGGTGCACCGGATGGACGGCACCATCCAGAACCAGTTCGGCTACGGCGCGGACGTGAACTGACGCGTCGCATCCCCGCCGATCAGGGCGGAGACGAAGAGGCCCCGGCGGATGCAAGCCCCCGGGGCCTTTTTCGTTTCTACCGGGCACCCCGAAACGCGGGTGTAGGGGCCGAGCTTTGTCTCGGCCCGGGGCGGGGGGAGGGGTTCGTGGTGGATGAACCGAGGTGCCTACGGCGACGGGGCCGGCCGGAGCCTCCTCGGCCTCCGGCACGGCTCGGCGACTGGCCATGCCACCGGGGGCCTCGCCTGTCTGACGCCTCGCGGCCGGTGCGTGTGTGCCCTCCTACCGCCCGTGCCGGCTCCGCGGGCGCAGGCGCCTCCGGCCGAGGAGGCGCCGTCCGGCCCCTGAGTTCGGTGGTGAATGGGGCGCTCGCGGGGGCTTGGGTAGCTCCCGGTCGAGCGGGTGTCATTGGCCTGCCTGCGCGGTGAACCGGTACTCAGGTTGTCGCTTTGACGCGGTTCACGCTCCCTGCTAGATTCCGATGAGCCAGAGGTCTCAAAGAGATGCGGCGCTTGAGGCCAGCAAACCACGGAGATAAACGACAGATTCGATGTTGCCTCCCTCTGACCATGCGTCGCTCTCTCAAAGATTAGCTGACTATGGGAGCCGGAAACTAAGGTGAGTGATTCAGAGATCATCGTTCAGGTCGTTGTCGCTGGATTCTCTGCCTTCGGAGGCGCGCTGGCAGCCTTCCTACTTGAACGGCGTCGCGACAAAAAGAAGCAACAGGACGAGCGATATCTTGCTGCTCGCTTTGCCCATTTGATGATACTAACGCAGTATCAGGAATTTCTAGTGCTTGAACGTGAATACCTGAAGCCGTTCCAGCACCGCGATGACGCATGGCGGATGCTTCCACCGAGCATTTCCGGATCTATTGCGCCATCGGTAAACATACAGGAGCTCTCCTACCTGCTGGAGGGGTCCGACCCCGACCTATTAAACCGATTAACCGTCGGACAGCAACAGTACGAAACCATTCGTAAGGTTCTTGAACTCAGGGAGCAAGCGCATCGCGCGTTCCAATCAAGAGTAGGCAATCTATATGCGCAAGGGGAACAGCCTTTCGAGAGCGAAGAGACCATGGCGCGCGCCGTCGGCCTCGATGTCGTGGGCAACCTCAAGTCCGCGACTAAAGCTTTTTTCCAGTTGTTGCCATTGGCCCAAAGCCTCCTTGATGCCAATTTGGAAGATTTGGCGAAGGCTGTCAAGGAATTCTTTCCCAGGAGACGTGAGCCGAGATTCGAGCTTAAGAGCATTAACGCTCTAGAGAGGGTGGAGGACGAACCAACTGAATGAAGGCCCATTAAGACCCGCGCTCCATCGCCGCCTCGCGCCGCCGGTGAGCTTTTGGCCACTAGCTAGGCCGTCGCCGGCAGGAAGACCGCGCGGGTGCGCAGACCGGTCCTCGTTCTCGGGGGCCGGACGGCGTCTCCACCGGCATCCGTCAGCTCCGTCGGACGGAGCTGCTGGAGGTGGAAACGGTCGAGGGCCTGCGCATCCCCACTCTCCCGGAGATGGCGCGCATCAAGGCGTGGCTCCTCGCCACCCGGAACACCGTGCGCGACTACCTGGACCTCGTGGTCCTGCTCGAACGGCTGGGAGACGACGAAGCCGCGCGAGCGATGACTCGTCTCGACGCGCGCTATCCGCTGCCGGAGGCCTCCGTGACCGCCGAGGTGGTCGAACGCCTGGCCTCGGCCGCTCCGGCGGATCTGCCCGAGGTCGAGCTGGCTTCGTACCGGGGCCTGGTCGCCCCCTGGAACCGCTGGGAGCACGTCCGGGAGCGGGGCCGGCATCACGCCGGATCTCTCACCCGCGCCCTGCTCGGAGGAGAGACACCGTGACCTCCACCCTGGAGAGCTCGAAGGCGCTCTGGAACCGCGACCACCTCGATCTACGGAGCGAAGAGACCCTGGCGCAGATCCTCGACCGCGGAAGCCTCGACGACTGGCGCGCCATCTATCGCCTCGCCGCCGAAGACGAGGAACTGCGAGCCCGCCTGCGCCGGGTGGTCGCGCGGGTCCCGATCGGGTACGCGTACCTCTGGCGGACGGCTCTCTCCACCTTGGGCGAAGAGGTGGACCTGGACGCACCGGTGCCCGAAGATCCGGGCGGCGCGTAGCTTCGCGACGGGCTCACCGAGCCGTGCCGGAGCCCGCGATGCTCCCGGCCGGACCCGCACCGCAGGCGCACCCGCTCCAACCACCGCCGCCCCTTCCAAGGGCCGGACCCGGGGATCGACTCGGGGTGATGCCGACGCTCCAACCGCCGGCAGCCATGCTCAGGAGCCGCGCCGGATCGCGCCTCCGGCGCCCTCGGGTCATCCCGTGCGTGCGACTGGCTCCGCCACGGCTGCCGCTCGAACCTCGTCCGGCGCTCGTTGGGTAAGAGTTCGAGCCCATTCGTCAACCGCCTGTCGGTAAGCCCGGTACACCGGCTCCACGGTCGCAAGCTCCGCCCATTCGTCCGCCCCGTGAAGGCCGCCGTAGGTGACCCCGAACCCACAGGTCGCAGGAACTCCGAAACAGGCTAGATAGTTGCCGATGTTGGAAGGACCGGCGACGGCCGACTGGAGCGACCGGCCGAGGTTCTGCTCGGCGGCCTGTCGTAACGCCTTGATCGGCGGAGAACCGGAGTCGAGCCGATAGGCCGGCCATGATTCCGCCTCCCTGGCGACCGACCGATAGGCGGTCGGCTGTTCCCGATCGAGGCGCAGAAGCGCGTTTCGAACGAGATCCTTCGCCCAGGCGGCCGTCCAGGACGGAGTTAGACGGATGTCGATGTTGACCTCGCACCGGCCGGGGATCTGAGAGAAGCCGCTGCCGCCGTGGATCGCGGTCACCGTGAGCCGGGGTCCGGCCTCGAAGCCCGAGGAGGTCTCGAAAGGCATGTCGGTGGCCCGGAGCATCTCCACCAGGCGGGCCGCCTTGGCGACCGCGTTCTGGCTCGTGTCGGCGCGCGTCGATCCGGAATGGCCCTCCGCCCCCCGAATGATGGCCACGGCCCGAAAGAAACCCCGAGCGCCGATCACGAGCTTGTCGTTACCGGGGTAGCCGATGGCGGCGAAATCGGGACGGATCCCCTCCCGCTCTATGAACGACTTGACCCCCGCGAAGCCGCCACTGTGCTCATCGCCATCGAGCAGCACGTGGAGCGTACCGGCGGGCAGACCGCCGGCGCTGAGCTCGCGCGCCAGGTGAACGAACATCGCGACCGCGACTTTGGAGTCGGCCACACCGCGGCCGTAGAGCTTGCCGTCGCGGATCTCGCCGCCGAACGGATCAACCGACCAAGCGTCGGGATCACCCGCCGGTGCGGTGTCCAGGCAGGCATCGAGGCAAATCACCGGGCCCGGGCGCCGGCTCTCTACGGTTGTCACCAGGCCGGCGATTCCGCCGCTTTCATCCCGCAACTCGCGTACCGGGAGACCGGCTTCTTCGAACCACCGACCGAGAACCCCGAGGACGCCGTCGAGAGAATCCGTCGAAGCCTGGCTCGGTTCGCGGACCAGCGCACGGGTCAGAGCGACGATCTGTTCGCGGGGGGGAGTGACGGACGACCGCATGGCTGCCGGTCAGACTAGCACGGGCAGGTTCTCGAGCTGCTCCACGCTCTCCAGCCTGGTACCAGCATCGGCGAGCGATCGAGCCAGTCCGCTGTACCCGCGCACCATCTGCGGATCGCTGAAGACCACCGCAGTGTCGTACTCGCCGATCTCACCGGCGGCACTCGGCAGCACCAAGAGACAGCGGCCCTCGTTGCCGCAGAGATTGAACTCGGTCTGCTTCGAATCGTCATCGAAAATCGCCAGGTTCAGCGTTCGGTAGCCCTGGGTACGGTCCGCCGGATCCCGAAGGCGACGCACCTTCAGGAGGTGATCCTTCAGCTCCTCCCGCCGCGGTGGCCCGAGTAGGATCCGTGTATAACGCACGCTGGGCTGCTCCGTGAGCACCCTCTCGATCGCCGACAAGTACGCGGGATCTCGCGACCGCGAGCCAACCATGTAGAGCTCGGCCCGGGCCTCCTCGACCAAGCGCAGGTTGGCGGCCTGGACCTTGCCCCGGCCGCGGATGAGCGACGGTAGCGTGGTAGCGAGGACGCGGTTCCGCAGGACCTGGAAGGACGTGGCAGAGGCATCATCGGGTTTGACGACCTCGACATGATCGCCGGACGCTGTTTCGACATCGGTCCAGAACGCTTTGGCGCTCTTCTCGGTGACGACTCCGTCTTCGAGGCCCACGACCACGGTCACCGGCGGCGCCAGCGTCTGCCACTCACCCTCGAGGAAGGTCGTCTTCCATCGGTCGAGCACGCCCTGCACGAAATCCGACTGCCGATCGAGGTCACGGAGCTGCCGGTTATAGCGGCGGAGCAGGCGAGGAACCTCGGCCCCCTGGGTCGGCGACGCGTAAAGGAGCACTTGACGGATGCGGCGGAGCCGATCGCGCCCCTCGCGGGTTTTCGAACAGCTCAGCAGGAACTGGAGGATCACCAGCCCCCCCATGCTATGCCCGACCAGGACCAGGTCGCCGTTCGACGAAGCGATCTCGGGGTTGCGGAGCTCGGTGTCTAGCGCATTGGCGATCTGCCCCAGCTCCGGCAGGCGGCGGCCGATGTAGGGTACTCGCCACCAGTTCGCGGCAAAACGGCTGGGATAGCCCCAGCAGAGCACGTCGCAGTGATCGAGCTCGGGATCCTCGACGATCAAGTCCGGGAAGCAGCCCCAGGTGGTGAGGAAGTGACCGGTCAGGCCGTGAACGAAGACGACCGTCGTGCTGCCGCCGCGTCGAATGGGTTTCCGGCGCTCTCTTGCCATTTCCTTGAGCCTCCTCGGCCGCGAATCGTGTACGCCTCCGGGAACACGGCGCCCGAGCTCTGTTCGACCAACGCGTCCCGCGTCCGGAACACCAATATCGCTTGACTGCGAAAAAGAATGGTATCTCGTCGACCTTATCCACCGGAAGAGGTTCCAATCGTCGAGCGATAGACTCCCCACAATGCCGAGGCCGTCTCTCCACCCCGCCGTCCCCGCTCTCCTCGTCCTCTTCCTTCTCGCGCCCACCGCCCGTAGCTCCGCCCAGACGCCGCGCCGGGTCGCGCCTCCCGCGCCCTCGGCCGCTCAGGCCTTTGCGCGCGCCGAAGCGCTCCTCGAAGACCCGTCCGCGCCCGCCGGCGACCTGCCGGTCGCGGTCCGGATGGCGTACGACCCGGTCGACCCGTACCGGGTCCACCTGGAAGCCCAGGTCGACCTCGGCGCGACCGCCGCCGAGCCGCCGCTCGCCGGCCCGATTCGCATCACCCTCCTCGCCGCCACCCTCGAAGGCGACCTGGTGTCGGCGCAGAAGACGGTCGAGGACCCGGGCGCTCAGTCGGCGCTGACCGGCGCCGACGCCTGGGCGTACCGAGACGTGCTCGACGTTTCCGACGAGCTCCACGCGGCGGTCGCGGTGGTCGAAGACCTGGGGAGCGGCCGCTGGGGCGCCGGCTCGGCACGGCTCGCGACGCTCCCCTGGTCCGATCGGTCCGACTCGGCCGAGCCGGCCGACCGCACGCTGGCCGTCCACGACGCGCTCGCGCCGCCGCCGAGCCCGGGCGAGGAACCCGGCCGAATCGCCGCGGCCCCCACCCCGCCGACCCCCACCGCCGCGCCGGACGCCGAGCCCCGGGTGCCCGCCGGCCTCCCCTCCGACTGGTCCCTCCCCCCGCGTCCGGCTCCCGGCGCCCGGCCCGGCGGGTCCGCTCCCGCCGGCGCGCGGGTGATCGCGGTCCTGCCGCCGCGCGACCGGCCGGCGACCGGCCGCACCCGCTTCGAGACGCTGATCACCACCGGTGCGGTCGAGCGAGTCGAGTTCTTCCTCGACGGCGAGCTCGCGGGCGAGGACGACCGGCCGCCGTTCAACGCCACTCTCGACCTCGGCCCCGAGCCCCGTCCCCACACCGTCCGCGCCGTCGCCTACGGCCGCGGGGGCGGGGTGCTGGGCGAGCACACGCTCGAGGTCAACTCGGCGAGCGCCACGCCGTTCGCGGTCACCATCACGGCGCTCGACGCCGGAGCCGACGGGACCGAGGTCGAAGCGGCCGTGAGCCTGCCGGTCGACGGCACGCTCGCACGGGTCGAGGTCTACCGCAACGAGGAGCTGGTGGCGCGGCTCGCCGAGCCTCCGTACCGGGCCAGGATTCCGGCCGAGCCGGGGGCGGAACCGGACCCGGCCGACTTCGTGCGGATCGTCGCCTACCTCGCCGACGGCACCCAGGCCGAGGACGTGCGCTTCCTCTCCGGCGAGGTGGCGGGCGAGCGGGTCGAGGTCAACCTGGTCGAGATCTTCGCCGTGGTCACGGGCGAGGACGGCGAGCCGGTCGAGGGGCTGGGGCCGGACGACTTCGAGATCCGGCTCGGCCGCGAAACGATGCCGATCGAACGTTTCCAGCGCGCCGACGACGTACCGCTCACCCTCGCGCTCGCGGTCGACACCTCGGAGAGCATGTGGCCGCTGATGATCGACACCCGGCAGGCGGCGGCGCGCTTCCTGGTCAACACGCTGATTCCGGACGACGAGGCGCTGCTGGTCGCCTTCTCGAACCGGCCGCGGCTGATCGCGCCGGCTTCGGGCGACGTGCAGGCGCTGCTCCGGAGCTTCGCGTCGCTCCAGGCCGGCGGCGCGACCGCGCTCTACGACTCGATCGTCTTCTCGCTCGTCCAGCTCGAGGAGGCGTCCGGCGGCGGCGGGCGGAGCCCCGACCGGAGCCGGGGGCGCCGCGCCGTGGTGCTCCTGACCGACGGACAGGACTACGGCAGCCGCTTTCGGCCCCGTCGGGTGATCGGCGACGCGCGGGCGCAGGGCACGCCGGTCTACGTCATCTCGATGGCCGGGCTCTACAACGAGCGCGGCAGCGTCCGTAAGCCCGACCTCGAGGCGATCGCGGAGAACACCGGCGGCCGGACCTATTACATCGGCGACGCCTCCGAGCTGCCCGGCGCCTACGCGCAGATCAACCGCGAGCTGCGCACCCAGTACATCCTCGCCTTCGGCACCGAGCGCCCGCTCACCGAGCGCGAGCTCGGCTCGATCCGGCTGCGGGTGAAGCGGCCCGGCCTAGAAGTGCGCACGGCGGTCGAGCCGTCGCGATGAGCGCTTCGGATCGAACCGCCGACGTGCCGGTGCTGATCGCGGGCGCCGGACCGGTCGGGCTGTCGCTCGCCCTCGGCCTGTCGCGCCACGGCGTGCGAAGCCTGGTGGTCGAGAAGGACGCCGGGCTCGCGGAGCACTCGCGGGCGGCGGCGGTCGCGGCGCGGACGATGGAGATCTTCCGCGCCTGGGGCGTGGCGGAGCGCTGGCTCGCGGAGGGGGAGCTCTACTCCGGGCTGCCGGTCCGGGTCGTCGGCGAGGCGGAGCCGCGGGCGGTGATCGATCTCTCGTCGCTCGCCGCGGAGACGGCCTACCCCGGCCTCCTGATCCTCTCCCAGGACCGCACCGAGCGGCTGCTCCTCGAAGAGGTCGAGCGGCTGGGGCTCGCCGAGGTCCGGTTCGGTCACCGGCTGACCGGATTCGAGAACGACGGCGAGGGCGTGACGGCGTCGATCGAGACCGCGAGCGGCGACGCCTACGCGGTCCGCTCCGGCTACCTCGCGGGCTGCGACGGTGCGCACTCGAAGGTCCGCGAGCTGCTCGGCTGGCACCTCGAAGGCAAGACCTACCCGGGCCGCCTGCTGCTCGCCGACGTGCGCCCCCGCCCGGCCGGCGGCGTCGACCGGGGCGACCGCTCGTTCCCACTCTTCGCCCCGCGCCGGCGCGGCGTGCTGGTCGGCCTGCGCCTCGGCCCCGGATTCTGGCGGCTGATCGCGTCGGTCGATCCCGAGCTCTCGGACGAGGAGGCGACGGCGCGCGGACGGCTCGAACGGCTGGCGAACGAGCTGTTCGGGGACGGACCGAACGAGCACGTCTGGTCGAGCGTCTTTCGCATCCATCGGCGCCTCGCTCCTCGCTTGCGACGCGGCCGGGTGCTCCTCGCGGGCGACGCCGGTCACCTCAACAGCCCGGCCGGCGGCCAGGGAATGAACTCCGGCATCCAGGACGCCTTCGACCTCGCGTGGAAACTCGCGCGGGCGATCGCGCCGCCGCCCGCGGGAGCCGATCCGGAGCGACTGCTCGCCGCCTACGATGCCGAGCGGCACCACGCGGCGGAAGAGATCAACCGCTTCACCGGCTTTCTCACCCGGCTCGTCTTCCCGCCCCTCCCGGGCGTTCGTCCGCTCCTGCTGCGGCTCGCCCGCCGGGCGCTCCGGCGACCGGGGGTGGTCGGGCGGATCGCACCCCGGCTCGCGATGCTCCGCTACAGCTACGGAACCTCGCCGTTGCTGGCAGCCGGAGGCCCCGATCTCGTCGGGCGCCGGCTGCCGGACGCCGTGCTCGCAGGAAGCTCCCGCGGCGCGGACGGCCCGGAGCGGCTCCACGACGTGGTGCGGGGCGGGCCGGCGCTGCTCCTGGGCGACGACGAGAGCGGCTCGGCCGGCTGGCCGCTGGCGGCGATCGAGTCGGCGGTCGAAGATCTCGGTGTCTCCGTCCACCGGCTCCTGGTGAGCGACGTGAGCGACGACGACGACAACGCGCTCCGGGTGACGAGCCCGGCCGTGGTCGAAGCGGTGCCCCCCGGCCGCGCCCTGTTGCTCCGCCCCGATCATCACGTCGGCTGGATCGGCGACGGCCCGACGCCGGAGGCGATCCGCGCCGGCGTCGGTCGCGCCCTGGGCTGACGCAACAACTCGCCGCCCGTGCCGTACAGAGCCTCGACCGACACGCCGGCTGGTCCGATTGGTTCGACTAGTCCGGCCGAGGAGGCTCCGGTGAACCGTTCGACGCTCCGCTCCCGCCTGCTCCCCACCCTCGCCGTCGTGGCCCCGCTCGTGCTCGGGGTGCCGCCGCTCCGCGCCGCCGAGGCACCGGCACCCGAGGACCCCTCCGAGATCGCCCCCGGCGTCTTCCTCGTCCGCGGCACGTTCACGCCCGGGAGCCAGCCGGACGGCAACTCGGTCGTCTTCGCGGCGCCCGAGGGGCTGGTGGTGGTCGACACCGGCCGGCACCCGGAGCACACCGCGGCGATCGTCGAGCTCGCCCGGTCGCGCAGCGAGCCGATCGCCGCCGTCGTCAACACCCACTGGCACCTCGACCACATCGGCGGCAACCCGCGCGTCCGCGCCGCCTTCCCGGACGTGGTGGTCCACGCCAGCCCGGCGCTCGCGGGAGCGATGACCGGCTTCCTCGCTCGCTACCGGGAGCAGCTCGAGGAGCTGATCGAAGGCGCGGCGGACGAACCGGAGGCCCAGGCGCCGTTCCGCGCCGAGCTCGCGATCCTCGACGCCGGGTCCGCGCTCGCCCCGGACGAGACGGTGACCGCGTCGGGCGAACGGACCCTCGCCGGGCGGACGCTCCGGATCGGCCTCGAGACCCACGCCGTGACCGCGGGCGATCTCTGGCTGCTCGACCCCGAGACCCGGGTGCTCGCCGCCGGCGATCTCGTCACCCTGCCGGCGCCGTTCTTCGACACCGCGTGCCCGGAGCGCTGGCGGGCGGCGCTCGACCGGCTGGCCGAGACGGACTTCGAGCTGCTGGTCCCCGGCCACGGCGAGCCGATGCGGCGCGACGCCTTCGAGAGCTACCGCCGGGCCTTCGGCACCCTCCTCGACTGCGCCGCCTCCGCCGAGCGCTCGAACGAGGTGTGCATCGACGGCTGGCTGCGCGCGACCGGCGCCCTGGTGCCCGAGTCCGACCGGCCGCTCGCCCGCTCGCTCCTCGCCTACTACCTCGACGCGAGCCTCCTCGCGACCGCGCCCGATCCGGTCAAGCGCACCGAGCTCTGCGGCGGGGTGATCGGCGGCAGCGGCGGCAGCGGCGACAGCGGCGGCTAGAGGTAGCCGAGAGCCTCCAGCCGCTTCTGGAGATCCTCGTCGAGCTCGACCGGTGCGCCGCGTAACCCGTGGCGCTCGAGCGCCAGGAACCGGAGGAGTGGCTCCCGCATCCGCTCGACGTGGGATCTGAACCGGTTCGCGAGATTCTCGACTTCTCCCGGGTCGGCGTCGAGATCGAAGAGCCGTGGCCGGATCACCCGCTCGCCGTCGCGCGCGACCATCAGCTTCATCCGCTCTTCACGGAGGCTCGCGCGCGGCCGGCCGTCGAGGTGGAGGTAGGAGAAGAGCCGGCGCGGCGCCGAGCCCCCGCCCCCGGTGCCCTCTCGCGCGATCGCCAGCAGGCTCCGGGCGCCGGAGCGGGCCGCGAGCCCGGCCTGGGGCTCCACCCTCGCCGCCTCGAGCAGCGTGTGGAAGAGGTCGACGTGCTGGACCGGCTCCGCCACCCGCCCGACCGGCCCGGCGGCACCCCAGCGCACGATCGTCGGTACCCGCAGCACCTCCTCGAACACCCCCTTGCCGTGCTCGAAGCTCCGGTGCTCGAAGAACTCCTCGCCGTGATCGGAGACGAGGGCGAGTAGCGTGTCGTCGTAGCGCCCGCGCGCCCGCAGGGCGTCCACGAGCTCCCCAAAGGCGGCGTCGTTGGCGGCGATCTCCGCGTCGTAGAGGTCGATCATTCGGGACACGAGGAGATCGAGGTCGACCCGCCCCCCGCGCGCTTCGTCGATCCACCGGTTCGGCCGGTTCGGACCCGGCGTCGGCACGTCCGGCGCCCAACGCCGCCGCTCTGCCGGCGGCGGATCGTAGGGCGAGTGCGGATCGAGCGTGTGGACGTAGAGGAAGAGCGGAGCCTCGTCCCCCGCCGCGGAGCGTGCGTCGAGCCAGGCGACGACCTCGCGCGTCAGCTCGGCCGCACTCTCCCCCTCCCGATAGGCGAAGTGGTCGAAGCCCTGGTCGAAGCCGAACTCGGCGCCGGCGTTGGGGTTGGTGACGAACGCCGCCGTCCCGTAGCCAGCGTCCCGCAGGAGCTCGGCGACGGTCTCGGCCTCCGGAGCGAGCGGCTGGCGGCGGCGGTTCGCACCGTGCTCGGTCGGCAGGAGCCCGGTGAACAGCGACGCGACCGAGGCCCTGGTCCAAGACGACTGCGCGATCGCATCCTCGAAGAGGGTCGCCTCCCGGGCGAAGGCGTCGATCCGGGGGGAGACCTCGCGCTCGTAGCCATAGCACCCGAGATGGTCGGCACGGAGGGTGTCGACGAGGTAGACGACCAGGTCCGGGCGCGGCCCGGGCGGGCGGGAGTCGGTCGGACCGGCGCCGCAACCGAAGGCGCCGAAGGCGAGCAGGAGGAGAACCGTGCCGCGCGGCCCCTGCACAGTCATCGCTCGACCAGCCGGTCGCCCCGGCGCTCGAGGTGCGGGGCGCGGGCGAGCAGGTCGGCCAGGAACTCTTCGCGTCGGAGCGGCGAGATCATCACGGGCAGCTTGTGGCCGCGGAAGCGGATCGCGAGCCGGTCGAGGGAGAGCGCCGGGCTCGACAGGGGGTTGCGGGTCGGGCCGACCTCCCGGATCGCGTGCACCGAGCGGCTCCAGCGGAACGGTCCGGAGCGGATCACGAGTACGTCGCCCTCGAGCTCGTACCGGGTGCCGTGGAGGATCCAGGCGATGAAGCCGGCGAAGAGGAGGAAGACCGCGGTCCAGGCGAGCTGGTACGGCGAGCGCCCCGGAACCTGCCAGACGACCCAGGCGCCGAACAGCATCGTCGCGACGGAGATCCAGAGGACGACCGCGAGCCAGGCGTCGCGCTTCGACGGGTAGACCGCCGACCCCGGCGGTCTGGCTTCGGGTGGGGCCTCGGGAGGGGCCTCCGGCGGCGGCGCGGCTCCCACCGGCTCGCTCACCCGCCCCCCTCCCCGGAGCCGTCTTCGTCCGGCCGCAACGGCTCGACCTGGAGCGTCTTGTAGCGCCGGAGAGCCACCTTGCCGGGGGCGAGCCCCCGCGGCTTCGACACGTCGTCGCCGCGCGCCGCGTGCACCGCCACCCGCCCGCCCCGCCGCGCCTTCGAGTAGCCCGCCGCCAGACCGGCGGCGAAGCGCTCCGTCTCGCGCGGCAGACGGTCCGCCTTGTCCGGGTTGCGCACCACCACGTGCGACCCCGGCTGCCCGGCGACGTGGAACCAGAAGTCGTGCGGCGCCGCGAGCTTCACCGACAGCACGTCGTTGTCCGACGCGGTCTTGCCCACCAGCACCGTCCAGCCGTCCGGCGACTCGAACCGCCGCGCGATCGGCCGCCCCTGCCAAACCCCCTGCTCCGGATCGCTCGGCCCCGGCGGACCCTTGCGTGGCACCATCTCGCCCGAAATCCTACCAACCATCGAATCCGGCGTTTCAAAAAAAACCCGCCCGCCCGGGATCAGACCGGACGGGCGGGCCACTTCTCTCAGGACCGCGGTGAGGGGGCTGCTACGGCTGGAAACCGGTGCGATCCTGGAGGCCGGACAGGTCGTCCTCGTTCGGGCCGACCGCGTCGAGCTGGTAGGACTTCGTCTCCTCGGTGCTGATCTGGAAGATGTCGACGTTCACCTGGCTCGGCGTGAACCGGACGATCGTCGGCCAGAGGAAGCCGTTCGGACGCGGACCGATGATCCGCACGTAGACCTCGGAGCGGCCGGCGAGGGCGCCGGAGACGCAGACCGTGTCCTCGATGCACGAAGCCTCGCGAGTGCCGTCGATCGGCGCCTCGCCCGGCGGGGTGATCGAAACGTCGAAGCAGAAGTCCGGGTACGTGTCGTCGGTGAAGTACCCGTCCGGGCAGTCACCCGGCGGCGGGGGCGGCGGCGGCTCTTCGCCGTCACCCTCGGACGTCAGCGCGAGCGGTCCCTGGAGGGTGCCGCCCGGGCCCTGCACGCGGACCGAGAAGTTGCCCGGGTTCGCCTCGAGGGCGGCCAGGTCCGCCTGGGTGGCGGTCGTGCCCGCGGCGCTGCCGCCGCTGAAGCTGGCGGGCAGGTTCACGAACACGTTGTTGCCCTGGAGGATCGCCGCCGAGGTCGGCGTGCCGATGCCCTGGGTGAGGATGGCGTACTGGACCGTACCGTCGCCGGTGACGATCGAGGCCAGGCCCTGGCCGGGGCCGGTCAGCGTGGCCGAGAAATCATCGGCCCACGCCGCGCCGGCGGGGAGGAGGAAGAGCGCCAGGACGAGCGCGCTCAGGGAGCGGAATCGATTCTTCACGTTGTTCTCCTTGCTAGGCATCATCAGGTCGGCCCCCGTCTCGTCAGTTGTCGGAGAAGGTTGTCCAACCCTCGTAGATCCAGGGGTTGGTCGGGTTCACGCCACCGAGGTAGAACACGTTGGTGTCGAAGAACCCGTCGTTGGGGGGAGTCGCCGCGCCGCCACGTGCGGGCGAGCCCTGCTCCGGCGCGACGTCGGGCTGGATCAGGCTGTTCGGGTCGGGCAGACGCGGGTTGTTGAACGACATCCCGGGCTGGCTCTGCAGGTAGTCGGTGATCTCCTGGGTCGAGCCGATGCCGCCGTTGTTGAAGATCACGCCGTGCGAGATCTGCACGCCGGAGCCGAGGTTCGCGAGCGAGACGTCTTCGATCTCGACCGCCTCGTCGGCGAAGCTCGTGAGGATGAAGTTGCGCATCGTCAGGAAGGTGCCGCGGCGCAGCAACCAGCCGTTCTCTTCCGTCGAGCCCTGGATCGGGCGGTTGCCGACGAAGGTGGCGTTGTAGATGGTCGGGTTCGAGCGCGGCTCGAGGTCGAAGTTGTCCTCGTCGCTGTCCGCCTCGATGCCGTGGTCGTTCTCCTGGCTCCGCTGGATGGCGACGAAGTGCTGCAGCTTGCCCTGCCAGCCGAAGGTCCAGTCGAGCGAGTCGTCGTTGGCGTCGGTGATCAGCACGTACTTGGCGTTCGCCGTGCCGCCGAAGAACTCGATGCCGTCGTCGGAGTTGTAGTGCACCTGGAGGTGCTCGAGCACCGTGCCGGTGCCGACACCCTGGACCGCGATGCCGTTGAGCTCGTTCTGCTCGTTGAAGCGGATGCCCGCGAACTCGACGCGCACGTAGCGCAGCACGCCCGAAGAGTCGCCCGGGTCGTTGCCGCCGTACTCGCCGGAGTCGCCCTCACCGATCCGGGTGCCGCCGCCGACCGGCGCATTGCCGGAGATGACGAGGCCGCCCCAGTCGCCGGGGCCGCGCTGGCCGACCGGGAGCTCGGAGGTGAAGATGATCGGCCGGTCGGCCTCGCCGTCAGCGATGATCGTGCCGTCCGGCAGGACCACCAACGTGCCCTGGTCGGACTGCGAGCCGAGGATCACGGTGCCCGGCTCGATGTTCAGGGTGGCGCCGGGCGTGACGGCGGTCGGCGCGCCGCGCAGGTAGTAGACGTTGTTGTTCGTCCAGTTGACGCTGCCGTTGATGTTTCCGGCGACCTGGACCACGCCGTCGACGTAGTTGAACATCGCGTTGCCGCGGGAGATGACGTCGTCACCGTCCGCGTCGCGCACTTCGAGGACCCACTGGTAGAGACCGGTGGTCGAGGGCACGCCGGCCGGGATCGGGCCGAGCGCGCTCCCGGGGCCGAAGAGACGGAAGTCGGTCCAGTCCGGCACCAGAACCCGAGCCGGCGAGCCGGCGGCGCCGAACAGGTCGCGCGGCTGGCCGCTCATCCCGTCGAACAGGTTGTAGTACATCGTCTGGCCGGTGGTGCGGTTCTGCCAGTAGAGGTAGAGCGTGGCCGGTTGGTTGTAGCTCCGGTTGTCCATGTTCACCGTGACGACCGGGTCGTCGAACGTGGTGCCGGGGCCGTAGACGTAGTAGTCGGTCTCAAGCAGGATCGCCGGCCGGTTGCCGATGTTCGGCTCGAGCGGCGGGAACTGTGCCGAAGCCGGCACCGCCGCGGCGGCGAGGGCGGCGACAGCCGCCAGGGCCATCAGGTTTCGCTTCGTGGACATGATCTCCTTGACTCCTTCGAGTAGTGTCCGAAATGAACCCCGACCTTCGCGATTCAGCTCGCTCGGATCGGGCGTGACTGCGTGGAAGAGCTGCTTCAGAAAGGTTCGTAGCTGAGCGAGAAGCCGAAGGTCCGGCCCGGTTCGTAACGGCGGTAGATGCCGCCACCCTGGGTCCACACGCGCTCCTCGCCGGTGAGGTTGGTGCCTGACAGCTTCAGACCGAGCCCCGGAGCGACGAACGCCAGCTCCTGGGTGTAGATCAGGTCGAAGGTGTCGCGCGCGTCCTCGTAAACGTCCGGGAGGCCGAGCGTGCCGCCGGTGAAGAGCCTCTCGCCGACGTGGTTGTAGAGCAGCCGCAGGCCGGTGCCCCAGTCCGCTTGGACCCACTCCAGCGCGACGTTCGCGAGCTGGTCGGGCTGGCCGGTGAGCGGATGATCCGGGTTGGTGAGCGAGAGCGCGCTCTCGTCCGGGTCGATCTGGATCTCCGAGTCGACGTAGGTGTAGTTCACGACCGCGGACAGGTTGCGCAGACCGTCGAACAGGCTGCCGAGGCTGCGCCGGAACTCGAGCTCCGCACCGTAGTTGGTCGCGCCCATGGCGTTGGTGTAGGTCAGGAGCTGCTGCGCACCGGCGAGCTGGATGCTCTCGATCGGGTCGGCGAAGTCCTTGTAGAACAGGCTCGCCGCGACCACTTCGCCACCCTCCGGGAACCACTCCCAGCGGACGTCGTAGCTGCGGATCGTGGCGCTCCGGAGGTCCGGGTTGCCGGTCGCTTCGAAGCCGCCGACCACGTGGATGAAGCTGAACGGCGCGAGCTCCCGGAACTCCGGCCGGTTGACCGTCTGACTGGCCGCGAAGCGCAGGTTGGTGTCGCCGTTCAACTGGTAGACCAGGTTGAAGGCCGGCAGCACGTCGGTGTCCTCGAGCTGGGTCAGGTCGGGCGGAGCGGTCGGGTCGGCCCGGTTGACCGTCTCCACCTGGAGGTCCGACTGCTCCACCCGGACGCCGCCGATCAGCCGCCAGCGCGAATCCATCCAGGAGGGGGCGAGGTCGGCCTGGACGTAGGCGCCGAGCACCTCGTGGTCGCCGTCGTAGGTGTCGGTCGGCCGGGTGATCTCCTGGAGCTGGAAGGCGGGGCCGATGTTCTCCTCGGTGAACAGCTCCTCGGGGGGCAGCCGCAGGTCGACCCCGAAGGTCGAGCGGTGGTCGTAGCGCAGGCGGCGGCCGTCGAAGTCGCGCTCGTTGTGGGTGTAGGCGACGCCGCCCTTGACGCTGCCGTGGAGCCGCTCGCCGGCGAGGAAGCTCGTCCAGTCCGCGCCGCCGTCGGTGAGCGTGTCCTCCAGGTCGTTGAAGTACATGAAGCCGCTCTGGCCGAAGTCGGTCAGGTAGTAATCGCCGTCGCGGCGCTGCTCGTAGATCGTCTCGCGCCGGTTCTCCGCGGTCACCGCGCGGGTTCCGGAGGCGCGCCACTCGAAGAGCGAGCCGGCGGCGAGGGCGCCGGGCAGGTAGTGATCGCCGGAGACCTGGACGTTGACGATCTCCTGGTCCATGTAGCTGATCCGGTGATCCCGGATGTTGGTGTTGAGGTCGTCGAAGAAGCCGTCGAGCTCGCGGCCCTCGGAGTTGGTCAGGTGGGTGTAGAGGGTGCGCAGCTTCAGGTGGCTGTTGTCGCTCATCCGGTAGGCGAGGTTGCCGAGCAGCGACTGCCGGACGGTCTCCTCGCCGTAGACGATGTCGTACGTGTTCTGCGGGATGACCTCGCCGCCCGACAGGCTGAAGACCGCCTGCTCCTCGTTGCGGATCTCGAAGTCGTTCTCGTAGTTGGCCGAGAGGACCAGCCCGAGATCGCCGAAGGTGTTGCCGTAGGAGAGCTTGTAGCTCTGGTCGTAGGGAGCGCTGTCGCCGCCCTGCGGGCTCCAGGCGCCGATCAGGTCCTCGCCGAAGGCCTCGATCTCGTCGCGGGTGAAGCCCTCGTCGTCGAAGGGGGTCTGCGGGAAGATCTCTTCGCCCGGGATCGAGCTCGGAAGCGCCTGGCCGCCGTCGCCCGTGAAGCCGAGACCGCCCTCGTACTCGAGGAGCGGCTCGCCGGTGGTCACGCTGTTGTGGCTCGCCGAGAGGCCGACCGAGAAGCGCTGCGCGTTCGGGAACTCGAGGGTGCGAAGGTCGACGAAGCCGGCGGCGAAGTCGCCCGGCTTGTCGACCGTGTACGACTTCGAGACGCTGATCTTCTCGAGCAGGCTGGTGGGGAACAGGTTGAGCGGCACGACCCGCTTCTCGAACTCGGTCGACGGGATCTTCGAGCCGTTCAAGGTCGTGTTGCTGTAGCGATCGCCCAGGCCGCGGACGTAGACGAACTTGTCCTCCTGGATCGAGACGCCGGTGACCCGCTTGAGCACGCCCGCGGCGTCGGAGCCGGTGGTCTGGCCGATCTCCTCGCGCCCGATCGCGTCACTGATCTGCGCCGCCTGCTTGCGCTCGACGAGGAGGGCCGCGGCGCTCGACTCGGCGGCGGTCGACTCGACCGTGATGCCTTCGGCGAAGGTGGCGGCCCCGGCGTCGCCCTCGGTGGCGGCGTCTGTGGTGCCGTCGCCCGGGATCAGCACCACGGCGACGTTGGCGAGCTGCCCCGCGGCCACGGCCACGCCGGTGATCCGCTGGGTCTCGTAGCCCTCCTTCTCCACCCGCAACGTGTAGGTGCCCGCGGGGATCGGTAGCCGGTAGGTGCCGGCCAGGTCGGAGGTGCCGGTGGGCGGCGCGTCGCCGGCCCCTTCGACGGTGAGCACGGCCCCCGGCACCGGCTGGCCGGTCAGGCCGTTCAGCACCTGGCCGGCGACGCCGGTGGCGCCCGTCTGGGCGGCGAGCGGCGTGGTGAGCGGCCCGATCAGGACCGCGAAGATGAGCGCGAGCGGAATCCATCCGCTGCGCGGAAGCGTCTGTTGCATCGTCTTTTCCTCCCTCGGTTCGTCGTGTTTCCAGCCTCGGGAGCATTTGAGCGTCACCGTGTGACGGAACCGCGAAGAACGGGAGGAGCGCCCGTCACGGTGCCGCGACGGAGCGGCGCGGACGGTGCGACGGGGGAGTGACGGGAGGGCGGGGAACGCCCGCGGGACGGGCGTTTGAGGGGGCGGACCGTCAGCGAGGCGACGGTCTCGGTTTGACACACTGCAAGCTGACCAGTATCTTCGATCCGGCAGCAATACCTTCCATGCTCTACATCGAATAGGAGGCTGTATGCGTAAGACCCTGATGGCTCTCGCCGTCCTGTCGATCCTGGCTCTCCCGGCCGCCGCCCAGGCGGCACCCGCCGACATGGAGGCGCCGGCCCCGGCCACGGAGGCGGCCCCGGCGCCGGAGGCGACCGCCGGTGTCGAGGCGGTTGCCGCTCCCGAGCGGACCGGCACACCGGTCGAGGCGGCCCCGCAATCTCTGCCGTCGTGCTGGAACTACGAAGGGAATTCCTGCTCGACTCCGGGCACGAGAATCCGGTGTCAATGGATCCAGTACGAGCCGGGCATCTGCGTGTGCCAGCAGAACTACACCTGGAACTGCTTCTGAGCCGGAACCGGCTTCACCAGAGAGATCCGAAGCCGGCGACGGCGTGAAGGAGGGCCGGGACTCGCGCCGTGGGTGCCTACCCCGCCGACACACTCCCGGCGCTTCTCCATAACATCATCCCGGCCCGTGAACCGGAGCGACGCATCGGCGGGGGCCGGGCGGTGAAGGCGAGCCTCGGGCAGCGCCTGCTGGCGGAAGGCCTCGCCACCTTCGGGCTGGTCGCCGCCGGCTGCGGCGCGATCGTCGTCGAGGCCCGGACCGGGGAGCTCGGTCACGTCGGCGTGGCGCTCACCTTCGGCCTGGTGGTCACCGTCATGGTCGCCGCCGTCGGCCACGTCTCCGGCGCTCACATCAACCCCGCCGTCACCGCCGCCTTCGCCCTCTTCCGCCACTTCCCCTGGCGCGAAGTCCCCGGCTACCTCGCCGCCCAGCTCGCCGGAGCCGCCGCCGCGGCCGGCACGCTCGCCCTCCTCTTCGGCACCGGACCGGAAGCGCTCGGCGCGACGCTGCCCGTCGGCAGCGCTCTCCAGTCGCTTGGGCTCGAGATCCTGCTGAGCGCCGTCCTGATGTTCGTCATCACCGCCGTCGCCACCGACACCCGCGCGGTCGGCGAGCTCGCGGCGCTCGCGATCGGCGCCACGGTCGCCGTCGACGCGCTCTGGGGCGGGCCGGTCAGCGGCGCCTCGATGAACCCCGCCCGCTCCTTCGGCCCCGCGCTCCTCGCCGGCGCCTGGCAGCACCACTGGATCTACTGGCTAGGCCCCCCCCTCGGAACCGCCGCCGGAGCCGGTGCCTACCGACTCCTCCACGCCCCGCCGGCCTCTCCCCTACCGCCGGGGCCGGAGTAGCCCGGTCGGTCAGTCGGCGAGGAAGCGGCGCGGGACGACGAGAGGTCGCCACCGGCCGAGAGGGAGTATGCCTGCGCCGCCGGGGCCGAACGGCGGCGCCCCGGGCTCCGGGACGGCTCGGCGAAGTGCACGATCGACGGGGGCCTCGCCTGGCTTCGGCTTCGCGGACGTTACCGGCGTGCACTCCCACCGACCTTGCCGGCTCCGCGGCCTCAGACCCCTTCACCCGTGGCGCCGCCGTCCGTCCCCTCAGTTCGGTGGACTCCTGTACTCCAGATCTGAAGTGCCCGCAGCCTAGAATCCGACGTAGGGACGCTGTCGTGGACCGGACAGAGACCAACATCAGTCAGGGGACTACGCCCGCAGAGCGCTACCTTGCCCAGTTGTGCCGGCGAACGTTCCTGTCGCTCTGGAGTTATCCGAATGTCTTTCGTGAGGTCAACAGCCGGGGCTCCAAAATCGGACACGAAGTATGCGATCTGCTCGTCGTCTTCGAGAATCGCGTACTCATCTTTTCCGACAAGGACTGTGCGGTTCCCGAAACCGGAGATATACATCTCGATTGGGGCAGGTGGTTCCGCAGGGCAGTCATCAAAAATGCCCGACAGGCCCACGGTGCTGAACGGCACTTGCGTCATAGCAAGGAAAATCTATTCCTCGACAGTCAATGTACTCAGCGGCTGCCCGTCACACCAGAGATCAACGAATCCACTCGGTTTCACCTCTTGGTGGTTGCTCATAGGATCGCACAACGCTGCAGCGAGGAGCTAGGCGGAAGTGGAAGTCTCATGCTCAATTCCGCGCTTAAAGGAGCCGAAGGCCACACGATACCATTTCAAATAGGAGATCTAGATCCCTCCAGGTCGTTTGTTCACATCCTCGACGAATCGTCCCTTGACGTCCTATTGAACGAGATGGATACCCTCTCGGACCTGGCGACCTACCTCGATAGAAAGGAAGAATTTCTCCGTAGCAGCATAGATGTGATGGCTGCCGGAGAGGAGGAACTTCTTTGGTGGTACCTGAAGCATGCTGACGATGACGGCAAGCACTGCTTCGACGTTCCGGACAAACGAGCCGACTTACTTGTCTTTGAGGAAGGAGCGTACCGATCCGATTTGGGACACCCACAGCGGTTGGCCAAACTTGAAGCAAACGAAGTTAGCTATACCTGGGACGAACTCATTGAGCGATTTGCGTTCCACGCCATGGGTGGGACGCAGGTCTTATCCTCTTCTGGGGGGTTATCAGACACCGAACAGATTCTTCGCTGGATGGCAAGGGAGTCTCGAACTCGGCGAAGGATGTTAGCCAGACAACTCCTTGAGTGTGTCTCGACGACGCCAGTGCACCTAACGCGTACGACCGTGGGAATACCATCCTCCCCCGGAGACCCGTATTACGTCTTCGTTATGTTCCCGTGGATCCATGGAGCAGGCATGCATGACAACAGATTGATGAGGCACAACTTCTTAGAAGCTGCATGCATGGTAGTTCGCCTCAAGTTTCCAGATGCGGTCGACGTCGTTGGTATAGCAACTGAATCAGGAGCGAGCTCTTCGTGGCGATCCGAAGACGCTATGTACTGTAATTTTCGCGACTGGACGCCAGCAATGGCCGCTCAAGCTCAAGAGTATCAACGCGAGCTCAAAATTCTAACAAGTCCAAAAGAGACTCGAGAAACCGAATACGAATACCCTGAGCCGACGCCACGGCTGATCTTGCCAATGAACGTGGGCAGGAACGAACCGTGTCCATGTGGCAGCGGCAAGAAATTCAAGCGATGCCATGGCAAGCCAAGATCCGCGTAATCACAGGCATTGCAGCGATCTAGAACTGAAATACGGATTCCGCCCGAATCAAACCAATTGGCCGCCGACTGATTTTGGAACGGCCTACGGTATTTGTTTCAGCTCCGGCACCACCAATCGCAGGGTCCGGTCGGGGGATCGCGCGGTGTAGGTGGTCTCACGAGCGGAGCCGGCACGCCCGGTGGGAGGGCACGCCCGGTGCCCCGCGAAGTGTGCCCAGGCGAGGCCTACGGCGGGGAGTGTTCACAGCCGAGCCGTGCCGGAGCCGCGCGATCCCCCGGCCGGACCCGTCAACGTAGGCACCAACCTCTTGCCTACCTACCCCTCCCACCGCCGCATGATCAATGCGCCGTTGGTGCCGCCGAAGCCGAACGAGTTGGTCAGGGCGTACTCGAGGTCGACCTTCCGTGGCGTGTTCGGCACGAAGTCGAGGTCGCACCCTTCGCCGGGCTCGTCGTGGTTGATCGTCGCCGGGAGGGTCTGGTGCCGGAGCGCGAGCGCCAGGATGCCGGTCTCCAGACCGCCGGCGGCACCCAGGAGGTGCCCGGTCGAGCTCTTGGTGGAGGACATCGCCATCCGGTAGGCGTGGTCGCCGAACACCTGCTTGACCGCCTTCACCTCCGACAGGTCGCCCAGCTCGGTCGAGGTCCCGTGCGCGTTGACGTAGCCGATCGCCTCGGGCGCGAGCCCCGCGTCCTCCAGGGCGTTCTGCATCACCTGCGCCGCGCCGGCTCCCTCCGGGTGGGGGGCCGAGATGTGGTGCGCGTCCGCGCTCATGCCGTAGCCCACGAGCTCGGTGTAGATCGGCGCTCCACGCCGGCGCGCGTGCTCGAGCTCCTCGAGCACCACGATGCCCGCGCCTTCGCCCATCACGAAGCCGTCGCGATCCTTGTCCCACGGACGCGACGCCCGCTCCGGCTCGTCGTTGCGGTGAGTGAGCGCCCGCATGGCCGCGAAGCCGCCGACCGCGAGCGGCGAGATCACCGCCTCGGCGCCGCCCGCGATCATCACGTCGGCGTAGTCGTGCTGGATCTTCCGGTACGCGTCCCCCACCGCGTGGAGCCCGGTCGTGCAGGCGGTCGACGGCGACTCGTTCGGGCCGCGGGCGCCGTAGCGGATCGACACCTGGCCCGCCGCCATGTTGACGATCAGGCCGGGGATGAAGAAGGGGGAGATCCGGCTCGGACCGCGCTCGAGCACGGTCCGGTGGGTCGACTCGATGAGCGGCAGACCGCCGATCCCCGAGCCGATGATGACGCCGACCCGGTGCGCCTGGGCCGGGTCGACCTCGAAGCGCGCGTCCGCGATGGCGAAGTCGCTGGCCGCGATCCCGTAGTGGATGAAGGTGTCGCTCTTCTTGACTTCCTTCTTGTCCACGTAGTCCAGCGGATCGAACCCCTGGACCTCGCCGGCGATCCGGCACGGGTAGTCGGAAGCGTCGAACCGGGTGATCGGCCCGACGCCGCTCCGGGAGGCCATCAGCCCCTCCCAGGTCGGCTCGGTCCCCACCCCGAGGGGCGAGACGAGTCCGACCCCGGTCAGGACGACACGGCGGCGCGCGCTGTGATCCATGAAGGAGCGCGAAGGGTCAGTTGCCGCCGGGGGCGTGCTTCTGGATGTAGTCGACCGCCTCGCGCACGCGGCTGATGTTCTCGGCCTCCTCGTCCGGGATCTCGATCGAGAACTCCTCCTCGAGAGCCATCACCAGCTCGACGATGTCGAGCGAGTCGGCGCCCAGGTCGTCGGTGAAGCTGGCGTCCATCGTGACCTCGTCTTCGTCCACGCCGAGCTGCTCGACGATGATGCTCTTGACCTTCGCTTCGATTTCGGACATCGGAACGCTCCTCCTTGGATCGATTGCTGTCGGGCGGGCCGGCGCCGCATCGTGCGGACGCGAGCCCCTCCCGGTTCTCGACGGTTTCGTCGTCAGATGTAGAGGCCACCCGAGACGTTCAACGTGTGGCCCGTAATATACCCGGCCTCCTCGCTGGCGAGGAACAGCACGCACCATGCCACGTCGTCCACGTTGCCGAGCCGGCGCAACGCGATCGAGCTCTGCAGCTCGTTGCGCGCCGCTTCGGGCAGGTGCTCGGTCATGTCGGTCTCGATGTAGCCGGGGGCCACCACGTTGACCGTGATGCTCCGGCTGCCGAGCTCGCGGGCGAGCGACTTCGAGAAGCCGATCATCCCCGCCTTCGACGCGGCGTAGTTCGCCTGGCCGGCATTGCCCATCAGGCCGACGACCGACGACACCGAGACGATCCGCCCCCAGCGGCGCCGCATCATGCCACGGAGAAGCTCCTTGGTCACGGCGTAGGCGCCGGTCAGGTTGGTGCGGAGCACCGTCTCGAAGTCGTCGAGGCTCATGCGGGCGAGCAGGTTGTCGGCGGTGATGCCGGCGTTGTTGACCAGCACGTCGATCTCCCGCCACTCCTCGGGCAGGCCGCCGATCGCCTCCGGAACCTGGTCGGGGCGGGAGAGGTCGAGGGCGAGGGTGGCCGCCTCGCCGCCGGCTTCGGCGATCTCGCCGGCCAGCGCCTCCAGCCGGTCGACGCTGCGGGCGGCGAGCACCACGCGGGCGCCCTGCGCGGCGAGCTTCCGGGCGACCGCCTCGCCGATGCCGCGCGAGGCTCCGGTGACGAGAGCGGTCTTGCCGTCGAGACGAAACATGAAGGGCCTCCTCGGTCGTTCGGTGGTTCGTTTCGGGTCAGGCGAGCGGGTCGGAGTCGGCGCGATCGGCGAGATCGGCGAGGGCGTCGGGGCCGCCGAGGGCGATCCGCTCGGCCTCGGGCCGGATGCGCTTGATCGTGTTCAGGAGGACCGAGCCGGGGCCGACCTCGACGAACGCCTCGACGCCGCCCTCGTCGATCATCCACTCGACCGACTCGACCCAGCGCACCGGCGAATCGATCTGGCGCACCAGCGCGTCGCGGGCGGCGTCGCCGGAGGCGGCGGGCGCGGCGTCGACGTTGGTCACCATCGGCACCCGCGGATCGGCGAACGGGGTCTCGGCGAGCATCGGCTCGAGCCCCTCGCGGGCCGGCGCCATCAGCGGACAGTGGAAGGGCGCCGAGACCGGCAGGGTGCGCGGCTTGCCGCCACGCTCGCGGGCCGCCGCGACGGCGCGCTCGACCGCCGTCCGGTGGCCGGCGATGACCACCTGGCCCGGAGCGTTCAGGTTGGCCACCGAGAGCACCTCGCCGCCGGCGGTCTCCTCGACCAGCGAGCGGACCGTGTCGTCGTCGAGGGCGAGGATCGCGGCCATCGCCCCCACGCCGACCGGCACGGCCTCCTGCATCAGCTCGCCGCGGCGCCGGGTCAGGCGCAACGCGTCGGCGAGATCGAGCGCGCCGGCCGCCACCAGCGCCGAGTACTCGCCCAGGCTGTGGCCGGCGACCGCCACCGGGCGCGCCCCCGTCGTCTCGACCGCGCGCAGGATCGCCACCGAGGTCGCGACCAGGGCGGGCTGGAGGTTGGCGGTCAGGGTCAGCTCCTCCTCCGGGCCTTCCCAGATCAGCCGGCTGAGGTCGAAGCCGAGCACGCGGTCGGCCTCCTCGAAGACCGCGCGGGCCTCCGGGTGCGCCTCGGCCCAGTCGCGGCCCATGCCGACCTTCTGGGACCCCTGCCCGGGGAACACGAATGCGAGTTTCGTCATGCGGAAGCCTCTCTCTCCTCTCCCTGTCGTTCGCTCCCGGGGTGACCGAGCACCCGCTCCTCTTCGTGGTGCAGCGTCGCCAGGCGCTCGCGGATCTTGCGGTCGACCTCGGCCTGGGCGAACTCGACCGCCCGCCGCACGGCGCTCTGGATGGCGCGGGCGTTCGAGCGGCCGTGGGCGACGAAGCAGCCGCCCTCGAGCCCCAGGAGCGGCGCGGCGCCGTACTCGGCGTAGTCGGTCGCCAGCCGGAAGCGCTCGAGCGCGGGGCGGGCGAGCACCAGGCCGAGCCGGGTCCGCACGGTCGATTCGAGCTCCCGGCCGAGCATGCGGGTCGCGAGGTCGGCGAGCGCCTCGGCGCTCTTGAGCACGGCGTTTCCGACCAGCCCGTCGCACACCACCACGTCCGCCCGGCCGCTGAACACGTCGCCGCCCTCGACGTTGCCGACGAACTCGAGGCCGGTGTCCTGGAGCTGCCGGAAGACCTCGCGGGTCAGGTCCGAGCCCTTCCCCTCCTCCTCGCCGATCGACAGCAGGCCGACGCGTGGCCGTGCCACCCCGATCACCTCCTGGGCGTAGGCGTGTCCCATGACGGCGAACTCTCGCAGATGGCCGGCGCGGCTGTCGACGTTCGCTCCCACGTCGAGGAGCACGGTACGGCCGGTCTCGTTCGGCAGCACCGCGGCGAGCGCCGGCCGGTCGACGCCCGGCTGGGTGCCGATCACCACCTTGGCCGCGATCAGCGCCGCGCCGGTGTTGCCGGCGGTGACCAGCGCTCGGGCGCGCCCCTCCTTTACGAGCTCGACGGCGCGGCGGATCGACGAGCGGCGCTTCTTGCGCAGCGGCGCCGTCGCCGACTCCTCCATCCCGACCACGTCGTCCGCGTGCACCACCTCGATCCGGCCGGGCGGAACGTCGGCGCCGTGGCGCGCGAGCTCGGCGTCGAGCTCGTCCTTCCGGCCGACCAGCAGGACGTAGCTGCCGTCCTCGGCGGCGGCACGGCACACGCCTTCCACCACGGCGCCGGGCGCCGCGTCGCCGCCCATCGCGTCGACGGCGATCCACATCCGCGAGGGGCTCACGGCTTCGGGATTCTGGAAGGGGAGCCGTCCGGGGCGCACCTGGACGAGCGGGTGGTCAGAAGGTCTCCTCGACCTCCATCACCTCGCGGCCACGGTACTGACCGCAGTGGGGGCACACACGGTGCGGCAGCTTGGCCTCGCCGCAGTTGTCGCACGTCGAGGCCGTCGGGCGCTCGAGGAAATCGTGGGCGCGCCGCTTGTCCCTACGGGCCTGGGAATGGCGTCGCTTCGGATTGGGCATGGACCTGTCCTCCTGATCTTCCGATCGAACGAACCGAACGATCGATCTCGAAAGGGCCCGGCGTACCGGACCCGCATGTTTCGTGTCTATTCCTGCCGCTCGCCCGACAGCCGGTCGCGCAGATCCGCCAAACCGGCCCACCGGGGGTCCACCGTCTCGCGCTCGCACCCGCAGTCGCCGCCCTCGATCTCGTTCAGGTCGGCGCCGCAAGCGGGGCACAGCCCCGCGCAGTCCTCGCGGCAGAGGGGGCGCATGGGCACTTCGAGCTGCATCTGCTCGACGAGGAGCGGCCGGAGGTCGACCTCGTCGCCGTCGATCTCCATCATGCCGAGATCCTCCTCCCCGAGCTCGCGCTCTTCGTCCTCGGCGCCCGGCTCGTGCCGGACCGACCCGACCGACCGGACCGACCGGACCAGGAACAGCTCGATCTCCTGCTCCACCGGCTCGACGACGCGCCCGAGGCAGCGCTGGCAGGCGAGAGTCTGCTCGTACGACAGATCGGCCCGCAGCAGGTAGCCGGAGTCGAGGCGGCGGACCTCCCCGCGCCAGCGCACGGGTCCGATCGCTTCGATCTCCTCGCGACCGAGGACGGAGACGGGGACCGACTCCTCCTCGTCCCAGGTGAACGGTTCGTCCCCCGCCTGGTCGATCTCGTGCAGACGGATTTTCATAGAGCGTGCCCCTCGGGCAGACAGAAGGATGAGGTTATGCGAAGGCGTGCCGAAGTGTCAACGCGGCGCGGCACGAGGTCGTGTCCTAACAGCGTGTTGGTAGTTCCCAGGCGGTGAAACCGGGGTAGGTTGCGCGGCCTGACGCAGCCGGGGCCGTAGGCCCCACCCCGTGAAGCGGCCCCGACAGGTGCGCTAACACCTGCCGGAGCCTTGCCAGACAGGAGCACGAACCTCCATGCCTGACCGCCAGAAGTCTACCTCTCCACCCCCGGACGACGGGGACCTCCTCTTCCGCCATACGTTCCTGTGGCGCCTTCGCGACCCGGCCGACCGGGAAGCCCTGCTCCGGCTCGGGGCGGGTTTCGACGATTACATGTCCGAGCTGGGCTGTTGGGGCGAGGAGCCGATGGTTCCAGGGATGGCAGGCGCCCTCGCCGCCGACGTGGAATCGCTCGCCGCCTACGCCCGCACCATCGCAAGGGTCGGGCACGGGTCCCACGTGGGGGAGGAAGAGATCGGCGTCGTCTACTTCGCGCCCCGGTGGGCCGAGACGCTGGCCGCTCTCGCCTTCGAGATCCGCAACGCCGCGTCTCTGGCTCGGGGGAAGTCGTGATGGATGCCCGGGAGGTGGAGCGGATCGCCCGGCGGGTGGCCCGGGAGCATCCCGACCCGGAGGCGCGCCGGGTCTACGCCTGGATCGCCGAGCGCGCCGCCGCGAAGCGGAAAGCCATCGAAGGCGGGGTGTCGTGATGCGGGTCGAGAAACGGCGGGTGGTGCTCCACATTCCGCAGGACTTGCGGATGGACCTTTCAGACCTGCGGGGGTGGGCCGACAGCCTCGGGTACTCGCTCATGGGCGAGACGTTCGAGCACTGGCTCATCCGGTTCCTTCGCTCGTGGTGCCGACGGGAGCGGCGGCGGCTCAAACGGATGGAGACGAAGATGATCCGCCGGATCGAGGC
>CAZLLV010000095.1:0-3095 GCA_964560325.1 uncultured Thermoanaerobaculia bacterium | reverse complement strand
GCCGGGAGCGGGGAGTCGATCCGGGCTCGACTCCGATCCGCCGCCTGCGGCTCGAGCGCGAGGAGGTCATGTTCCACGATCTCCTCCTCGGCGAGCGGCGGCAGGTGGCGGCCGAGCAGAGCGGGGACCTGCTGCTGCGCGACCGCGACGGGCACTGGACGTACCAGCTCGCGGTGGTCGTCGACGATCTCGATCAGGGGATCGACATGGTGATCCGAGGCCAGGATCTCCTCGCCTCGACCGGCCGGCAGCTCCAGCTCCGGGCGCTCCTCCAGGAAGGCGGCTCGACTGGCGAGGGCGACCCCGCGCCACCGCCGCGCTTCCTCCACCACCGCCTCGTGCGCGAGCCGGGCGGCCGCAAGCTCTCGAAGTCGAAAGGGGACACCGGCCTCCGCGAGCTGCGCGCCGCCGGCTGGACGCCCGAGCGGGTGATGGGCGAGGCCGCGAGCCTCGGCGGCATCGTCGAGACCGCGGAGCACGGCCTCCTGGACCTCGACCAGATCGCCGAGCGGCTGTCGGTTCGGGCCGAGGAGCTGACCGCCCTGCCGAGATCTTTTGGGTAGAGTCAGCCGATGCGCGAGGAGCCGGCGGACCGCGAGAGCCAGAGCCTGCGCCGCCACCTCTACGAAGTGGTCTTCGAGGCGGACACCCCGGCCGGCCGCGCGTTCGACGTCGCCCTCCTCGTCGTCATCCTGATCAGCATCGTCGCCGTCCTGCTCGAGAGCGTCGACCCGATCCGCGCCGAGTACGGGCGCCTCCTGCGCTGGGTCGAGTGGACGATCACGATCCTGTTCACGATCGAGTACGTCCTGCGCCTCTGGCTGGTGCGCCACCCGGTCCACTACGCCTGGAGCTTCTTCGGCATCGTCGACCTGCTGTCGATCCTGCCGACCTACGTGAGCGTCCTGGTCCCGGGCGCGCAGTCGTTCCTGGTGATCCGCGCGCTCCGGCTGCTGCGGGTCTTCCGCATCCTCAAGCTCGCCCACTTCCTCGGCGAGGCGAACCTGCTCGGCCGGGCGATGCGTGCCAGCTCGCGGAAGATCATCGTCTTCCTGGTGACGGTGCTGACGCTGGTGCTGATCATCGGCGCCGTCATGTACCTGGTCGAGGGGCCCGAGAGCGGCTTCACCAGCATCCCGACCAGCATGTACTGGGCGGTCGTCACCCTGACCACGGTCGGCTACGGCGACATCGCGCCGAAGACCGTGCTCGGCCAGCTCCTCGCCTCGATGGTGATGATCATGGGCTACGGCATCATCGCCGTACCGACCGGCATCGTCACCGTCGAGATGGCGGAAGCGTTCCGACAGGGCGCCCGCGAGCGCCGGGTCTGCGAAGCCTGCGGCCTCGCCGGCCACGACGAAGACGCCCGCTACTGCAAGCGCTGCGGCCAGGAGCTGTGAGAGCCGGCGCTCAGCCCTCCGGCTTCGGGTGCACCGGGTAGGGCGGCCGCACGACCTTTCGCGACTCGGCCGATCCGGCCGCGTCGATCGCTTCGAGCGCCAGGCGTACGGCCGCTTCGATCTGCGGATCGCGGCCGGCGAGCTCGTCGGCCGGGGTGATCTCGACCTCCACGTCCGGCACCACGCCGCGGTTCTCGATCACCCAGTCGCCGGCCGGGTCGAAGGCGGCGCGGTTCGGCATGCGGATCGCGCCCCCGTCGACCAGCTCGCGCTGGAAGAGGGCCGAGCCGATCCCGCCGCCGCCGGTGCGCGTGCCGACGATCGGCCCGAGGTCCGCGAGCCGCCACATGAGCGGGAAGGTCTCGCCGGCCGAGAAGTTCCAGCGGTTGACGAGAAGCACCTTCGGCTGCGGGAACGTGACCGGCGAGACCGGGAACGGCTCGCCGTAGCGGTAGGCGTAGGCGTAGAGCGGCGTGCGGCCGAGCGCCTCGATGGCGGAGTCGGCGGTCGTGCCGCCGCCGTTGAAGCGGGTGTCGACGATCAGGCCCTCCTTCTCCGAAAGGCCGAGGAGCCCACGGTAGAAGTCATCGAGGCCGGTGCCGCCCCAGCCGGAGACGTAGACGTAGCCGAGCCGTCCGCCGGAGAGCTCCTCGACCCGCCGGCGCGCCGCCTCGGCCCAGTTCGCCTGCCGGAGCGAGCCGAAGCCGGCGCGGGGGACGACGGTGACCGTGCGGCGGTCGTCCCCGGCGGGAGTGGCGGCGACCGTCAGCTCGATCGGCTGGTTCGCCTTGCCGGCGAGGAACGAGTAGAGGTTCCGCTCCGCCGTCACCTCCTCGCCGTCGATCGCCATCACGAAGTCCCCCTCGCGCACGTCGACGCCGGGACCGTCGAGCGGCGGGTTCAGGAGCGGGGAGAGGTGGCTGAAGTGGACGTTCCGGACGATCCGGTCGATGCGGTAGCGGTCGCCCTGGACCGAGACGTCGGCGCCCAGCACCCCCACCGGCGGCACCTCCGCCCACGGGTCGGGCCCGGCGTCCGAGGGCTCCGGCAGGTCGGGCTCGTCGCCGGAGCGCACGCCGAGGTGGCTCACCGACAGGCGGCCGAGCATCTGGCGGAAGAGGTCGTCGAGCTGCGATCGGGTGGCGATTCCCGGCAGGTAGGCGGCGTAGCGACGTTCGAGGTCCGCGAGGTCTTGGCCGTGATGGTTGGGGTCGTAGAAGACGTCGCGCGCCTGGTGCCAGGCGTCCCGGAACATCTGCCGCCACTCCGCGTCCGGGTCGACGTCGAGGGTCGCGTCGCCGAGGATGGCGGCGAAGGCCTGCGCGCCCGCCTCGGCGTCGATCGCAGCCGCGCCTTCGCTCCCGGCCGGCGGCAGGTCGGCGACCGCCCATCCACCGCGCGCCGTCCAGGCGATCCGGCGCCCGTCCGGCGAGACCACGAAGTCGTCGATGTCGGGGAGCAGCTCGACCGGCTCCGAGCCGGGACCGAGCGGGCCGAGATCGATCCGGTAGAGCGGCGCCGGCACGCCGCGCGCGAAGCCGGGCGTCTCCGGCCATGCGAACGCCCGCGCCAGGAGCGTCCCCGCCGGCCCCGCCTCGAGACCGACCCAGTCGCGGATGCCCGCCGGTACCGCGTACGGCACGATCCGATCGGCGAGGCCCTCGAAGTCGATCTCGACGGTGGCCACGCCGG
>CAZLLV010000094.1:0-12848 GCA_964560325.1 uncultured Thermoanaerobaculia bacterium | reverse complement strand
GCCCCCTCTTCGCCAGGTCCTCGTCGGGGGAATCTTTCGAAAATGCAAGAGCGGGGCCAGGGCACGGGCCGTCATGGGTTCCGGACGTCCAGCTCCTGCTCGTCCTTCTTCGCCTCCAGCGCTTCGTGCTTGAGCTGCTGGCGCAGCAGGCCGAAGAAGGAGAGGTAGAGGTTCGCCATCCCGACCAGCGCGAAGAAGCCGATCAAGTAGCCGCGCCAGTCGGGGATCAGGAGCCGGAAGCCGGTGAGCGCGACGAAGAAGAGCCCCACCCAGTGGCTGAAGCAGTACTCGCAGGTGAAGAGGTAGAAGAACTTCCGGCGCAGCAGCGTCCGGCCGTCGCGAGCCCGGCGCTCGCACCACTCGCGGGGCTCGCGGAAGATCTCCTCGTGGGTGACCGTCCAGGCGATGGTCGCCACCGGCAGGCCGAGGAGCGCCAGCCACGCGACCTGGTGGACGAGGGGTGCGAGCGACTCCATGGCCGGGTCCCGTCTCGGTGGCCGGCGCCCGGGATCAGGCGAGGCCCGGCTTGTTCAACGCCGAGGCGACGCTCAGCCGTCCGGCCCCGCGCGCGGCGATGTACAGGAAGATGAAGCAGAAGAGGACCGCGTTCTCGCCGCCGCCCTCCTGCGCCGGGAAGAGGTAGTCCGCGTTGGCCGCGTGGACCATGAAGTAGGCGACCGCCATCTGCCCCGACGAGATGAACGCCGCCCAGCTCGCGAACAGGCCGATCAGGATCAGGAAGCCTCCGACCAGCTCGATCACGCCGGCGAGCTGCATCATGGGCTCGGTCGCCCGCTGCCCGCCGAGCACTCCGAACATCTTCTGGGCTCCGTGGAGCATGAAGCACCAGCCGGCGACGATCCGGAGGAAGGCGTAGAACACGTCCGCGTATTTGCCGAGAAATCTCGTCATGAGTCTCTCTCCTCTCGAGGAAGGTGGGTGAGTCGCGATGATTGTACCGGCTCCTCGGCCGAGAGGGGGGCCGCGAGGGGGTGGCGCTACGCCAGCAGGGTCAGGAGATCCCGCCAGAAGCGGCTCCACCAGGCGAGCTCCGCGACCGGCTCGGCCGCTCCCACCGGCACCTGCGCCAGGATCCGGTCGTCGCTGCGGAAGACCGCGGTCCCCACCTCCTGGCCGGCGGCGACCGGCGCTTCGGGCCGCCACGAGAGGACCGTCGACCGAACGTCGACCGGCCGGCCCTTGCGCACCATCGCGCGCACCGACTGGAGCGCCACCACCCGCACCGCGTCCTGCTCGCCCCGGGCGACCGGCGCGGGCTGGAGCAGGGGATCGCCGCGCTCGGCGAGGGTCACCATCTCGTACTGGTCGAAGCCCTCCTCGAGGAGGGTGCGGGCGCTGTCGAAGCTGTCCCACTTCTGCCGCACGCCCTGGACCACCGAGATCAGCTCCAGCCCGTTCTTCTCGGCCGCCGCGGTCAGGCAGAAGTCCGCGGTGCTGGTCCAGCCGGTCTTGATGCCGATCGCCTGGTCCCACCGGCGGAGCAGGTGGTTCGAGTTGCGCAGGTCGAACTCGCCGTCGCGGAACGGCCGGTACTCGGTGCGGGCGAGCTCGGAGAGGAGCGGGTCGCGGAGCACGAGCGATCCGACGACCGCGAGGTCGCGGGCGGTCATCACGTCGTCGTGCTGCCCGGGCTTGTCGGGCGGCAGCCCGTGCGGCGTGTAGAAACGGCTGTTCTCGAGGCCGAGCTCTTCCCCCTTCCGGTTCATCTCGCGCACGAACTCGTCGACCGACGGCGAGACCGTCTCGGCCAGCAGGTACGCCGCGTCGTTGCCGGACTTGATCATCACCGCGGCGATCAGCTCCTCGAGCGGGAAGACCTCCCCCTCCTTCAGGTAGACCTGGGAGCCGCCGACCAGGCTGGAACGGGCGGAGACGGTGACCGGCTGGTCGAGCGACACGTCGCCCGAGCGCACGTGGTCCATGACGACCAGCAGGGTCATCATCTTGACCATCGAGGCGGTCGGGTAGGGCTGGTGGGCGTTGTGCTCGTAGAGGATCTCGCCGGTCGCCGCGTCCATCACGATCGCCGAACGGTACGGCCGATGGTCGGGCGGATCGAACTCCGCGAGCGCCGGAACGGAAAGCAAGAACGACAGAGCGACAAAGCAGGCGGCGAAGCGTCTCGGGATCGGCATGGCACCCGAGAATTGTGCAGACATCGTGCCACTGCGCGAAAGGAGCTACCTGCCGCCGATCCCGTGCTTCTTCAGGAAGTAGCTCATGTTGCGCTCGTCGATGCCGAGCATCTCGGCCGCCTTCCGCCGGATGCCGCCGGCCCGCTCGAGGGCGCTCTCGATCAGCCGCCGCTCCTCGGTGAGGAGCGACTGGCGCAGGTTGAGGTCGGGCAGCTCGCCGTCGGCGCGCTGGGCGGCCCGCGCGATCTCGACCGGCAGGCTCGCGGCCCGCAGCCGGTCGCTCCCCTCGAGCACCACGCCGCGCTCGATGACGTTCTTGAGCTCGCGCACGTTGCCCGGCCAGGAGTAGGCCTGGAGGGCGGCGCGGGCGTCGGACGCGATGCCCGCGACCGGCTTGCCGATCTGCGCCGACAGGTCGCGCAGGAAGGCCTCGGCGAGGATCGGCACGTCCTCGCGCCGCTCGCGCAGCGGCGGCAGGTGGATGGTCATCACGTTGACGCGGTAGAAGAGGTCGGCCCGGAAGCGGCCGGCCTCGACCTCGGCCGCGAGGTCGGAGTTGCTGGCCGAGATCAGCCGCACGTCGACCGCCGTCGGCCGGCTGTCGCCCACCCGCTCGAAGCGGCCGTCCTGGAGAACGCGCAACACCTTCGCCTGGGCGGTCGCCGGCAGCGAGTTGATCTCGTCGAGGAAGAGGCTGCCCCGGTGCGCCACCTTGAAACGGCCGACCCGGTCGTCGAGGGCGCCGGTGAAGGCGCCGCGCTTGTGGCCGAAGAACTCGCTCTCGAAGAGCTCGGTCGGGATCGCCGCGCAGTTGACCGGCACGAACGCGCCGCCCGCGCGCCGGCTCCGGCGGTGGATCAGCTTCGCCACCTCCTCCTTGCCGGTGCCCGACTCGCCGAGCAGCAGCACCGAAGTGTCGGTCGCCGCGACCATCTCGGCCATCCGCAACACCTGCCGCCACCCCTCGCTCTCGCCGAGCGGCAGGTCGGGGTCGTCGGAGTCGGCCGCCGGCCCCCGCGCCGCCTTCTCCGAGCGCAGGAAGTCGAGCTCCCGTTCGAGGCCCCGCCGGCCGAGGGCTCGCTCCAGCACCACCGTCAGCTCGTCCGGCTCGACCGGCTTGAGCAGGTAGTCCGCCGCCCCCGCCTTGAGGCAGTCGACCGCGGAGGCGATCGTGCCGTGGCCGGTGAGGACGATCACCGGCAGGTCGGGCTCGATCTCGCGCAGGCGGGCGAGGAGGGCCGCGCCGTCCTTGCCCGGCATCTTGAGGTCGGTGACCACCGCGTCGACCCCGTCGAGCGACTCGGTCGCGAGCGCCTCGTCGTAGCCCCCGGCGGTGCGCACTTCGTACCCCCGGCGCCCGAGCAGGGTCGCCAGGGATTCGCGGACGTAGGTCTCGTCGTCGACGATCAGGACCGATGCCTTCACGGGCTCGCTCATGCGGTGGGGTCTCCCGGTTTCACGGCTTCGGCCGGCGCCAGGGGGAGCTCGACCACCACGCGGGCGCCTCCTCCTGCGCGGTTCTCGCCGCGGATCGTGCCGCCGTGCTCGGCGGCGATGCCGTGGGCCACGGCGAGGCCGAGCCCGGTCGAGTCGCGGGTGGAGAAGAAGGGCTCGAACAGGTGCTCGAGCGCCTCGGCGGAGAAGCCGGGTCCCCGGTCCTCGACCGAGAGCACCGCGGCCCCACCGGCCGGCCCGGAGCGCGTCGAGACCGTTACCTCGCCGTCCTCCTCCGACCGGCTCTGCTGGGCGAGGCAGGCGTTGATCGCCAGGTTGAGCACGAGCTGGCCGAGCGTCGTGGGGTTGCCGTGCACCGGCCGGCCGGGTCCGAGCCCGAGGTCGGCGCGCACCGTCACGCGCTCGAAGCGGCGGTCGGCGCGCACCAGGTCGAGCGCGTCGCCCACCACCGCGTCGAGATCGACCGCGCGGCTCGGCGCTCGGCCGGGCTCTCCGAAACGGAGCACCTGGCGCACGATGGTGGCGATCCGGTCGAGCCCCTCGCGCACCCGGCCCGCCAGGCCGGCGGCGCCCTCGGTGTCGCCCCGTTCGAGGTCGTCCTCGAGAACCGCCAGGTAGTTGCGCATCCCCTCGAGCGGATTGTTGATCTCGTGCGCGATGCCGGCCGAGATCCGCCCCAGGCTCGCCAGCCGCTGGTTGTGGCGCACCTGGCGCTCGAGCTCGGTCACCCGCGCCTGCTGCTCGCGCTCGGCCTCGGCCCGCGCCGCCCGCCGCGCCTGCCGGAAGGCGACGAGGCCGAGGACCAGCGTGAGTGCCATCACCCCGACGTTGATCAGGAGCGTCGTGCGGTAGCGGCCGGCGAGCCGCTCGACGGAGCGCACGATGCGTCCGCCCTCTTCCCGGCGCACCAGCGTCCAGGCGATCGGCGGCGTCCAGCTCTCGTCGACCACCCGCGCGCGGGCGACGAACGTGCCGTCCTCGCGCCACGTGCCGGTGGGGCCGTCGCCGTCGAGCTCGACCGTCAGCCGGCCGGAGAGACCGGGCGCGGAGTCGGCGACCACGCGGGCGGGGTCGAGGAGGGCCTCGATCGCGCCGCTCGCCTCGTCGGCGCCGACCGACCGGTCGGGGCCGAGCGGCCAGGCGACCCGCACCAGCCGGACCAGCCGCCCGGGCGCGGCGCCGGCCGAGAGGTCGTTCGACGGCGGCAGCAGCACCGGCACGCCCGAGCGGCGGCCGGCCGAGACAAGCGTCCCCCCGGGGACCGTCCGCACCTGGATGCGCTCGACCGCCGGGTGCGCCTCCATGAACAGGATGATGGACCCCTCGACGGCGAGCCGGCTCCAGCGGCGGGTCACCGGGTCGTCGCCGGAGCCCGCCGCCGGCGCGCGCGAGATCGGCGGCGAGTAGGAGAGGAAGATGAAGTCGCCGCGCAGCGTCGCGAGCGCCGCCTCGACCGCGCGGGCGTGGGCGTCGGTCTGGAGCCCGAGCTCCTGGAGCGCCGCCGTCCGCGCCTCCTCGCGCGCCGAGAGGATCCCCCAGACGGCGACCCCGTTGACCGCCAGCACCACTGCCAGCAGAAGCGCCCCGGCCTGGAGGTCGGAGGGGAAGCGGCGGCGGGGCGGTGAGGGGGTCATCGATCGCGGATCATAACGTCTATGGTCACGAGAGGGCCGTGAATTTCCAGGCATTTCCGAGGGGTGTCGGCCCGGTGGACGGGTTCCGGTACATGCTGGCTATGAAGTGAAGGGCCGGCGTGGGCCGCGCGCGCCGGCCTCGAGACGGTCCGCCGGCTCCGGCGATGGCTCCCGCAAGCTGTTGAAAACAAAAGGACTTCGAAAGGTGTGCCGAGCCCGGAGCCGCCGCGAGGGTCGCGGGTGGCACGAAGCTTGTAATCCAGCCGTTGCGTCCGCTTCCTTCTACAGGTACCGACGAAAGGGGCGCCGGGGACTTCGACTCTCCCCGGCGCCCTTTTCGCGTCGGCTCACACCGGGAGATCCTCGAATGATCCGCAAGACCGTCGCGTTCGCCGCCCCGACGACCGTGCTCCTTCTGCTTCTCTGCGCCGCGCCCGCGTCGGCCGGTGGCGCCTGGGTCCCCGAGCCGGGGGAGGGCTACGTGCAGCTCGGGGCGAGCCGCAAGCAGGCCGACACGTCGTGGGACGCGTCCGGCGACGCGTTCGACAACAGCGGCCGCTTCCAGATGCACGACTTCCGGTACGCCTACCTGTCGGGCGAGCTCGGACTGTTCCGGGACGTCTCGGCCACCTATCTGGTCACCTACCTCCAGGGCCTCGAAGGGCCTCGCGGCGACCTGCACGAGAACACCGGTTTCTCCGACGCCTGGTTCGGCCTCAAGTACCGGCTGCGGGAGGGCTCGCTGCCGATGGCGCTGGCTTTCACCGTCCGCACGTCGGTCTTCTACGACCAGGACGGCCCGTACACCCTGGAGCTCTACGACGACGACGGGAACTTCGTGTCCCTCTCGCCCGAGTGGCGCGGCCTGCTCAAGGAGGACTACACCCTCTCGTACCTCGTCAGCCGCTCGATCGCCGACTATCGGGGCTGGTGGAACGCGGGAACCGGCTACACCTACCGCGAGGGCGCGCCGGCCGACGAGGTGCCGCTCTGGGGCGAGATCGGCTATCCGTTGCCGTGGCGCGACCTGAAGGTCAAGGGGACGACGTTCTGGGTCTTCGCCCTCGGCAACGACTCGGCGCGCCAGCCCGACGACCGCTTCGGCTCGCGGCCCGGTTTCAACTTCAACGATGCGAGCATGGGCCGGGTCGGCGTCGCCCTCTACCTGCCGTTCGGCCGCGAGCAGGAGTGGGGCCTGGAAGCGGGCTTCAACCAGTGGGTCTGGGGCCGCTCCGCGCGGCGGTACCAGGAGCCGTACCTGTCGATCGGCCGCAGCTTCTGACGGGCATGCCACCGTCGCCTTCGGGTGTCGGAACGGGTTAGACTCCCGCTTTCCGAGTCCGAGACGACGTACCGTGGAAGCGACCGAGGCCCTGACGCTCGACGTGCGACTTCCGCCCTCCCGGGGAGCGGCGGCGGAGGGGAGCGGTGCGCTCCTCGCGCGGGTCGTCTACGGCGGAAGCGAGCTGCCCCTGCCGGTGCTCGGCGACGGCGAAGGCGTGGAGGCCTGGACCGCCGCCGGCCCGGTCGTCCGCGGGTGCCGGGGCTCGGTCGAGCTCGCTTCCGACGGACACGTCCTCTTCGGCCGTGTCTCGCGCAAGGACGCCGACTCGCCGGCTCTCGAGCTGGCCGCTCACCAGGCCTTCCGGGAGATCCTCGGGGCGGCCACCGGCGAGGGGTACCCGGAGCTCCTCCGGGTGTGGGCCTGCGTGCCGCGCATCAACCTCGAGGAAATCTCGGCCGGGGGTGAGCGGATGGAGCGCTACAAGGCGTTCTGCCGGGCGCGGGCGGCGTCCTTCGAGGAGGCTTGGGGCGGCGGCTTCGCGAGGCGCCTGCCCGCCTCGACCGCGGTCGGCTCGGAGGCGGGACCGCTCGCGGTGCACTTCCTGGCGGCGCGCGAGCCCGGCGTCCACGTCGAGAACCCGCGCCAGGTGGCCGCGTACCTCTACCCGCCGTGCTACGGGCCGCGGAGCCCGTCGTTCGCCCGTGCCACCGTCGCGCCGGACGCTCTCGGCGGCTCCCTCTTCGTCTCCGGCACCGCGAGCATCGTCGGCCACCGGAGCCTGCACGCCGACTCGCTCGCCGAGCAGACGCGCGAGACGATGCGCAATCTCGAGCGGGTACGCGAGGCGGCGGAGGCGGCGCGGCGAGCCGGTGGCTCCGACGCCCGCTTCGCCTGGTCGCTCTTCAAGGTCTACCTCCGCCGCGCCGAAGACGAGCCGGAGGCCCGGCGGCTCCTCGCGGAGCTCACCGGCGGCCGGGTGCCCACGCTCCTCCTGCGCGCCGACGTCTGCCGCCGCGAGCTCCTGATCGAGATCGAAGCGGTGGCGACGCCGGTGCGCCCCGGCGCCGTCCTGTTCTCGCCGCGGTCGCCGTACGATCCGCGACCGCGCTGACCGCCGCCTCGGCTTTCGCTCGAACGTCGTAGGACGAGAGTCGGTAGACTCCCGCTTTCCGTCGCATTCTTCGTCCGGAGGACCGCCCGATGCCCGACGCCCGCCCCCGTCCCGTCCCGCGCCGCCCGTTCACGGCGTGGCTCACCGCCGCCCTGCTGGCCGTCCCGCTCCTCGCGCCGGCGCCGCCCGCCGTCGCCCAGGCCGCGGCCGTCGACCCGATCGCCGCGGGCGCCATCGACGACGCCGCCTTCGCCGCCCTCGAGTGGCGCGAGGTGGGGCCGTACCGGGGCGGCCGATCGGCGGCGGTCGCCGGCATCCCGGGCGACCCGGACGTCTACTACTTCGGCGCCACCGGCGGCGGCGTCTGGAAGACGCTCGACGCCGGGCGCACCTGGGCGAGCGTCTCCGACGGCTTTTTCGGCGGCTCGATCGGCGCGGTGGCGGTCTCGGAGTGGGACCCGAACGTGGTCTACGTCGGCACCGGCGAGAAGACGGTGCGCGGCAACGTCTCGCACGGGGACGGCATGTGGAAGTCGACCGACGCCGGCCGCACCTGGCGCCATGTCGGGCTCGGCGACAGCCACCACATCCCCCGCGTGCGCATCCACCCGAAGAACCCCGACCTCGTCTACGCCGCCGCCCTCGGCCACCTCTACGGTCCGAACGAGGAGCGCGGCGTCTTCCGCTCGTCGGACGGCGGCGCCACCTGGGAGCGGGTGCTGTTCGTGGACGAGAACACCGGCGCGGTCGACCTGGCGATGGACCCGACCAACCCGCGCATCCTCTACGCCACCTTCTGGCAGGTGAAGCGCACCCCCTGGTCGCTCGAGAGCGGCGGGCCGGGCTCCTCGCTCTGGAAGTCGACCGACGGCGGCGAGAGCTGGAGCGAGCTGACGGAGAACGAGGGGTTGCCGGAGGGCACCTGGGGGATCGCCGGCATCGCCGTCTCGCCGTCCAACCCGGACAACCTCTACGCGATCGTGGAGGCGGAGGAGGGGGGCGTCTTCCGCTCGCGCGACGCCGGCGAGACCTGGACCCGCGTCAACGAGGAGCGCAAGCTCCGGCAGCGCGCCTGGTACTACACCCGGATCCACGCCGACCCGGCGGACGAGGAGGTGGCCTACGTCCTGAACGTCCGGTTCTGGCGCTCGCAGGACGGCGGCCGGAGCTGGACCGACATCCCGACGCCGCACGGCGACAACCACGACCTGTGGATCGCGCCCGGGGACCCGGACCGGATGATCGAGGCCAACGATGGCGGCGCCAACGTCAGCCTCGACGGCGGGCGCACCTGGTCGACGCAGGCGAACCAGCCGACCGCGCAGATGTACCGGGTGTCGCTCGACGACGCCTTCCCCTACCGCCTGCTCGGCGGCCAGCAGGACAACTCGACCGTCCGCATCCGCTCCCGTGCGCCCAACGGCTGGGCCATCGACGAGGACGAGTGGGAGGGAACCGCGGGCGGCGAGAGCGGCCACGTCGTCGCCAAGCCGGACGACCCCGACGTGGTGGTGGGCGGCTCCTACGGCGGCACCCTGATGTGGGTGGACCACGAGCGGGAGCAGGCGCGGGTGATCAACGTGTGGCCCGACGACCCCATGGGCGGCGGCGCCGAGGCGGCGAAGTACCGCTTCCAGTGGAACTACCCGATCTTCTTCTCGCCCCACGACCCGGACAGGCTCTACGCCGCCGCCAACGTCCTCTTCGTGTCCACCGACCTGGGGCAGAGCTGGCGCGCGATCAGCCCCGACCTGACCCGGGCCGTGCCGGAGACGCTCGGCTCCTCCGGCGGCCCGATCACGCAGGACAACACCTCGGTCGAGTACTACGCCACGATCTTCGCCGCCGCCGAGTCGCCGCTCGAGCCGGGGGTGCTCTGGGCCGGCTCCGACGACGGGCTGCTCCACCTCTCGCGCGACGGGGGCGAGACCTGGACCGACGTCACCCCCGAATGGCCGGAGTGGATGCAGGTCAACTCGATCGAGCCGCACCCGTTCGAGCCGGGCGGCCTCTACGTCGCCGGCACACGCTACAAGTCGGACGACTTCCGCCCCTACCTCTACCGCACGACCGACTGGGGCGAGAGCTGGCAGAAGATCGACTCGGGCATCCCCGAGGACCACTTCACCCGCGCGATCCGCGCCGACCCGGAGCGCCCGGGAATGCTCTTCGCCGGCACCGAGCGCGGCGTCTACGCGTCGTTCGACGACGGCTCCTCCTGGCGGCCGTTCCAGCTCGAGCTGCCGATCGTGCCGATCACCGATCTCGCGATCCGCGACGACGACCTGGTGGCGGCGACGCAGGGGCGCGGCTACTGGATCCTCGATGACCTGGCGCCGCTGCGCCAGATGAGCGCCGAGGTCGCCTCGATGGTGGCCGAGGAGCGGAGCGGCGAGCCGGTCCTCTTCGACCCGGCGCCCTCCTACCGCCTGAGCGCCGGCCGCGCCGAGAACCCCCGAGGCGCCGGCACCAACCCCTACCCCGGGGTGAGCTTCTTCTACGCCCTGGCCGAGGAGCCGCCGGAGGACGCCGAGCTGCGCTTGGAGATCCTGGACGCGAACGGCGGGGTGATCCGGACCCTGACCCGGAAGAAGGACGGCGGCGCCGGCGGCGGGGACGACGATGGTCCCTTCGGCGGCGGAGGCGGCGACTCCGACGTCGAGCTGCCGACCCTGACCGCCGAGCGCGGCCTCAACCGGGCCACCTGGGACCTGGCCTACCCGGGGGCGGAGTCGTTCCCCGGCATCGTGCTCTGGAACGGGCTGCCGGGGGGCGTGACGGCGGCGCCCGGCGAGTACCGGGCCCGGCTGACGGTGGGGGACTGGAGTGACGAGACCACCTTCCGGGTGCTCCCCGACCCCCGCTCCACGGCGACCTCCGACGACTACCGGGCGCAGTTTGCCTTCCAGCAGTCGATCCGGGAGCAGCTCACCCGCACCCACCGGGAGATCGGGCGCATCCGGGACGTGCGGAGCCAGCTCGAGACCTTCTCGAAGCGGCTGAAGGCGCGGGAGGAGGCGCCCGAGGTCCGCGAGGCCGCCGACGCCCTGGTGGAGAAGCTGACGGGCATCGAGGAGACGATGTACCAGACCAAGGCCCAGAGCCCCCAGGACCCGCTCAACTACCCGATCCGCCTGAACGACAAGCTGGCCGGCGTGCTGGGCATGGCCTCCCTCGGAAGCTTCCGGCCCACCGACTCGATGGTGGCGGTCCGGGACGAGCTGGTGGCGGGGCTCGACCAGGCGCTCGCCGACCTGCGGGCGGCCTGGGAGGGCGACCTGGCACAGGTCAACCGGCTGGCGGCCGAGGCCGGGGTCGACGCCGTGATGCTTCCGCCGTACGAGCCGGACGCGGGCGCGGACGAGGACGACGACGGCGACCCGGACCCGGCGACCGGCGGCTGACGCCCCGGCGCGGGCCGGCGGGGTAGAGTCGCCGTATGAACAGCTTCGTCACCGGAGCGACGGGGTACCTGGGGAGCGCGGTCGTCCGCGCGCCCCTCGCGCACGGGCACGAGGTCGCCGGCCTGACGAGCTCGGACGAGCGGGCCGGCGAGCTGGAGGCGCTGGGTGTGCGGCCGGTGGTCGGGACGCTCGGCGACCCCGGCACCTGGCGACCGGCGGCGGCGCGGGCCGAGGCGTTCGTGCACGCCGGCTTCGACTACGGCGCGGACGACCCGGTCGCGACCGACCTCGCGGCGATCGAGGGCATCCTCTCCGCCGCCGGGGAGGGGAGCGGGCAGCGGGCCTTCGCGTACACCTCCGGCGTCTGGGTGCTGGGCGAGACCGGCGACCGGCCGGTCGACGAGAGCTCGCCCCTCGGCGACCCCTTCCCGAAGGTCGCCTGGAGGCCGGAGCACGAGCGGACGGTGGTCGGCGCGGGCGGCCGGACGGCGGGGGCGGTGGTGCGGCCGGGCGTGGTCTACGGCGGCGCACGCGGCTTGCTCGTGCCGTTTTTCGAGTCGGCGGAGGAGGACGGGGCGTCGCTCTACCTGGGCGAGGGAGAGAACCGGATGGCGCTCGTCCACCGCGACGACAACGCGCGGCTCTACCGGGCCGTCCTCGAGCGGGCGGCGTCCGGACTCTTCCACGCGGTCGACGGCACGCCGCTCGCCATGATCGAGGTGGCGCGCGCCGCGAGCGAGGCGGCCGGGGCGGGCGGCGCGGTTCGGTCGCGGCCGATGGAGGAGGCGCGCGAGGAGATGGGTCCGATCGCCGACGCGCTCGCCCTCGACCAGGTGGTGACCGCGACCCGCTCGCGCGCCGAGCTCGGCTGGGCACCGCGGTACGCGAGCTTCCGCGAAGGCGCGAAGCCGGCTTACGCGGAGCTGCGGGCGGAGCGGTCCTAGGGGTCCCACCCCGCGCGACGCCTCGCTCCCTGGAACGATCGCGCGACGCTCTTCCCGCGGCTGAAACTTCCGCGCTCGCGGCTCGTATTTCTACAATGTAGAATCGCGCCGCCTCCTAGGTGGCCGACACGACGCCGCCATGACCCGTCACGAAGCACTGCCGCCCGAGCCGACCCCCTTGCCGCGCTTCGCCGCGGCGTCACTCTGGCGGATGTTGCCGGGCGGGGAGCGCGACGAGGTGTTGAGCGACCTGGCCGCCGAGCACGCGGAGCGCCTGGCGCGGCGCGGCCGCTCGGCCGCTCGCCTCTGGCTCTGGGGGCAGGTGATCCGCTCGGTGCCCACTCTCGCCCGGCGGGGCTGGTGGCGCGGCTGGAGCGGGTTCGAAACGAGATCCGACCGTCTACGACCGGGAGAAGCCATGTTCGAGAGCTGGGCGATCGACCTGAAGTACGCGCTCCGCCGGCTGCGCCAGCGGCGCACCTACACCGCCTTGACCGTGACCACCCTCGCGCTCGGCATCGCCGGAACGGCGGCGGTCGCCGGCATCTCGCGGCAGCTCCTGCTCGAGCCGCTGCCGATCCCGGCCGAAGAAGAGGTCGTCGTCTTCTGGTTCGAGGGCGCGTGGTCGGAGGCGGAGCTCGCCTACCTGCGCCCGCAGGTCGACGGCTTCCGGAGCCTGGCCGCGTACCGCCAGGCGGGCGTCACCCTCCGCGTGGGCGACGGTCCCGCGCGGCTGATCGAGGGGATGGCCGGGTCGTCGGAGCTCTTCCGCGTCCTCGGCCGGAGCGCCGCCCTCGGGACCACCTTTCGCCCCGAGGACGACCGGACCGGCGCCGAGCCGGTCGCGGTGCTCAGTCAC
>CAZLLV010000093.1:0-6857 GCA_964560325.1 uncultured Thermoanaerobaculia bacterium | reverse complement strand
CACCAGCGCGTCGTCGATCCGGCGCGCCTGGGCGAACGCCTCCCGCTGCGCGTCGAACAGGTTCGAGTCGGTGTAGGCCTGCGACAGGTCGAACCAGGCGGCGGCCCGCTCCGCCCGCCCCGCGCCCTCGACCGCGACCGCCCGGCGCAGGGAGTCGACCGCGTCGCCGAGGTCGTCGCGGTAGTAGTAGTAGGCGCCGAGGTTGACGAGCGCCGGAACGTTCTCCGGCTCCGTCTCGAGCACCCGCTCGTAGTGGCGCCGCGCCTCCTCCCACTGACCCAGGCGAAGGTGCACGTCGGCGAGGAAGTGGTCGACGGCGGGGTCGCCCGGGAGGGTCGCCGGCAGGACCCCGAGATCGGTGAACAGCCCGCCGTAGAGATCGCCCCGCGCCACGCTCTCCATCGCCTGCACCGGCGGCGACAGGGCGACGGCGACCCGTTCGTCGATCTCCGCCACCAGGGTCGGCGCCGCGGCGAGCGCCACCCAGCCGAAGACGAGGACCGCGCGCTCCCTCGCTCCCGCGTACCCCCAGAGCAGGAACGACCAGTAGAGGACGAGCCAGAGCGGCCCCGCCGGCAGGGCGAGCGGCCAGAGCAGGGCCAGCGCGACCAGGAGCGTCAGCCCGGGGGCGCCGAGCCGGCGGAACCGGCCGCCGAGCGCGCGCCCCAGGTCTCGCCCCACCGACCGGCCCCGCACGGCCATCGCCAAGATCACGAAGAGGGCCGCCGCCAGGAGGAGGCTGGCGATCGCCCAGAGCGCCAGGTCGTAGGAGGCCAGGCGGCGCTCGAGCACCGTCCGCGGAAGCCGTGCGTACCCACGCGCCTCGGCGAGCACCATCCCGGACCAGTCGCCGGACAGGCGGGCGACCTCGGCGGCCGCGAACGCGGTCTCCGGCCGCCCGGGCGCCAGCCGCTCCGCCGCTTCGAGGGCGAGGGCGGCCTGCTCCCTCTCGCCCTCGCGCGCGGCGTCGACCGCCTGGACCAGCGCTCCGGCCGCGAGGTCGGGCACGCCCCGCATCCCGAGCCGCCGGACGATCTCCTCGAGACTCCCGATCACCTCGCGCGCCTGCTCCTCGTCGCCGCTGACCAGGGCCGGCGTCCACTGGAGCCACCCCTCCTGCAACCGCCAGAGGGAGTAGCGTGCCTGTTGCGAGGAGAGGATCGTCGGCGCCCCCTCCGGCGCGGCCTGCGCGGCGGCGGGCGGCGCGGCGAGGACGAGGATCAGCGGCAGGAGCCACGGCGCCAGGAGCGCGGCGGCCCCCCGGCGGCACGGCGGAGAGGGACGCCGGACCCGGCGGTCACCGGCGCTTCTGGACATACCGGACGCGGAGTCGGTAGAGAACGTCCTCCAGCGCGTCGGCCTCCTGGGCGGTCAGGTTGCCCGCGGTCTTCTGGCGCAGGGTGTCGAGGAGGTCGATGTAGAAGCGGGCCGCTTCCAGGTTCTCTTCCCGTTCACCGGTCGGCAGCGCCGCGTCGCCGAGGTAGAAGGGCACCGGCTCGGCCAGCACGCCGAGCAGGTCGAAGAAGCCGGGGCCTTCCGCGCCGGCCTCGGGAAAATCGACCGGTGGACGATCGGCGGACGGCCCGGAGGCCGTGCCGAGGTCCGGGGAGGGCTCCGCGGGCGCGGGGGCGGCCTCGGCCGGGCGCACGTCGGCCGGCTCGTCCGCGCGGCGCTCCGGGGCCTCCGGCGCGCGGTTGGCCTGCTCTTCGAGAAAGCGGTACTCTTCGCGCAGCTCCCCGTCCGGCGTGAACATCCGCTTGTCGGTGACCTTGATGCTCTCGTCGCTCAACCGGGTCGCCCCCTTCACGAGCTATCGCTCTTCAATCGAACCGTCGATGCGCGATCGTAGCAAGCCCCCGTGGAAGACGACAACGCCGTGAGCGCGCCGGGGCGCTCCGCGACCGACCTCGCCCGGCTCCTGGAGCTGGTCGCGACGCTGCGCGCCCCCGGCGGCTGCCCGTGGGACCGCGAGCAGACCCTCGCCGACGCCCGCAGCTATCTGATCGAGGAAGCGCACGAGGCGGCGGCGGCCGCGGCCGCGGCGGACTGGGACGCCCTGGCGGGCGAGCTCGGCGATCTGCTCTTCCAGGTCGCCTTCCTGGCCCGGCTGGGCGAGGAGGCGGGCGCGCTCGATCCGGAGACGCTGATCGAGCGCATCCACCGGAAGATGGTGGCGCGCCACCCGCACGTCTTCGGCGACGAGGCCGCCGCCACCGCCGACGAGGTGCTCGCCGCCTGGGAACGGCGCAAGCTCGGAGAGGGCGGCGGCCGCTCGCTCCTCGAAGGCGTCCCCGACTCGCTGCCGCCGCTGGTCGCCGCCTACCGGATGACCCAGAAGGCCGCCGGCGTCGGCTTCGACTGGCCCGACGCGCAAGCGGTCTTCGAGAAGCTCGACGAGGAGACGGAGGAGCTACGCGCGGAGGTGGAGCGCGGCGACGTCGACCGGAAGGCGGTGGCCGCCGAGCTCGGCGACCTGCTCTTCACCGTCGTCAACCTGGCGCGCAAGCTCGGCGTCGACCCCGACGCCGCCCTCGCCGTCACCAACGCCAAGTTCAGGCGGCGGCTGGGCGCGATCGAACAGCGCCTGGCGGAAGAAGACCGCACCCTCGCCGACGCCGATCTCGAAGAGCTCGACCGGTTGTGGGAGGCGGCGAAGAAATGACCATGTTCTTGACCATGGTACGATCAATCGACCATGGAAACCCTCGCCATCTCGAAGTTCAAGGCCACCTGCCTCGCGGTCCTGGAGAAGGTTCGCAAGACGGGTGAGCCGGTCCTGATCACCCGCTTCGGAAAGCCGGTAGCGGAAGTGGTACCTCCATCCAGCCAGAAGCGGCCCGAGAACTGGCTCGGCATGATGCGCGGCACGGGCACGCTCCACGACGACCTCATCGAGCCTGCGGCCCCGGCCGACGAGTGGGATGTGCTCAGCTCTTGAAGCTCCTCCTCGACACCCACATCTGGCTCTGGAGCGTTCTCGAGCCCGATCGCCTGGGTCGGCGGACGCGCACCACTCTCCGAGATCGTGAAACGGAGATCTGGCTCTCTCCGATCAGCGTCTGGGAAGCGATGTTGCTCGCAGAGCGAGGCCGGATCGACCTCGAACCGGACCCTGAGCGCTGGATTCGGGGCATCCTCAGCCGGTTGCCGCTCGAGGACGCCCGTCTTACGAGGGAAGTGGCGCTCCTGAGCCGCACCCTCGAAGCCACGCACCAGGACCCGGCCGACCGCTTTCTTGCCGCCACAGCGATCGTCCACGGCCTGACTTTGGCCACCGAGGACAGGAATCTACGTCAGATCCCCAACCTCGAAACACTCTCCGGCTGAGTCAGTTGCCTGGCGACGGCTCGCCATGCCGGCGCGGCAGGACTGCTACTCCAGCTCTTCCAGCTCCTCCTCGACGTACGGATAGACCGTCTCGGCGAGGATCTCGTGGCCGCGGGCGTTGGGGTGGATGCGGTCGGGCAGGTTGAGGGCCGGCTTCGCCGCCACGCCCTCGAGCAGGAAGGGCACGAGCGCGACGTCGAGATCGTCGGCGATCTCCTCGTACATGTCCCGGAAGCGGCCGGCGTAGTCGAAGCCGTAGTTGGGCGGGATCCGCATGCCGAGGAGGATCACCCGGGCGCCGGCCTCCCGGCTCCTCTCGACGATCCGGCGGAGGTTCTCCTCGGTCGCCGCGAGCTCGAGGCCGCGCAGCCCGTCGTTGCCCCCCAGCCCGATCACCACCACGTCGGGCCCCTGCGACAGCACCCAGTCGAGCCGCGCCAGCCCGCCGGCGGTCGTCTCCCCACTCACCCCGGCGTTCACCACCCGCGCCTCGACCCCCTCCGCCGCCAGCTCCCGCTCGACCAGCGCCGGAAACGCCTCGCTCTCCGCGAGCCCGTAGCCGGCCGTCAAGCTGTCGCCCAGGAAGAGCACCACGGGGACGTCGTCGGCGGCGACCGAGGGGGCCGAGAGACCCGCTTCCGAGGACGCTCTCTCGCCGGACGCGTCGGCCGGCCCGGCCTCACCCCCACAGGCGAGCAGGGCAAAGATTGGAACCGTGGCGTAGAGCAGCTTCACCGATCGGGATCGAAACTCGAACATGTGGCTTCCAATCGCTCCCCCACGACCCCCCATTCCCGACCACCACCCGCTCCTCACGCCCCGCCGCACCCCCTTTTCTCCCACCACGAAACCCGACCCCCGGTGCTAACCTCACCGCCCCATGACCACCCCCCGCCTGGAGACCCGCCAGCTCACCAAGCGCCTCCCCTCCGGCGACCGGATGCTCACCATCCTCGACCACGTCGACCTCGCCGTCGCTCCCGGCGAGTTCGTCGCCGTCCTCGGCCCCTCCGGCAGCGGCAAGTCGACCCTCCTCGGCCTGATGGCCGGCCTCGACCGCCCCACCGAGGGCGAAGTCCTGCTCGACGGCCGCGCCGTCCACGACCTCTCCGAAGACGCCCTCGCCCTCGTGCGCCGCCGCTCGATCGGCTTCGTCTTCCAGTCGTTCGAGCTGCTCGACAACCTGACCGCGCGCGAAAACGTCCTGGTGCCGCTCGAGCTCCTCGGACGCGCCGGCGCCGGACGCCGGGCCGACGACCTCCTCGCCGCCGTCGGCCTCTCCGAGCGCGGCCACCACTACCCCTCCCAGCTCTCCGGCGGCGAGCAGCAGCGGGTCGCCCTCGCGCGCGCCTTCGCCGCCGACCCGGCGGTGCTCCTCGCCGACGAGCCGACCGGCAACCTCGACGGCGCCACCGGCTCGCGCGTGCTCGAGACGCTCGCCGCCCTGCGCGCGGAAAGCGGCACCACCATGGTGCTGGTGACCCACGACCCGGCGGTCGCCGCCCGCGCCGACCGCAAGGTCCACCTGCGCGACGGCCGGGTGGAGCGGATCGAGTGAGCCCCGGGAGCTTTCTGCGCTTCCTGCGCCGCGAATCGCGCGGCGCCCGTGGCCGCCTCGTCTTCTTCGTCGCCTGCCTCTCGGTCGGCGTCGCCGCCGTGGTCGCGGTCGCCGGCGTCGCCGCCGGCTTCGACTCCGGGCTGCGGCGCGAGGCGCGGCGCCTGCTCGCCGCCGACCTCGCGATCGAAAGCCGCGATCCGCTGCCCGAGGCGGTCGACGACGCGATCGCCGAGCTGGCCGCCGATCTCGGCGGACCGATCGAGCGCGCCGACCTGGCGGAGCTGGTGACCGTGGTCGCGGCACCCCCCGCGCCGGACGGCACGCCGGGCCGTAGTCAGCTCGTCGAGCTCAAGGTGGTCGACGGCCCCTACCCGCTCTACGGCGAGCTGGTGCTCCGGCCCGACCGGCCGCTCGGCGAGCTGCTCGGTTCGGCTGGCACCTCGCCCGACTCGGCTGGCACCTCGGGCCTCCCCGATGAGGCTGGCACCTCGGGCGGCGGCCTCTCCGATGAGGCTGGCACCTCGGGCGGAGGTGCGGTCGCGGATCCCGATCTCCTCGCCCGCCTCGGTCTCTCGGTCGGCGACGAGCTGCGGATCGGCGGCATCGGCGTGCCGATCGCCGGCGTGGTCGAGGAGGAGCCCGACCGGCTGGGCGGCGGCTTCGGCTTCACCGCCGGGCCGCGCCTGTTCGTCGACCGCGAGGTCTTCGATCGGGCCGGCCTGGAGCAGGTCGGGAGCCGGATCGAGTACCGGGCGCTGCTGCGCCTGCCCCCCGGGCGGGAGGGCGAAGTCGACGCGGCGGCCGAACGCCTGGAAGCGGCGCTGCCACGCGATCGGCGGTTCGAGGTCGAGACCTGGGACGAGGCGCAGCCGGCGCTGCGCGAGGGGATCGACCGGGCCGAGCGCTTCCTCGGTCTCGTCGCCCTGGTGTCGCTCCTGATCGGCGGCATCGGCGTCGGCCAGACGGTACGCGCCTGGCTCGCCGGACGCATGGACGCGATCGCCGTCCTCAAGTGCTTGGGCGTCCGGCCGCGCGAGGTGCTCCTCCTCTACGCCGGGCAGACGGCGCTCCTCGGTCTCGTCGGAAGCCTGGTCGGCGCCGCCGGAGGGATGGCTCTGGTCCTCCTGGTGCCGCGCCTCGCGCCCGGGCTGCTCCCCCCCGACCTCCTCGACCCCTGGCAGCCGGCGGCGGTGGCGCGCGGCGTCGGGCTCGGCATGGGCGTCGCCCTCCTCTTCGGGCTGCCGTCGCTCGCCGGCGCGGTCCGGGTGCCGCCGGCGCGGGTGCTGCGCCGCAACGTCGAGCCGCTGCCGGTCGCCCGCTGGGTGACGGCGGCGGTGGTGGCGACGGTGCTCGCCGGCCTCTGGGCGACCGCGGCGGCGCAGTCGGGCTCGGTGGTGCTCGCCACCTGGTTCACCCTCGGCGCGCTGGCCGTGACCGCGGTGCTCGCGGCCGCCGCGTACGGCATCGCGCACGGCGCCGCCCGCCTGCGCACCCGGCGCGCCGGCGCGGGCTTGGGAGCCCGCGGAGCCGCCGACGGCGAGCGCTCGCGCTGGCGCTTCTATCTCCGCTCCGGCCTCGCCGCCCTCGGCCGCCCGGGCGCCGGCACCCTCGCGGCGGTCGTCGCCCTCGGGCTCGGCGTGCTGGTGGTGGTCGGGCTCTGGCTGGTCGAGCGCGGGCTCACCGGCGAGCTCGAAGGCAATCTCCCGGACGAGGCGCCGAGCGCCTTTCTGGTCGACATCCAGCCCGACCAGTGGCCACCGCTGCGCTCGATGCTCGAAGCGGCCGGCGCCCGGCGGATCGACTCGGTGCCCGTGGTGATGGCGCGCATCTCGGCGATCGACGGCACGACGGCGCGCGAGCTGACCGAGGGCGACGTCGAGAGCTGGGAGGAGGGGGAGGAGCGCTGGGCGCTCACCCGCGAGCAGCGGCTGACCTACCTGGACGAGCTGCCGGCCGACAACGAGGTCGTCGC
>CAZLLV010000092.1:0-5916 GCA_964560325.1 uncultured Thermoanaerobaculia bacterium | reverse complement strand
GGGAGTCGTCCTCTCCCACCGCCTCGGCGTGGCGGGCGAGGTAGATCGTGCCGCCGACCAACATCGAGTCGGAGGTCTGCATCGACGCGTCCGGCGCGGGCGGCGGGGCCGGCGGGGCCTGGGAGCCGTTCGCGGCGCAGGCGGCGAGGGCGAGCCCGGGGAGGAGGATCGCGAGCAGGAGCGCGCGGCGGGTGGGGTCGAGTCGACGGATGTCCATGGCGGCCGATTGTCTCAGAAGCCGGCCGCGCGATCTGTCTACGAGTCGACCCGAGAGAGGAACTCGAGGTAGCGCTCGGCGAGCCAGCCGGGCTGCTCGACCACCAGCGCGTGGCCGCTCTCCGGGTGCTCGGCCGCCTCGCCGCGCGGCAGCGCCCGGGCCAGCGCGCGGGAGCGCTCGGGCGGCATGACCCGGTCGTCGCCGGCGATCACCACCAGCACCGGGCAGCGGATGCCGGCCAACACCGGCCGCAGGTCGACCGCGGCGTAGGCGGCGAGGATCGCGTCCAGGCTCTCGAACCACGCCTGCGGCATGTGGTTCATCCGTTGCCGGGCGGCGGCGAGGAAGTTCTGGTGCTCGCGGCGGAAGCGCTCGGAGTAGACCTCCTCGATCACCGCGTCCTGGAACGCTCCCCGGTCGCCGCCGCGGACGATCTCGGCCACTCGCCGGCGGCTCGCCGCGACCCCTTCGCGCATCTCCGGCGTCAGGAAGTCGGTGACGGTGACCGCGGCGAGCGAGCGCACCCGCTCCGGGTGGGTGGCGGCGAGGAGCAGGCCGATCTCACCGCCGAACGAGGTGCCCAGCACGTGGACCGGCGTCTCGGCGAGGCCGAGGGCGTCGAGCAGGCGGACGATCTCCTCGACCTGGCCGTCGATCGACGGCGGCACGTCGCCGGGCGACAGGAGCTGGCCGCGCAGGTCGCAGCCGATCACGCGGTAGGGGCCGCCGGCGAGCAGGCGCTGCGCGACCGGGGTCCAGGCGCCGTGGGTCATCATCCCGCCGTTGAGGAGCAGCACCGGCGCGCCGTCGTCCGGCCCCTGGACGGCGTGGGCGAGGAGCGTCACGACTCGGCCACCTCGGCCAGGTAGCGGTCGCGCAGCTCGCCCTTGACCACCTTGCCGTAGGCGGTGCGCGGCAGCGCGCCCACGACCAGAAAGTCCTTCGGCAGCTTGTAGCGCGCCAGCCGCTCGCCGAGGAAGGCGGCGAGGGCTTCGGCGTCCGGGCGCTCCTCCCCCGAGCTCCGCAGGACCACGAACGCGATCCCCGCCTCGCCCCAGGTCTCGTGCGGCACGCCGACCACCGCCGCGTCCTCGACCCCGGGGTGGAGGAGGAGCGCGGCCTCGATCTCGGCCGGGAAGACGTTCACGCCGCCGCTGATCAGCATCTCCTTCCTCCGCCCGGCGACATGGAAGAAGCCGTCCCCGTCGCGGCGGGCGAGATCGCCGGAGTGGAACCATCCGTCGGCGTCGAGGGCGGCGGCGGTCGCCTCCGGGTCGTTCCAGTAGCCGAGGCAGACGTGCGGTCCGCGGAAGAGCATCTCCCCCACTCGATCGGTCGCGCCCTGGGGTACGTCCGCGCCCGCCTCGTCGATCAGCCGCACCTCGGTGTGCATCATCGGCCGGCCGATCGAGCCGCGCTTCGCCCGTGCGTCCTCGACCGTCATGGTGAAGCAGTTCACGCCCACCTCGGTCATGCCGAAGCCCTGTTTGAAGGCGACCGCACGCCGCTCGTAGAGCTCGATCAGGTACTCGGGCAAGGGCGCGCCGCCGCTGATCAGCCAGCGCACGCGCGACAGGTCGACCGTCTCGAACGCCGGGTCCTCGGCGAGTAGCTTCCAGATCGTCGGCACGCCGAGCACCACCGTGGCGCCCTCGGCCTCGATCGTGCGCCAGACCTCGGCGGCGTCGAAGCCGGCGTGGAGGACGATCGTGCCGCCGACCGCGATCGTCGGCGTGAGGAAGGCGAAGAGGCCGCCGGCGTGGTAGAGCGGCGTGAAGACCGGGGTCACGTCGTCCTCGCGCAGGCCCCAGTTGGCGACCGTGGCGTAGGCGTTCCAGGCGACCTGGCGGTGGGGGATCATCACCCCCTTCGGGCGGCCCGTCGTGCCGGAGGTGTAGAGCAGGCAGCAGAGGTCGTCGCCGGTGCAGGGGGTGCGCTCGAAGGGGGCGGCGTCCGGCGCCTCGGATTCGCCGGCGCCCGCCTCGTCGAGGCCGGCGAAGCGGACCTCGGGCAGCCGGCGGCGGAGCTCGGCGGCCGTCTGTGCGAGCTGCCCGTCCCAGAGCACCGCCCGGGCGCCGGCGTCGCGCACGATCGCCTCCAGCTCGGCCGGGGTGAGGCGGGTGCCGAGGGTGACCAGCACGACGCCGGTCTTGGCGGCGGCGAAGAGCGCGTCGACCATCTCGACCCGGTTGTGGGCGAGGAGCGCCACCCGGTCGCCTTTCGCGAGCCCCAGCTCGTCCCGGAAGGAACGCGCGCGGGCGGCCGCGCGGGCGTCGAGCTCCCGGTAGCTCAGCCGCCGGCCGGTCGCCACCTCGACCAGGGCCGGCTTGTCGGGCGTGACGCGGGCGCGCTCGCCGAGGAGGTCCCCGTGGAGCTTCATGACAGGTGGAGCCTCACAGCCGGAAGACCGTCCCGGCCATGTTATAGCCGACGCCGGAGCCGACCAGCATCACCAGGTCGCCGGGGCCGGCCTTGCCCTTCTCGATCGCATCGTCGAGCGCCATCGGCAGGCAGGCGGAGCCGGTGTAGCCCCACGCCTCCATGATCGTGTGGGCGCGCTCGACCGGCACGCCGAGGTCTTCCATGACGAGCTCGATCGAGGGCTTCCGGACCTGGCTGAAGACGAAGAGCGCCACCTCGTCGAGGTCGAACCCGCCCTGCTCGGCGAGCCGCCGGGCGAGGCGCGGCCATCCCTCGTGGTTGACCTCCGGCGGGTAGCGCTCGAGCGAGCGCACCTTCGTGCGGCCGGCCGCCACCGCCTCCGCGGTCGCCGGCTCGGCGGTGCCACCGGCGTAGATCCCCCAGTGCGCGTGGTACGAGCCGTCCGCCTGAGTGGCGGCGGTGACGAACCCCGGCGCGTTGCCCGGCTCGAGCACCGCGGCGCCCGCGCCGTCGCCGTAGAAGAAGACCATCGGGTCGTCCGGGTCGGCGAGCTTGCGCATCATGTAGACGCCGACCACCAGGACGGTCTTCATCTCCGGGTTGGCGGCGATCCAGCCGGCGCCGGTCGCGAGGCCGGTCGGGAACGAGGCGCAGGCGCAGCCGACGTCGAAGGTGCCGGCGTCGGTCGCCCCGAGCTTGTGCTGGAGGACGACCGAGGTGGCGGGCGTGGTGTAGTCGGGCGAGTCGGTGCCGAGGACGATCAGGTCGACGTCCTCCGGCTCGCGGCCCGCCCGCTCGAGCGCCTGCCGGGCCGCCGGCAGCGCGAGGTCGGAGGTCGCCCAGTCGTCCGGCGCGTACCAGCGCGTCCGGATCCCGGTTGCGGCCTCGAACTTGTCGACCACGTCGGCCGTCTCCGGCCGGCCGGCGAAGCGGCGGCGGAGGTCGTCGTTCGAGACCTCGCGATCGGGCAGGAAGCGGCCGGTCGAGGCGATGCGGGCGTAACGGGGGCTGCGAGCCATCAGAGGTCGATAGGGGCGATAGGGTCGATGATGTCGCGAATCGGGCGCGGACGGTGCCGGAGGGAGGAAACCGAACGATTGTTCGGGATTTTCGGGCCGAGGGCGGCGAGCTGTCAAGTCGCGACGCGGCAATCCCGCGGCGCGCCCGGGCTGCGGTTTCCGCACGTCCCCTGCCAGATCCGCAGGCGAGCCCGCCGCTCCGGATCGCCGCGGCTCCGGGCGATGCGCCGGCAAGTCGAGTGACGGCAGGGGTTTCCGGCGAGGGCGGCCGTCCGTCGATCGTGGCACCGAGCTTGCGACTCTATCCAGGTCGCCGATGAACGACTCTCCCCGCAGCACCCCGACCCTCCTCCTTCTCCTCCTCGTGATCGGGCTCGCCGCCGGATGCGGTGGCGACGACGACGAACGCCCCGAGGACGATCGCGTGCCTCCCGCCGTCGAGGTGCTGCCGGCGCGCTCCGGCGGCCTACCGCTCGAGGAGGAGCTGAACGGCGTGGTCCGCGCCCGGAACCAGGTGGCGATCCGGCCGGAGATCGACGCCGTCGTCACCGACGTGCTGGTCCGGAGCGGCGAGGCGGTCGAGGCCGGCCAGCCGCTGGTGATCCTCGACGCCGAAGGTCTCGGCGACCAGCTCCGCCAGGCGGAGGCGGGCTCGCGCGAGGCCGCCGCCTCGGCCGCCGAAGCGCGCGCCCAGGTGGCCGAGATCGAGGCGCAGGTGTCGCGCACCCGGGCGCTCCACGCCGAAGGGCTGATGAGCGACATGGAGCTCGAGACCCAGGAGGCGCAGCTCGATGCGGCGCGCGCCCGGGCCGACCAGGCGTCGGCGCAGGTCGACGCGGCCCGCGCCGCGGTCGGCGAGCGCACGACCGCCACCTCCAAGACCGTCGTCCGCTCGCCGATCTCCGGGCGCGTGGGCCGGCGCGACGCCGAGATCGGCATGCTGGTCGATCCGAGCACCGTCCTCTTCCTGGTCGGCGACTTCGCCGAGCTGATCGTCGAGGTGCCGCTCTCCGAGAAGATGCTCGGTCACGTCGACCCGGGCACGCCGGTGCTGATCCGCTCCGAGGCGCTCGGCACCGAGCCGCTCCAGGCGGAGATCTCGCGCATCTCCCCCTTCCTCGAAGCCGACAGCTTCAGCACCACCGGCGAGATCGACGTCGACAACCCGGGCGGTCGCCTGCGGCCGGGGATGTTCGTGAGCGTCGACGTGCTCTACGGCCGGAGCGAAGAGGCGACGCTGGTGCCGGCTAGCGCCATCTGGGAGGACCCGGACAGCGGCGAGCTGGGCGTCTACGTGATGCAGGGCGAGGGCGGGCCGGACGCGCTGCCGGCGGCGGTGCGCAACGGCGAGTCGATCTCCGAGGAGGTCTACGTCTTCGACCTGCGGCCGATCGAGCTCCAGGCCGAGGGCGAGGCGTCGGCCGGCGTGATCGGCGTCCAGCCCGGCGAGTGGGTGGTGACGGTCGGGCAGCACATGCTCTACGACGCCTCCCAGGGCCGCGGCGGGAACGGACCCGGCGGGCCGGGCGGGAGGGGGGGCCGGGGGGGCGGGGGCGAGCGGGCCGCCGACGCGGACGGCGAGGAGCTTCCCGCCGGTCCGCTGACGGCGCGCGTGCGCGGCGCGAGCTGGAACGACGTGCTGTCGCTCCAGCGCCTCCAGCGCGAGGACCTCCTCGAGGGCTTCCTCGCGAAGCAGCGCGCGCTCGCCGGCGAGCTCGGCGCCGACATCCCAGAGGACATGAGCGAGGTCGACGAGGTGCTCGCCCGGCAGCGGGAGAACGAACGCAGAAAGCAGGGAGGTTGACCGTGGCATCCATCACCGACGTCTCGATCCGCCGTCCCGTGGCGACCGCCATGGCGTTCCTGATCCTGATCGTGATCGGGATCATCTCGCTGCGCACCCTGCCGGTCGACCTGCTCCCGAAGGTCGAGTTCACCCAGCTCACGGTGAGCGTCGACTACCCGAACGTCGGGCCCGAGGAGATCGAGCAGATCATCACCGACCGGGTGGAGAACGTCGTCTCCGGCCTGCCGAACCTCGAGCGGGTGACGTCGGAGTCGTCCGAGGGCCGCAGCCGGGTGCGGCTCGAGTTCGCGCGCGGCACCAACATCGACGAGGCGGCGAACGACCTGCGCGCCGCGCTCGACGAGCTGCGCGACGAGCTGCCGGTCGAGGCCGATGCGCCGCGCATCTTCAAGCTCGACCTCGACCAGGTCGAGGTGGTCAGCCTCGCCGCCACGTCGTCGCGCGACCTCGAGGAGCTGACCCGGCTGCTCGAGAACGACCTCGCCCGCCGC
>CAZLLV010000091.1:0-4886 GCA_964560325.1 uncultured Thermoanaerobaculia bacterium | reverse complement strand
TTCTTCCAGTGGGGCTTCTTCCACGAGGTTCTGTCGCGCACCGAGTACGTCGAGAGCTACGTCATGGAGCCGCTCGGGGAGCGGATGCTGGCGGAAGACCCGGATCTCGCCGCCGCGTACCGGCAGGCGCTCGAGGCGGACCCGGAGCTACGGTCTGATCCGCGGGCGCGGCTCCAGTGGCTCTACGAGCGTTCGCCCTACCGGGACGACCGCCACCTGCTCTACCCGGTCGGTCGCGAAATCGCTCAACCCTGATCCCGGTTAGGATTGGGGAGTCGTGATGAATTCCTCGCCCCGCCTCCGCCGCGTCGTCGCGCCGCTCCTCCTGGTGCTGGCGCTCGCCGGCGTGGTGGCCGAATCGTGGGGGCACCACCACGACCTGGGTGCGGGCTCCGGTCACGACGGCGACGTGTTCGTCTGCCCGACCGAAGGCCACGGCCGCGCTCTCCACGTCGAGGCCGTGCGGTCGGCCGAAGCCTCGCTCTGCGAGGTCTGCCTGCTCCGCAGCCAGACCCGGGGCGCCGAGGTGGCGCTCGCCGCCGCCCGCTCCCCGGTGCCCGACCCCGCCTCCTGGGTGGTCGGAACCGACCCCCGCATCGCCAGCCTCGGCACCGCCGGCCCCCCCGGGAGTCGCGGCCCGCCCTCCCCGACGGCAGTCTCCTGACCCTCCGGGTCCGCCCTTCTCTCGCGCCGCCGTGGCGCAGACGCGGGCGGACCGAAGACTCGAGACACCGGCGCCCACGCGCCGAGACCTTCCGGGAGAAGAACCGATGTCGTTTCACCCTTCGCGGGGACGATTCCCCGTACCCTTCGCCGCACCCGTCTTCACCGCGATCGCTCTGATCGCCTCCCTCCTCGTCGCGACCGGTGCCGGTGCGCAGGCACCCGAGGCTGGCGCCATCGAGGGCCGCGTGGTCCTCGAAGAGGGCGCCGAGTCGATCTCCGTCACCGTCACGCTGGTCGAGCTCCGCCGGCGCGCCGTCGCCGCCGCGGACGGCTCCTTCGGCTTCGCCGGCGTGCCGCCGGGTGAGTACCTGGTGCTTGCCGAGAGCGAGGTGGGCGGCACCGGGGTCACCCAGGTGCGGGTCGAGCCGGGGGAGACCGCCCGGGTCGAAGTCCCGCTGGAGCTGACCACCATCCGGGACGAGGTGGTGGTCACCGCCACCGCCTCGCCGCGCAGCCAGCTCGAGGTCGCCCAGCCGACCAGCGTCCTCGCCGGTGAGGACCTGGTCCTGCGCTCGGACACCACCCTCGGCGAGACGCTCGACGAGGAGCCGGGCGTGTCGTCGACCTACTTCGGCCCCGGTGCCAGCCGGCCGATCATCCGCGGCATGGGCGGCGACCGGATCCGGGTGCTCGAAGGGGGCATCGGCGCGGCCGACGCGTCGAGCGCCAGCCCCGACCACGCGGTCGCCTCCGACCCGCTCACCGCCGAACGGATCGAGGTGATCCGCGGTCCGGCGACGCTCCTCTACGGGTCGAGCGCGGTCGGCGGGGTGGTCAACGTCCTCTCCGGCCGCATCCCGTCGTACGTCCCGGAGGCGGCGGTGACCGGCGAGCTCCACCTGGTCGCGGGCTCGGTGGCGGACGAGCGCTCGGGCGCGGCGGTGCTGGAGGGCTCGCTGGGCGACCGGTTCGCCTGGCACGCCGACGTGTCGCGGCGCGAGACCGACGACTACGAGATCCCCGGGTTCGCCGAGGCCGACCCGGACCTCGACGAAGAAGGGGAGGACGAGCGCGGCCTGCTCGAGAACAGCGCCCAGGAGACCGAGAGCGGCAGCTTCGGGCTGTCGTGGGTGCGGGACCGCGGCTTCCTCGGCGTCTCGGTGAGCGGCTTCGACACCCTCTACGGCGTGCCGGGGCACGGGCACGGCCACGGCGAGGAGGAGGACGACCACGAAGGCGAGGACGACCACGAAGGTGAGGACGACCACGAGGAAGAGGAGGAGGCGGTGCGCATCGACCTCCGGCAGCGCCGGGTCGACCTCCAGGGCGAGCTGCTGCGGCCGACCGGGCCGTTCCAGGGCCTGAAGCTGCGCGTCGGCATGGCCGACTACGAGCACGTGGAGCTGGAAGGCACCGAGGTCGGTACCCGCTTCGAGGGCGACTCGTACGAGGGCCGGATCGACCTGGTGCAGCGCGAGATCGGGCGACTGTCGGGGACGGTCGGTCTGCAAGCGTCGACCTCCGACTTCCTGGCGATCGGCGAGGAGGCGTTCGTGCCGCCCTCGACCACCGATCTGCTCGCGGTCTTCGCCTACGAGGAGATCGATTTCGAGCCCTTCCGCCTCCAGTTCGGCGGTCGCTGGGAGACGCAGGACATCGAGCCGGAGGGCGGTGTGGGAGGTGATGGCGAGCCGCTCGCCGATCGTTCGTTCGACGCGCTCTCGGCGTCGGTCGGAGGCATCTGGAGCCTGACCGAGAGCGACAGCTTCGCCGTGACGCTGTCGCGGAGCGAGCGCATCCCGACGGCGAACGAGCTGTTCGCGAACGGTCCGCACGCCGCGACCCGCGCGTTCGAGATCGGCGATCCGGACCTCGAGATCGAGGTGGCGAACGCGCTCGATCTTTCGTGGCGACGCAATCCACAAGCAGGGGGGCCGGTGTCGGGGGCGCTGACGCTGTTCTACAACCGTTTCGACGACTACGTGTTCGAGAGCTTCACCGGCGAGGAGGAGGACGAGCTGGACGTGATCCGCTTCCGGCAGGCGGACGCGGATTTCTGGGGCGCGGAGGCGGAGGCGGCGGTCGATCTCTTCCGCCGGGGCGAGAATCACCTGGTGCTGGAGCTGTCGGGCGATTTCGTGCGGGCGGAGCTGCGGGGGCCGGCGGAGGTCGACGGGGAGCCGCTGCCGCGCATCCCGCCGCTCCGGCTGGGCGCGGGGCTCGACTATCACCGGGGGCCGTGGCGGGTGTTCGGGGAGGTGCGCTGGGTGGACATGCAGGATCGGGTGTCGCCGAACGAGACGCCGACCGACGGGTACACGCTGGTCAACTCGGCGGTCAGTCACCGTTTCCTGGTCGCCGGGACGGTGCTCGACGTGATCCTCCGGGGCAAGAACTTGACCGACGAGGAGGCGCGGCCGCACACGTCGTTCCTCAAGGATCAGGTACCGCTGCCAGGGCGGGAGGTGAGCCTGGCGGTGGGGCTGCACTTCTGAGCGCCGGGGGGGATAGCGACCGGGATGTCGGGGGCGGGGCGAGGGCTCCCGCCTCCGGGACGGTGCGCGCGACAGCGTTGGGGATGGAGCGTAGGGCGCGCACCTCGGCAAACGCTCGCCGCGTGGGGTTCGGTGCCTGCCGACACGCCGGAAAGCGGGCTCGCCTCCGGCGCCCTCCGGCGGGAGCCCTCGCCCCGCCCCCTCGTGTTTCCGCTACGGGGATGAGGTGTCGTGTTCGCAGCCGGGTAGGGCGGCATCGTATGCCGCCGTCCTGTCCGAGGTGGCTGGCACCTCGGAGGAAGAGCCAACTCCCTTGTCATCCTGAACGCAGTGAAGGATCTGGGAGGGGGGGCCACCGGGCCGGCGCATCGCACCGGCCCGGTGGAATCGTCACCGCGCCTTCCGGAGATCGTCCAACCAGATCACCCCGGCCCGCCGCAGGACCGCCGCGGGGACCGCGGCGAGGAACTGAGCGAGGGCGAGGGGCTGGACGCGGAGGTCGGCGAGCCGCGTGAGGTCGTCGGCGAGGGAGGTGTGCTCCAGCTCGGGTGTGTGGACGGTGGCGACGGGGTCGCGGTCGAAGGTGAGGTGGAGGCGGTCGTCGGCGCCCTGGACGTAGCGGAACCGGCGCGGCCTTTCGGTGACGGCAAGTGCGGCCGCGGTGAGGTGGGCGAGGTCGCTGTGGGCTTCGTCGGTGAAGGTGAGGTGTGGGCCGGTTTGCCGAGGCCGTAGAGGGCCCAGAGCGGCGGTCCGTCGCCCCAGAGGCGGGTGACTCGCCAGGGACCGGGCAGCTCGCCCTCCGGCGCGAAGTGCTCCGGCTCGCGTTCGTCGAGGGCGGAGAGGAGCTCGTCGGTGAAGGCGTTGGGCATGGTGGTGCCGGGAAGTCCGGCCGGGGAGGGGTTACAATCCTTTGTACGGCGTCGCATGGCTACACTCCTTGCGTCGTCGAGGGCACGGCCGCGGTTGCCGCCGCTGTCGTGCCCGCTGGGTTCATTGAGGGCCGTTGCCACAGCCCGGGCTGATGAGGATTACGCTACAGTAACGCCTCTGGATTGTCAAGCGTTCGCAGAAAATCGCGGTGCGGCTTTGGACACCCCCCGACGTGTGTAGAGGTGGAGCCTTGCCTCCGCCCGGGCGGGGGGATGGTGGGTTGGCGACCGGGATGCCGGGGTCGGGGCGAGGGCTCCCGCCTCCGGGACGGTGCGCGCGACAGCGTGCGGGAGGAGGCGCAGGGCGCGCACCTCGTCAAACGCTCGCCGCGGAGGGTTCGTTGCCCGCCGACAGGTCAGGAAGCGGGCTCGCGTTAGGCGCCCTCCAGCGGGAGCCCTCGCCCCGACCCCTCGTGTGTCCGGGTGTGCGGGTGAGCGGGCGACATCGACAACGCCTGCCGCGCCGCACCGCGAAACACGCCAGCCCAGCGTACTCCGGATTCTGGGATATCGAGGAGTGATATCGCAATCGGAGACGCCGCTTCCTTCAAGCACTGAATTCGGCTTCTGGTACGATAGAGCCACGCACCAATAGCTACACAGAAACCTTTGACTATTATGGACTCTACCCGGCGAAACCAGCTTCTCGACCAGCTCCTCGAGTCAATCGACAACGAACTCGCGTTCGACACCAGTAGGCAAACCGTCCACCTAACACACGTCTCCTGAGGGAGTTACAGAGAGCCCCGAAACCGGTAGTGTCTACGCCGCTTCGGCGCGGAGCCGGGCGGAGGAG
>CAZLLV010000090.1:0-10875 GCA_964560325.1 uncultured Thermoanaerobaculia bacterium | reverse complement strand
GCCCTCGATCTCGCCCGGGTGGCCGAGGCAGTGGCGGAACGGATCGACCCGCGGGAGCCGGGGCGCCGCGAGGCCCGAGGCGCGGTGAGCGGCCTGGCCCTCGCCCACCAGGGCAACGCGCTGCGCGCCCTCGACCGGCTGGCGGCGGCGGACGAGGCGTTCGCGGAGGCGCGCGCGGTGCTCGACGCGCTCGAGATCGCGGATCCCGACGTGCTGGCCGAAGTCGATTCGCTGGAGGGGTCGCTCCGACGGGACCAGCGCCGTTTCGGGGAGAGCGAACGGCTGCTCCGCCGGGCCGCCGCTCACTGGGCCGCAGGGCACGATGCGCTGGGGCTCGCGCGGACGCTGCTCACGCTGGGGGGTCTCCACTTCCACCGCGGCCGATCGGCCCAAGCCCTGGCCCACGCCGAGGCGGCCCTCCGCACCCTGCCGTGCGACGCTCCGGCCCGGCTGCGTCTGTGCGCCGAGCACAACCGGGTCTTCTACCTGAGCGATCTGGAACACTTCGAGATCGCGGCGGACCTGCTGGCCGAGGCACGCCCCCTCTACGATGACCACGCCGACCCCTGGACCCGGCTGCGCCTCGCCTGGGTGGAGGGGAAGATCGCCCGGGGCCTGGGCGAGCCGGAGCGGGCGCGGGAGAAGCTGGAGGCGGCGCGGAACGGCTTCCGGGCGGCGGACGCCGCCTACGACACGGCGCTCGTCTCCCTGGAGCTGGCGCAGCTCCACCTGGAGGAGGGGCGGCCGGCGGCGGCCCGGGCGCTGGCGGCGGAGACGGTGGCGCTGTTCCGGGCGCTCGAGGTGCCCCGGGAGGCGGCGATGGCCTTGGCTCAGCTCGAGCGGGCGGCGCGGGAGGCGGCGGACGATTCGGCGGAGAACGGGGCGGCCCTGAGCACGGCGCTCCTCGCCGCCACCGCGCGGGCGCTCCGCCGCGCCGCCGGTTGACGCGCTCCTCCGTCCGGCGCTCTTCCCTCGCGGCGGCCCCTCCCTCACCGTAGAGGGTAGCGGCCCGGCGGGGCCGATGAAGGCCCCGCTCCGGAGCCGCGCGAAAGGGGGCCTCGTGCCTCGAAGCATCCGTGTACCCGCCGCCCTGGCGGCGCTCGTTCTGATTCTCACCCTGTGGACCGCCCCGGCGGCCCACGCCGCGGGAACCGGCCATCGGTCTGTCGGCCCCGGAGATTGGCTCGCACTCCTCTGGCACCACCTCGCCGGCGGGTGGCCGGGCTCTTCCGGCTCCCCGCCCACCGCCCTGCTCGCCCCGGAGGGCGGCATGATGGACCCGAACGGCGCGCCGCAGACCCTGCCGCCGGAGGGGAGCCACATGGACCCGGACGGCACACCGGGCGCCCCCGCGGGTTCGCAGATGGACCCGAACGGCGGCGCGTCGCCGACGGCGGGGGGGGACATGGACCCGAACGGCTGACGACGCGCCGGAGCCGATCCGGCCATCCCACGGCGTGGCCAGGGCGGGGGTACGGTCCGGCCCCCGCCCCGGCCGCTGCCTTGGCACACCTCCGCCCCGGTCGCGCCTCGAGGCGATCCCGTTCCGCCTGCCGGTGTCCCGATCGGGCTTCTGGAGGTACGGTAGGAAAGGAGGAGGGAGAACCATGAGCCACGTCCATCTCAGCCGGGAGCTGCTCCACGCCGTCGCCGAGCAACGGGTACCCCCGCAGATCGCCACCGACCTGATGATCGAGCACCTGCTCGGCCGCTGCCCCACCTGTGCCGAGGAGGTCGGCCGCTGGCTCGCCTGGAAGGACGTTCGGAACACGCCAGAGGGGGCGGGCGGCCTGGTGACGGCGCTCCGCCTACTCCTCGACCGGCTGCCGGCGGAGCTGGCGGCGAGCGAGCAGGCGCTCCGCCGCGCCCGGCGGGACGTGGCGCGGCTGCGCGGGCTGCCTCCGGAGGAGCGGCGGCCCGCCGCCGAGCGGGCGAGGCAAGGCTGCCGGGGCACCGCCTTCGCCAGCCTCTGCCTGGAGGAGGCGCGCTCGTGCCTCCCGGGCCAGCCGCGCGACGCCCTCGGCTGGGCCGAGGCGGCGGTCTTCGGCGCCACCTGGGCCGGGCCGTCCCGGCAGCCTCGCGTGCCGGCGGCGACCCAGGCGCTGCGCGCCCGGGCCCTCGCCCATCGGGGCAACGCCCTGCGCATCCTGGAGCGCTTGGAGGACGCGGAGGACGACTTCGACCGGGCTCTCGCCCTGCTCCGCGACGGCGGGGTGACCGACCTGGCGGCGCAGGCCGAGGTCGCCACCCTGGAAGCCTCCCTCCACCGGGACCGGCGCCGGTTCGCCGCGGCCGAGGGAGCGCTCCACGTGGCGGGTCTGCTCCAAACCGTGCGCGAGGACCGGCCGGCGCTCGCGAAGGCGCGGTTGATGCAGGGGACGGTCTACCACGCCTGGGGCCGGCCGGAGGACGCCCTGGTGGCGGCGGAGGCCGCTGAGGAGGCGCTGGAGGGGAACGGCTTTCCGCCGCCCAGGCTCCGGCTCGCGGTGCGGCACAACCGCGGTTTTTACCTTTGCGAGCTCGGCCGCTTCGCCGACGCCCGGGAGGTGCTGGAGGCGAGCCGCGACCTCTACGCGCAGTTCGACGACGCCTGGACCCGACTGCGCCTCGCATGGCTGGAAGGCAAGCTCGGCGCCGGGCTGGGGCGGGACGGCGAGGCGGAAGAGCGCTTCCGGGCCGCCCGGGACGGTTTCCTCACCGAGGGCTCCGCCTACGACGCGGCGCTCGTGTCGCTCGAGCTGGCGGCGCTCTACCTGCACCGGGGCCGGTGCGCCGAGGTGCGGGAGCTGGCCGAGGAGATGGTCGCCACCTTCCGCCGGCTCGGCGTCCACCGGGAGGCGGTGGAGGCGGCCGGCCTGTTCGCCCGCGCCGCCGCGCAGGAGGCCCTCACCGCCGCCTTCCTGGCCCGCCTCGCCCACTACCTGCGGCAAGCGCGCTGTGGTCCGGCGTTCGCCTTCCAGCCGCACGGGAATCTTCAGTGATCGGGAGGCCACTCCGTGCTCTTGATCGGGCCGCCCGGCGCCGGCAAGACCTCCCTCGCCCGCGCCATCCCGTCGATCCAGCCGGCGCCGGCCAGACTGCCTCCTCACTTCTGGTTCTCTTGGTTTCCGCGCGACAGCGTTTCGAGGTCGGCGATCCAGGCGCCGCCTTCATCGTGAGCCAGCCGGATCCTCAGCACCTGCGTGCGTTCGAGCTTCGCCACGGCGTCGTCGTGGTCCCGATCGATGATTTCGCCGACCTTCGGTTCCATCCGCTCCCACTCCTCGTCGTCGGCGCGGATCTCGTACTCGTCGCCGGCGGCGGGGCGGATCCATAGCTCCGACGCCCCACTCACGAGGCGGTCGAGCTGCGTCAGCGCCCGGTGAACCGCCAGGGCCTCGTGCATCCGCTCGCGCGCCGCGGGGTCGCGTCGAACACTTACCGGTTTCGGTCCGAGCAGGAGCTCGGCGGTGAACACACGGTCGCTCCGGAGCACCTCGACCGGAACACGCTGACCGGTTCGGTAGGGCTCGAGCAGATCGTGGAGCTCGTGGTGCTCTCGCCCGGCGAACGACGTCTCACCGACCGCCAGGATGAGATCGTCGACCTGGAGCCCGGCCCGGTCCGCAGCCTCTCCCTCGAAGATGTAGGTGATCCGTACGCCCCGATCCTCGGGGGCGAGCTTGAAGCCGAAGAACCCTTCGTCCTCCGCAGCCGCCAAGGGTGACTGGACCGCGAGCACTCCGGCGACCAGCAGAGCGCTTGCAAGGTATACGTTCCATGGCGCTCTCGTCATCGTGCACTCTCCCACCAGTCGCCTCTCGGAACGGAAACGACTCCGCCTGCCGGAATCGAGACGGCTCTGCAGTGCGAGCCTTCGGGACCACAGAGCACGTACTCCCCGGGCGCGAGGCCGGCGAGCACCACGCCCTCGGGGGTCACCTGAACTCGGGAGGGTGTGAAGTTTCGCAGAACGTGGAGGGATACGGCCGCGCCCCCTCGGTGCAAGGTCCCTTCGTAGGGAGGCGCGCGAAACCCCTCGAAGAGCAGGTCGCCGGCATCCGGCGAGGCAGGCACCGTTCTCGCTGGCAAGGTGCCGCTTCCCACCTGGAAGCGCTCCAAGCGCAATCCGTAGCCCAGGGCGTCGATCACCAGGGTGCCCGAGGAATCCTGACTCGTGCGCAGCTCGGCGACGCCGTCCATGTCCGTGGTCCCGTGAGCAGAGGAACCGTCTTCGGGGAAGGCGTGGACCCGGACTCCTGCCTTCGCCGTTCCGCCGGCCGTCACCCGGACCGGGAGCGTCACCTTGGGGACGATCCTCAGCTCGAGCTCGGGTGTCTCGATGCCGTCTCGAATCTCGACCTGCACCCAGCTCGACTCCGCACCCCATTTTTCGCTGATCGCTCCGATCCCCAGAGTCCCCGGTTCGATGCCCCTCGCCTTGAATCGCCCGTCTTCGTCGGTCCACAGCTGTAGGCGCCGCCCCATGCGCCCCGGTCCCCCGTCTCGGCTCAGCCCCATGACCTGGGCATCCTCCACCGGCACTCTCTCGGCGCCGTCCTGGCGGAACACCCGTCCGGAGATCTTCGTGTCCGGGAGCGCGAGGTCGAGGATCGCCTTGCCGCTCGGTCCGACCTCTACGTCGACCGGAGCCAGCAGACCCACTCCCAGCAGGTCACCGCACGTTCCGCACTCCGACGGCCCCTCCGAGATCTCCACCTCCCAGGTCCCCTCTCTCGGCAGGTACCCCTCGAACCGGCCGTCCTCGTCCGCGACCAGCCGGATCGACGTCGCTCCCTGGGTCGTGCCGAAGACCAGAGTCCCCGCGATCGGCGTATCCCCGGCGTGGACCCGGCCCCGGACGGGGACGTGTGGGATCGACAACGCGAGCGGCTCTCCCCCCAGCTCATGCACGGCCAGATACCACGTCGAGTCGCGGGAATCGCGAACGGCTACGTGGTAAAGGCCCGGAGTGAGGGACTCGACCAGCCCGTAGCCGGTGAGGTCGATGGAGGGTTTCACCACCCCGGCTTCCGGGCCCTCCTTCGGGCCGGAGAGAGAGAGCCGCCACGGCTCCCCCCAGCCGTCGGTCGGAGGATCGATCAGGATTTCGGCACGTTCCGAGCGTTCCAGCTCGATCGCGCCGAGGACCAGGCGAGCCTGCCCGCGGTCGACACGAACCCGGCGGTTTGCTTTGCCAGAGCTCACGGTATCAATCGAGAGGTCGTAGGTTCCGGCCGCCACGCCTTCGAACCTCAGGTGTCCATCGGAACCGATGTCAGCCTCGTAGGCCGCGAAGGCTCGCCGGGCTTCGCTCACTTCCCATCTCCGCCCGCTCGGCATCAGCGATGCTTCGCCCTCCGCCGCCTCGATCCACCCCTCGATCGCGGCGCCTCGCTCCAGCTCGATCTCGATCGGGCTCCCGGCGCCACGGCCGGGCTCGCTCGTCTGCCAAGCGAAGGCCGGCGCGTGCCCCGCCACGTCGAAGCGGAGGTCGACGTCACCGGCCGGCCGGGGGCAACTCCAGCGTCTCTCCCCCTCGTTTCTGGCGCAGACGATCGAGTCCTCCGATCCTGCGGCCCTCCGCCACGCCCGCGCCACGAGCAGGTCGGGCGCGTCCACCGGCTCGTCACCCGTGCGGGTGAAGAGCACCTCCACGGGCTCCGCGACCTCGATCCTCGTGCGACAGGCTGCGTTCTCGACGGTACAGGGCTTCCCCCACAACTTGTCTCCGGCGAATGCCAGGCGAAGACCCTCCGCCTCCGCCACCTCGAGAATGTAGCCGCCCCGTGCACCGAGGTCGACCGACCCGACGCGTCGCGCCGTCCGCGCGGAGCCCTCTGCCCTCTCGATCACGAAGACCTCCAAGGGACCGGTGAACGAACGATCGGAGGACCGCTCGACCTGGATCTCGACCTTCTCGGCCCCGACCGGAACGGCGATGCCGAGGAAGGCGGCGAAAACGCCGGGGAGAATGAAGCCGGAGACGCTCAGAAGGCGCACGGATCTTCGTCGAAGCAGCAGTACGCCGGCTGCGTGCCGCCGATGTAGTCCCCCTCCGCGTGACACCGTACGGTGATGCAGGAGTTGTTGCTGCCAGAGGATTGATAGCACGCCAACACGCCGTGCCAGCCTGTGCTGCAGTTTCCACAGAGTGCCATCAACGGCTGGACAAACAACGACGCGCCCAAGACCAGGCCGATACCGCACGTCCTCAACCACCGGTTCGCTCTCTTCTGCATCGAATCGATCCTCGCTATCATGAATGAAGGCTGAAGATCGCGATATCGTAGTTAAGACGACTTGGCGAGTCAAACGGCGCCGCGTCCGTCCGCTGGTCCTTCCGTAATGACGAGCGTGTCGTGCCGGCACGATCCCTTTCCGTCCGCTCGCGAAGTTACCGCCGCCTTCCTGGCCCGCCTCGCCCACTACCTGCGGCAGGCGCGCTGCGGTCCGGCGTTCGCCTTCGAACCGGGGTGAATCAGCCGGCGCGGCCGGCGAGCTGTGCGAAGTGCAGGCGCACCAAACGCTCGACGGTGTCGCCGGCCTGGCGGGCGATGCGATCGACCTCGTCGTCCGGCGGCACCTCGGCGGTGGTGGTGCTTCCGGGCCGGGAGGCCGCCGGGCCGGAGCCACCGACTCCCAGGAGCTCGGCCAGGACCGAGACCCCCGCTGACGAGACGACCCTCTCGCGCCCCTTCCGGCTCCCGCCGCCGACGATGCGCTCCAGCGTCGCCTGGAGCCGGGGAAGGTCGGCCGGTTCCGCGTGGAGAGCCTCGACGAGGGCCTTCACCGTCCGGCCCGACGGCTGATCGACGCCGCGCTCGTAGCGCGAGATCTGCGCCTTGTCGACACCCGACGCCTCGGCGAGCTCCGCCTGCGTCCAGCCGTGGGCGGCGCGCAACGCGGCGAGCGTGCGGCCGAGGGTGACCTGCTCACCGGAGGTGTTTCCCGAACCCGCACTCATTTCGTCCATCGACAGAATCTATCAGCGCCCTACCCCCGCGCCCCGGCCCGTTCGAGCAGCCGTTCGAGCTGGCGCTTCTGGACGACGCCGGCCTCGAGGTAGATGACCTCGCCCTCGGTGTCGATCACCATCAGGGTGGGCAGGGCGGTGAGGCCGACCTGGGCGGATAGGGTGTCGTCCGGGTCGAGGAGGACCGGGTAGGGGAAGGGGTGCTCCTCGACGAACTCCTCGACCAGCTCGCGCGGCTCGGCCACGTCGACGGCGAGGAAGCGGACGCCGCGATCGGCCCACTCGGCGTGCAGGTCTTCGAGGATCGCCGCCTGGAAGCGGCACGGGGTGCACCAGGTGGCCCAGAAGTCGACCACCACGACCTCGCCCGGGAAGTCGGGCGGCCCGAGCGTCTCGCCGCCGAGGGTCGGCAGCCGGAAGTCGGCGGCCCCGGGAGGCGCCTGGGGGGCGCGATGGCATGCCGCCGCAGGTCCGAGCAGGACGATCAGGGCGAGGAGGAGCGCAGGAAGTCGGCGGGTTTCCATGGGGCGCCAAGGATAGCCGCCGCCCCGGAAAAGGAAAAGGCGGGGGCCGTCGCCGGCCCCCGCCTCGTTCCTTCCCTCGTCATCCGATCCGTTCAGCTACAGCCCGACGTCGAGCCGCAGTTGAGGCACTTGTAGCAGGCGCCGTTCCTCACCATGATCGCGCCGCACTCGTGGCAGCTCGGCGCGTCCTGCTGGTAGAGGAAGGTGACCTTCGTCTGCTCGACCGCGACGCCGGTGGTCGAGCCGCCGCCGGCCGCCGGCGCCGGCGCCTTCGCCGCCACGCCGTTGGCGTTCGCGGGCTCCGCCGCGCCGTTGCCGACCACGGCGCCCGAGGCGGCACCCGTCGTGGCCGCCGCCGGCGCGCCGACCGGGGCTTCGCGCAGGATCACGCCCACCTGCTGCTTCTCCTCGTTCGACAGGAAGCGCGAGGCGAGCCAGCGGAAGATGTAGTCGGTCACCGACTTGGCGATCGGGATCTCCGGGTTCTTGGTGAAGCCCGCGGGCTCGAAGCGCGTGTGGCTGAACTTGTCGACCAGCGTCTTGAGCGGCACGCCGTACTGGAGCGCGATCGAGATCGCCGTCGCGAAGGCGTCCATCAGGCCCGAGATGGTCGAGCCCTCCTTCGCCATGGTGAGGAAGATCTCGCCCGGCTGACCGTCGTCGTAGACGCCGACCGTGATGTAGCCCTCGTGGTCGCCGACCGAGAACTTGTGGGTCAGCGCCTGGCGCTCGTCGGAGAGCTTGCGGCGCACCGGCCGCGCCTCCTCGGCCCGCAGGGTGACCGCCTTCATGCCCTCGCTGCGCTTGGTCGAGAGCGGCTGACTGCACTTGCAGTTGTCTCGGTAGATCGCCACCGCCTTGAGGCCGAGCTGCCACCCCTCGATGTACGCCTGGAAGATGTCGGCCGGCGAGGAGTCCTCCGGCATGTTGATCGTCTTCGAGATGGCGCCCGAGATGAACGGCTGGACCGCACCGAGCATCTTCAGGTGCCCTCGGTAGTGGATCGAGCGCGAGCCCTGGGCCGGCTTGAAGGCGCAGTCGAAGACGGGGAGGTGCTCGTCCGAGAGGTGCGGGGCGCCCTCGATCGTGTCGTGGTCGTCGATGTACTCGACGATCTCGCGGATCTGCTCCTTGTCGTAGCCCAGCCGCGCGAGCGCCGGCGGCACCGTCTGGTTGACGATCTTGATCATGCCGCCGCCGACCAGCCGCTTGTACTTGACGAGCGCGATGTCGGGCTCGACCCCGGTCGTGTCGCAGTCCATCATGAAGGCGATCGTGCCGGTCGGGGCGAGCACCGAGATCTGGCTGTTGCGCAGGCCGGCGCCGTCGCCCAGCTCGACCACCCGGTCCCACGACGACTTGGCCGCCTTGAGGATCTCGAGCGGCACGTGCGCCGACTCGATCCGCTTGACCGCGTCGCGGTGCTTGCGCATCACCCGCATCATCGGCTCCCGGTTCGCCTCGAAGCCCTCGAACGGACCCATGGCCCGGGCGATCCGGCCGCTCTGCGCGTAGGCGGCGCCGGACATGAGCGCCGTGATGGCCCCCGCGTAGTCGCGCCCCGCGTCCGAGTCGTACGGCAGGCCGCGCGCCATCAGGAGCGCGCCCAGGTTGGCGTAACCGATGCCGAGCGGCCGGTAGGCGTGCGAGTTCGCCTCGATCCTCGGCGTCGGGTAGCTGGCGTTGCCGACGATGATCTCCATGCCGGAGATGACCACCTCGCAGGCGTGCCGGAAGCCTTCGACGTCGAAGCCGGTGTCGACGCCGTAGAACTTCATCAGGTTGAGCGACGCGAGGTTGCACGCCGTGTCGTCGAGGAACATGTACTCCGAGCAAGGGTTCGACGAGTTGATCCGGTCGCTGTTGGCGCAGGTGTGCCAGTCGTTGATCGTGGTGTCGTACTGCATGCCCGGGTCGCCGCACGCCCAGGTCGAGGAGGCGATCTTGTCCATCACGTCGCGCGCCTCGTAGGTGTCCATCGACTCACCGGTGGTCCGGGCGCGCGTGACCCACTCCCCGTCCTTCAGGACCGCCTCCATGAACTCGTCGGTCACCCGCACGGAGTGGTTCGCGTTCTGGTAGTAGACCGAGTCGTAGGCGCCACCGGGGACGTTGAAGCCCCCCTCGTAGCCCGCCTCGATCAGCGCCCACGCCTTCTTCTCCTCCGACTCCTTGCACTCGATGAACTCGACGATGTCCGGGTGGTCGACGTCGAGGATCACCATCTTGGCCGCGCGGCGGGTCTTGCCGCCGCTCTTGATGACGCCGGCGAAGGCGTCGAACCCGCGCATGAAGGAGACCGGGCCGGAGGCCGTGCCGCCGCCGGCGAGCTTCTCCCGCGAGGAGCGGATGGCGGAGAGGTTCGAGCCGGTGCCCGAGCCGAACTTGAAGAGCATGCCCTCGGTCTTCGCCAGGTCGAGGATCGACGCCATCGTGTCGTCGACCGAGTTGATGAAGCAGGCCGAGCACTGCGGCTTCTCCTCGATGCCGACGTTGAACCAGACCGGCGAGTTGAAGCAGGCGAGCTGGTTGACCAGGATGTGAGTCAGCTCGGCGTGGAAGGTCGCGGCGTCCGGCTCGCTCGCGAAGTAGCCGTTCGTGCGGCCCCAGCCGGTGAGCGTGTCGGCCACGCGGCCGATGAGCTGACGCACCGACTGCTCGCGGTCCGGGCTGCCGAGGTGGCCCCGGAAGTACTTCGACACCACCACGTTGGTCGCCGTCTGCGACCACCCCTTCGGCACCTCCACGCCCTTCTGCTCGAAGACCACGTTCCCCTTCTCGTCCGCGATGATCGCGTCCCGCCTCTCCCACTCGAGGACGTCGAACGGGTCGACGCCCGGCTCGGTGAATCTCCGAGCGAACTGCAGCCCTCCTCTTTCCTGGGAGGTCTGGGAGCGCACGGCGCCGGCGGGCGGCGTCGTCGTCTCCTGGGGGGTTGCGGGCTGGGGGTTCGTGGTCATCGCATCTCCTTCACTGGTGGGTGCATAGCCCGAGAGTCGGCGCCGGAGAGACGCCGGGGACACTCGGGCGACCGGCGTCATGGCACCGGTCGAATGAAATCAAAGAGAACGGCTACGCTCGAAGAGCATCGCCGAGATTGCCACCGAGCGGGACGGGTGTCAACTCTGTTTCCTCAACATCTAGCGCCGGAAACACCTCGGCCCCCAGCATCTAGTGGCGGAGGAGCCACAACGACGGCGCTGGACACTTTCTACGCCACCTCGACCAGGATCTTCCCCGCCGCCCGGAACCCGAGCGACAACCGCGTGCCCTCGTCGTCGTCCAGCCGGATCTCCACCGTGTCCGCCGCCGAGTCCCGCTCCTCGACCGTCAGGCCGCTCCCCGGCTTCAGCCCCCGCCGCTCGACCAGCCGCAGGAACTCCGGCGTCTGGTCGT
>CAZLLV010000089.1:0-3838 GCA_964560325.1 uncultured Thermoanaerobaculia bacterium | reverse complement strand
TCCTTCAAGTCGATGGTGGGCGTGCCGGGCCCCCCGGGGTGGACCGCCAGGTGGCCGCGCTGGTTGATCGAGAAGTAGTCGTTGCTCCAGCCGGCGACGTTGTAGAGCTCGGCCGCCCGCTCCACGCTCCAGAGCTCGGGCTCGGTCGCCTCTTCGACGGTCTGCTCGTTTGCGGCCATCCGGTGTCCTGAACCACCCGCCGGGGCGGAAGTGCCCGGCGGCCGGGACTTTAGCATTGCGCTTGCCAAGCGCGGGAGTCTCTCTTAGAGTCGAGTCGATGAAGCCTTACGGGTCCGACCGCAGTTTGCCGGCCCGACCCTCCCGCCCCCTGCTGGGTGCGGGCTCGAGCGAGGACTCGGGTCAGCGCGAAGGCCTGGTCCTCGACGAGCGCCGCAAGGCGAAGCGCCCGAGCCTCTACAAGGTGCTCCTGCACAACGACGACTTCACCACCATGGAGTTCGTGGTCGACGTCCTGGTGCGCTACTTCCACAAGAGCGCGGACGAGGCGACCCACATCATGCTGGAGGTGCACGAGCAGGGCATCGGGACCGCCGGGGTCTTCACTTTCGAGGTCGCGGAGACCAAGGTCGCCCAGGTGACCGCGGAGGCCCGCCAGCAGGGCATGCCGCTCAAGTGCTCGGTGGATCCCGCATGAAGGCGAAGGTGCCGGCATGAAGCTCACCCCCGCGCTCCAGCTCTCTCTCACGACCGCCCTCATGGAGGCGGCCCAGCGCGGCCACGAGTACGCGAGCCTCGAGCACCTGCTGCTGGTGCTGCTCCAGGACCGGGTGACGCGGCGGGTGCTCCACCGCACCGGCGCCGACGTCGACGCGCTCGAGCGCCGCCTCGACACCTTCCTCGACCAGGAGATCGACGTGTTGCCCGAGCGCGAGCGGGGCGAGCCGTCGACCACTCTCGCTTTCCAGCGGGTGCTGGCGCGCGCGGTGGCGCAGCGCCAGGGCGCCGGCAAGCAGGAGGTCGGCGGGCCGGACGTGATCGTCTCGATGTACGCGGAGCCGGAGTCGTTCGCCGTCTACTTCCTTGAGGAGGAAGGGGTCGGCCGGCTCGACCTCGTCACCTACCTCGCTCACGGCGTCACCGAATCGGACCTGGCGAACGGCTGGGAGGCGGACGGGCCGGACGAGCTCGATGGTGGGGACGGCGACGAGGACGCCGACTTCGACGACGAGGACGAAGAGGACGACGAAGAGGAGGCGGAAGCGGGGCGCGACCCGCTCGCCACCTTCACGCAGGAGCTGACCGAGCTCGCCCGGCGCGGCGAGCTCGACCCGCTGGTCGGCCGCACCCGCGAGCTCGACCGGGCGATCCACGTGCTCGCCCGCCGGCGCAAGAACAACCCGATCTTCGTCGGCGACTCGGGCGTGGGCAAGACGGCGCTGGTCGAGGGGCTGGCGCTGCGCATCGCGCACGGCGAGGTTCCGGACGCGCTCGCCGACGCTTCGATCTACAGCCTCGACCTCGGCTCGCTGGTCGCCGGCACTCGCTACCGGGGCGACTTCGAGAACCGGATCAAGGCGGTCATCCGGGCGGTCAAGGAGCGGCCGCGCGCGATCCTCTTCATCGACGAGATCCACACCATCGTGGGCGCCGGCGCCGCCGGCAGCGGCACCATGGACGCCTCGAACCTCCTCAAGCCCGCCCTGCGCTCCGGGGCGCTGCGCTGCATCGGCGCCACCACCTGGGAGGAGTACCGGCAGAGCTTCGAGCGCGACCGCGCGCTCTCGCGGCGCTTCCAGAAGATCGAGGTCAACGAGCCGAGCGTCGAGGAAACGGTGTCGATCCTCGAAGGGCTGCGCGGGCGCTACGAGGAGCACCACGGGGTGCGCTACGCGGGGACGGCGGTGCGAGCGGCGGCGGAGCTCTCCGCCCGCTACCTGCGCGACCGGGCGCTTCCGGACAAGGCGATCGACCTCCTGGACGAGGCGGGCGCGGCGGCCGGGCTCGCCGGGCGCAAGCGCGTGACCGTCCGGCGGATGGAGGAGGTGCTCGCCGCCATGGCGCAGATCCCGCCGCGCCAGGTGCGGGGCGACGACCGCGAGCGCCTCGCGAGCCTGAGCGAGGATCTGGAAGGCTCGGTGTTCGGGCAGGCCGACGCGATCGAGACGCTGGTGTCGGCGATCAAGGTCTCGCGCGCCGGCCTCGCGAGCCCGGACCGCCCGGTCGGCTCGTTCCTGCTCACCGGCCCGACCGGCGTCGGCAAGACCGAGGTCGCGCGCCAGCTCGCCGCCACCCTCGGCGTGCCGCTCCTGCGCTTCGACATGAGCGAGTACATGGAGCGCCACAGCGTGTCGCGCCTGGTCGGCGCCCCGCCCGGCTACGTCGGCTTCGACCGGGGTGGGCTGCTCACCGAGGCGGTGGCGAAGAGTCCGTACGCGGTGGTGCTCCTCGACGAGATCGAGAAGGCGCACCCAGACGTGTTCAACATCCTGCTCCAGGTGATGGACCACGGGTCGCTGACCGACACGAACGGCAAGGTGACCGACTTCCGGCAGACGATCCTGCTGATGACCTCGAACGTCGGCGCCCGCGAGCTCGCCTCGCGCCGTCCCGGCTTCGGCGCCGGCGCGGCGGGGGAGACCGGAGTGCCGGCCGGTGCGCCGGGAGCGGACAAGGAGGCCTTCGAGCGCCTCTTCGCGCCCGAGTTCCGCAACCGCCTGGACGCCAGGATCGCCTTCCGGCCGCTCACGCCCGAGGTGATGCTGCGGATCGTCGACAAGTTCGTCCGCGCCCTCGCCGACCAGCTCGCGGCCCGGAGCGTGGTGCTCGACGTGACGCCGGCGGCGCGCTCGGTGCTGGCGGAGAAGGGCTACGACCCGACCTTCGGCGCCCGCCCGCTCGCCCGCGTCATCGACCAGGAGATGAAGCGCCCGTTGACCGACGCGATCCTCTTCGGCGAGCTGGCGAACGGCGGCAGCGTGCAGGTCGGCGTCGCGAACGGCGCGCTCGACTTGAGGATCGCGGGCGCGGCGCGGCGCGGGCGCAAGGGCAGGAAGAAGCTCGCGGCGCCGGTCGGCTGATCCCGTCGGGCTACTTCTTCGGCGCCGCGATCGGCACCAGCTTCGGCGCCCCGACCTTCGCGCCGTCCACCTCGACCACCACCAGGCGTGGGTCGCCGTCGGCGCGGGCGCAGCCGTAGATCATCGACCAGCGGTCGGGCACCGTGCGCAGGACCAGGAAGACCGACACGTCCCGGCCCGCCGAGGTCGGGATGTCGGCCGGGCCGACCGCCACCTGCCGCCAGCGGCCGCCGTTGGTCATCTCGGTGAAGATCACGCCCTCGCGCCCCTGGATCCGGCGGTCGAACCAGATCACCGGCAGCACCCCGGACGGGATGCCGGTCGGTAGATCGAGGGAGTAGTCGGTGCCGCGCTGCCAGGGCTCGGCCGAGCCGGTGCCCCACGGGGTCCAGCCGGAGCGGCTCCAGGTCTTGCCGCCGTCGGCGGTCCGGTAGACGGTGCCTTCGGGCGAGACGAACGCCCCCGCCCGGCGATCGAAGGCCACCACCTGGGCGCCGGGGCCGGAGCGATCCGCGGGGAGGCCGGCCACCCAGCTCCGGGGCCGCGCGTCGGCCGCGAAGAGCCCGGTCCCGGTGACGATCGCCCGCTCGTACCACGGCGCGGGCGTGGCACCGGGTACGGCGACCGCGGTCACCTCCAGCTCGCCCGCCGGTCGCCACTCGCGCCCTTCGAGGAAGAAGGCCCAGGCGTGGGTGAAGCCGGGGCGCTCGCCGGAGCCCTGGATCACCGCCCACGGCTGACCCGACAGGTCGTAGGTGGCGTGGACGGTGGTGGCCGAAGGCGCCACGATCGGTTCGCCG
>CAZLLV010000088.1:0-2537 GCA_964560325.1 uncultured Thermoanaerobaculia bacterium | reverse complement strand
CGACGGCGGAGAGCTTCTCGGTGGCCGCCACCCGCGAGGCGCTGGCCGAGGTCTTCGGGCGAGCCGTGCCGTGACCTCGCCCGGGCCGCGGATCCCCCCGATCGGCTTCGGCACCTCGCCGGGCGCGGGCCGGTCGGCGGGCGAGCTCGCGCCGGCGATCCGGGCCGCGCTCGCCGCCGGCTTCCGCCTCTTCGACACCGCCGAGGTCTCCGGCAGCGAGACGGTCCTCGGCGACGCGATCGCCGGCTCGGGCGTGCCGCGCGGAGAGCTCTACCTGGTCAGCAAGCTCTGGCAGACCAACCACGCGTTCGACCACGCGATCGCGGCCTGCGAAGGCTCCCTCCGGCGGCTCGGGGTCGAGCGGCTCGACCTCTACCTGATCCACTCGCCCGAGGCGTGGCGTCACGTCGGGCCGCTCGATCTCGACGCCGGGCTGTCGCGCGAGGAGATCGCCGCGCGCGTGGTGCCGGCGGCGGGCGGGAAAGAGCTCCGGATCGAGGTGCCGGTCGAGGAGACCTGGGGCGCGCTCCAGGAGCTGCGGCGGCGCGGCCTCGTCCGCTCGATCGGTGTCGCGAACTTCGGCGTCGCCGCGATCGAGACGCTGACGGAGGCGACCGGATGCGCCCCGGAGGTGGTCCAGGCGGAGATCCACCCGGGACGGCCGTGCGACGAGCTCGTGGCGTACTGCCGCGGGCACGGGATCGCGCTCATGGCGCACTCACCTCTCGGCGGCGGCGACGTTCTCGGGGACCCTCGGATCGAGCGCGCGGCGCGGGAGCTCGCGGCCACGCCGGCTCAGGCGGTGCTGCGATGGCACCTCGCGCGGGGCGTGATTCCGATCCCCGGAAGCCATCGCCCCGAGCACGTGCGAGAGAACTTCGGCGCCCTCGGCCTCGAACTCGAGGAGGGCTTCGAGCGCACCCTCGCCGCGCTCGTCAGCGGCGCTGCGGGAGCGACGTGACGCGGGCGCTCTGGGCGTCCGAGCGCCAGTGGTGGTCGGCCGCGATCATCCCGAACACGTACGACGGGCTCTCCATCTCGAAGGCACCGAGGACGATGCGCCGGTCGTAGACGTGGAGGCCGTCGCGGTCGAGCAGAAAGACGTACAGGCTGAAGAGGCCCTTCAGGAGCGGCAGGTCGGGGACCTCCAGGCGCAGGCGGTGCTCGCCGGTGCCCGAGATCGCCGCCAGCCCGTCGAGGTGGGTGGCGAACGAGAGCACCTCGACCTCGTCGACCCGGTTGACGCCGACGCCCACGTGGAAGCCGGCCTCCGGCTCGTCGCTCTCCCACTCGACCTCGATCGCCAGCGCGTCGCCGCGGCGGTAGCGCCGTGGCGCGTTCGCACCCGAGCCGGCCTCCGCGTCGCGGCCGCCGAGCAGGTGCACGGAGGTGATCTTCGCCGGCCCGGACGTGGCGGCTTCCTCCCCGCCGGCCGCGGCGCGCGCCTCGGCCCGGACGGTCTCGGCGGCGCGGCTCTTCGCGGTCAGGAAGCTCTCGTACTCGCGAACCACCTCGTCGGTCCGGCCCTGGGCGGCGACCTGGCCGTCGCGCAGCCAGATCGCGCGCTGGCAGAAGGCGGAGACGTAGTACATCGCGTGCGAGCAGAAGAGCAGGGTTCCGCCGTCGGCGACGAAGCGCTGGAGGCGCTCCATGCACTTCTTCTGGAAGTAGCCGTCGCCCACCGACAGCGCCTCGTCGACGATCAGAACGTCGGGCTCGACCTGGGTGGCGATCGAGAAGCCGAGGCGCATCCCCATGCCGGTCGAGTAGGTCTTGACCGGCTGGTCGATGAAGTGGCCGAGCTCGCTGAACTCGATGATCGCCGGCGTCTTCTCGCGCACCTCGTCCTCGGAGAGGCCGAGCATGGCGGCGTTCAGGACGATGTTCTGGCGGCCGGTGAACTCGGGGTGGAAACCGGAGCCGAGCTCCAGGATCGACGCCACCTTGCCGTTCACCTCCAGCCGGCCGGCGGTCGGCTCGACGATCCCGGCCAGCATCTTGAGCAGCGTCGACTTGCCGGCGCCGTTCTCGCCGATCACGCCGAGACCTTCGCCGCGCGGCAGCTCGAACGAGACCCCCTCGACCGCCCTGAAGTCCCGGTGCCACCTGCGGCGGAAGAGGGCTTCGCCCAGGCGTGCCCAGGGGTTGGCGTAGACCCGGTAGGTCTTGCCGAGGTCTTCGGCGATGACGCTGGCGCTGGTCATGCTGGTCATGCTGGTCATGCTGGTCATGTCGGTTCGAGTCGGTGCGGGCGAGGCCGAGTCTACCGGGACGGCGCGAGATCGCCCCGGAGGTGGTCGGCGGGCAGGCGCTGCATCTCGAAGAGCACCGCCACCAGCTCGTCCTCCTCGCCGGCCCGGTGCGGGCTCACGAACTCCCACACCACGGTGCCGTCGCGGGTGACCTCGAAGGCGCGGCCGTTCTCCGACTCGGTGATCAGGGTGTTGCCGTTCGGCAGGCGCTCGGCCGAGCCGAGGGTCTGCGAGAAGAAATCGGTACCCCGGTCGCCGCCGAAGCGCCAGAGCACCTCCAGGGTG
>CAZLLV010000087.1:0-7001 GCA_964560325.1 uncultured Thermoanaerobaculia bacterium | reverse complement strand
ATCAGGAGCCCGAGGCCGGCGGTCGGTAGTCGAAGACCAGCGTCGGGTTTCCCGCCTCCTCGAACACCACCGCCATGCCGCCGCCGTCGGTCCGGCGGTAGACGATCCGCGTGTCGTCGTCGCCGCCCCGCTTCGCGAACGCCGCCCGGTCGGCGGTCGCCTCGACCAGGTCGAAGACCACCGACTCCGACTTCTCCTCCCAGCCGGTCAGGTCGGGATCGAAGTGCTTGATCCGGAGGATCACCGAGCCGCCGGTCTCCTCCAGGGTCATCAGCTCGTAGAGGTAGACCTGCCCGCCCTTCGACCAGCGGAAGATGCCGGCCATGGCGCCCCCGACCGGCGGCAGCCAGACCTCCTCGATCGGGTCTTCGCCGACCGAGCCGCGCCACGAGCCGACCAGCCAGTCGAGGCTCGCCAGCGTCGGCGCCACGGGAGCGGGGGCGGGGTCCTGGGCGTGGGCGGCGAGGGGCGCTCCGGCCGAGGCGACGGCCGCGAGCAGGGCGAAGCAGCAGGACACACGGATCGAGAGTCGGTGCATGGGGTGGCTCCGGAACGGTAGGGGATCGATGGCGATACGGCGAATCTAGCGCGAAACGCGCGCCCGCCCTCCTGCTACGCTTCCCCTCCATGCTTCCGCTGCGCGACCACAACCCGCGGCACCGGCCCCCGATCGTCACGGTCGCGCTGATCGTCGCGAACGTCGCCCTCTTCGTCTACCAGCTCTCGCTTGGGGCCCGCCTCCAGGAGTTCCTGGTGAGCGCCGCCTTCGTGCCCGCCCGGATGTTCGGCGGCGGGCCGTTTCCGGGGGGCGACCTCCAGCTCGACAACGCGCTGCTGTCGATGTTCCTGCACGGAGGGTTTCTCCACATCGGCGGCAACATGCTCTTCCTCTGGATCTTCGGCGACAACGTGGAGGACCGCCTGGGGCACTTCCGCTTCGCGCTCTTCTACCTCGCGTGCGGCTTCGCCGCCACCTACGCGCAGGCGGTCGCCTCGCCCGGCCTGCTGGTGCCGACGGTCGGGGCGAGCGGCGCGATCGCCGGCGTGCTCGGCGCGTACCTCTTCCTGCACCCGAGGGCGCGCATCCACACGCTCGTCTTCCTCGGCTTCCTGATCACCACGATCGAGGTGCCGGCGATCTTCTTCCTGCCGTTCTGGTTCGTGCTCCAGTTCGTCTCCGGCCTCGCCTCGCTCGGCGCCGAGACCAGCGCGGAGGCCGGTGGTGTGGCCTGGTTCGCGCACATCGGAGGCTTTCTCGCCGGCCCGCTCCTGCTCCTCCTGCGCGGTGGCCGGCGCGGTCCCCGCGACGATGCGCGGCCGCGCCGGCCGCCGCCCGCGGCCTGGCGTTGATCGAGTTGGAACCCTTCGGTGCCTCGCGCGTAGTGGCGGGAGGAACCGCCCTGGGAGAGCCGCCATGACCCGATCGATCGTCAGCAGCCTGCGCCGTGCCTTCCGCCGCGACGGGGGCCTCGCCGTCCTCGCCGTCCTCACCCTCGCCATCGGCATCGGCGCCAACACCGCGATCTTCAGCGTCGTCCACGCGGTGCTGCTGAAGCCCTTGCCGTACCCGGACAGCGGGCGCCTGGTGCAGGTCTGGAACACCTATCCGAAGATGGGCCTCGACCAGGCCTCGGTCTCGGTGCCCGACTACTTCGACCGGCGCTCGGGTGTCGACGCGTTCCAGGAGAGCGCGCTCTACTCGTGGGAGAGCCTGAACCTGACCTCGGCGGACGGCAGCGCGCCGGAGCGGGTGATCGGCCTGCGCACCACCGCGACCCTCTTCCCGCTCCTCGGGGCCGCCGCCGAGACCGGCCGCGTGTTCGGCGAGGACGAGGACCGCCCGGGGCACGAGCAGGTGGTGGTGCTCTCCGACACCCTCTGGCACCGCGCCTTCGGCGGCGATCCGGAAATCGTCGGGCGCGACGTCCGGCTCGACGGCGTGCCGCACCGGGTGCTCGGCGTGATGCCGGCGGCGTTCGCCTTCCCGAGCGACCGGGTCGACCTCTGGAAGCCGCTCGCACCGACGCCCGAGCAGATGGCGGACGAGTCGCGCGGCTACGAGAGCTTCCAGTCGGTGGCAAAGCTCGCACCCGGCGCCACGATCGAGCGGGCGCAGCAGCAGGTCGACGCGATCCACGCCGCGAACGTCGAGCGCTTCCCGGAGGCGGCGGAGTTCTGGAAGTCGGCCGGCTTCGGCGGCACCGTCGTCAGTCTGCGGGAGGACCGCTTTGGCGACCTCGAGCCGATGCTGCTGCTGCTCCAGGGCGTCGTCGTGCTGGTCCTCCTGATCGCCTGCTTCAATGTCGCCAACCTGCTGCTCGCCCGGCTCTCCGGGCGGCACAAGGTGCTCGCGGTGCGCACCGCCATGGGCGCCGGCCCGGGCCGGCTGGCGCGCCAGCTCTTCGGCGAGAGTCTCGCCCTGGCGCTCGCGGGCGGCGTGATCGGGATCGGCATCGGCGTGGTGGGTGTCAAGCTCGTCTCCTGGCTCGGGCTCGACACGGCGCTCCGAGGTCTCGAGGTCGGGCTCGACCCGGTGGTGCTCGCCTTCACCTTCGGCCTCGCGGTCCTGACCGGTGTCCTGTTCGGCGTCTTTCCGGTGGTTTCGGTGCTGCGCTCGACCCCGGCCGCGACCCTGAACGAAGAGGGGCGCGGCTCGGGCGGCGGCCGGCGGGCGGCGCGCGTGCGCCAGGCGCTGGTGGTCGCCGAGGTGGCGATCGCCCTGGTGCTTCTGGTCGGCGCGGGCCTGCTGGTGCGCACGCTCGCGGCGCTCGCCGGCGAGGACCCTGGCTTCGCGACCGAGAACCTGCTCCTCACCCAGGTCGAGCTGCCCGAGGCGAAGTACGCAGAGCCGCGGGAGATCGCCGCCTTCTACGAACGCGCGATCGAGCGGGTGCGCGCGCTGCCGGGCGTCGAGAGCGCCGGGCTCGTCTCGATGGCGCCGTTCTCCGGCAGCTCGTCGTCCGGCTCCTACGCGGTCGAGGGCTACGAGCCGGCGGAGGGGGAGTCGGCGCCCCACGCGCTGCGGCGGGTGGTCGACGACGACTACTTCGAGACCATGGACATCGCGCTCCTCGCCGGCCGCGGCTTCGACGCGCGCGACACGGACGACGCGGCGCCGGTGGTGGTGGTCGACCGGCTGCTGGTCGAGAAGTACTTCCCCGACTCCGACCCGCTCGCCGGCCGCTTGCGCCGGAGCGACGAGGAGGGGTGGATGCGGATCGTCGGCGTGGTCGAGCCGGTGAAGATCTTCGAGCTCGAGCGGGAGGTCGAGAAGGAGACGATCTACTTCCCCTACCGGCAGCGGCCCGAGAGCGCGATGACCTTCGCGCTGCGCACGGCGGGCGACCCGGAGGCGCTGGTCGAGCCGCTGCGGCGGACGGTGCTGGCGATCGATCCCGACCAGCCGGTCTTCGGCGGCGTGACGATGGAGAAGCAGATCCGGGAGAGCCTGGTCACGCGCCGGGTCTCGATGTTCCTGCTGGTCTCGTTCGGCGCGCTCGCGGTGGTGCTCGCCGCGGTCGGCGTCTACGGCGTCCTGGCCTTCTCGGTCAGCCAGCGGCGCCGCGAGATCGGCACCCGCATGGCGCTCGGCGCGCGCCCGGCCGACGTGCTCCGCCTGGTCGCGCGGCAGGGGCTGGCGATGACCGGCCTCGGCGTGGTGCTCGGCCTGGTCGGCGCTCTCGCCCTCGGACGCTTCGCTTCGACGCTCCTCTTCGGCGTCGCGCCGTGGGATCCGGTGACGCTGGCGGCGGTGACGGTCGTGCTACTCGCCATCGCCACCTTCGCGTGCCTGCGCCCGGCCCGGAAGGCCGCGAAAGTCGACCCGATGGACGCCTTGCGCGAGTAGCCGTCCGGGCCTGAAACAGCGGGGTGTTCGTCGGCGTAGTGCCGGGGCAGGAGGAACACCCGATGGACGCCTCGATCCAGGACATCCGCTACGGCCTGCGCGCCCTCCGGCGCGCCCCCGCCATCACCGCCCTCGCGGTCGGCTCGCTCGCCCTCGCGATCGCCGGCAATACCGCCGTCTTCAGCCTCTTGAACGCGCTGATGCTGCGGCCGATGCCGTACGAGGAGCCGGAGCGGCTCGCCTGGGTGAGCGAGTACCAGGACCCGTCGGCGGCCGGGCAGATCAATGCCGCCTCCGCCGCCAACTTCCTCGACTGGCGCGAGCGGCAGGAGAGCTTCTCCGAGCTGGCGGCGCTGTCGATCGACTTCGCCACCCTGTCGCTCCGGGGCGACGCCGAGCGCGGCGAGCCGGTGACCACCGCCTCGGCGACCCCGGAGCTCTTCCCGGTGCTCGGCGTCTCGCCGCGGCTCGGCCGTGCGTTGCTGGCCGAGGAGGGCGCGCCGGGGGCCGCCGCGCGCTCGGTGCTGCTCGACCACCGGGCCTGGGAGCGGCGCTTCGGCGCCGATCCGGGCGTCCTCGGCCGAGAGGTCTTCGTCAACGGCACCGCCCACACCGTCGTCGGCGTGCTGCCCGAGGACTTCCAGTTCCTCGACCCGCAGATCGAGCTCTGGCGCCCGCTCTCACTCGATCCGGCGAGCGCGCCGCGCGACCGCCGCACGCTGCTGGTGGTCGGCCGGCTGGCGCCCGGGGTGACGACCGAGCGCGCGGGGACCGCGATGGCGGCGCTCGGCGAGCGGCTGGCGGCCGAGCACCCGGAGGCGAACCGCGGCTACGTCGTCGAGACGCTGAACATGCAGGACCAGAGCATCTCGGCGCAGGACCGGCAGCTCCTCGGCCTGCTCCAGGGCGCCCTCGTCTTCGTGCTGCTGATCGCCTGCGCCAACGTGGCGAACCTCTTCCTGGTCCGCACCCAGGGGCGGGTCACCGAGCTCGCGGTGCGCGCCAGCCTGGGCGCCGGACGGTTCCGGATCGCCCGCCAGCTCACCACCGAGGCGCTGGTCGCGTCCGCCGCCGGGGGTCTCCTCGGCCTCGGGCTGGGGTGGGTCGCCACCCGGCTGGTGGCGGAAGCGATGTCCGCCCGGCTGCCCGCGTTCTGGCTGCCGACGGTCGATGTCAACGTGGTGCTCTTCACCGCCGGCATCTCGATCCTCGCCGGCCTCCTGGTCGGCAGCCTGCCGGCGGTGCAGGCGGCGCGCATGCCTCTCCAATCGACTCTGAAGGAGGGCGGGCGGGGCGGGGCGCTGGGCGGCCGGCGCCGTCTCGCGAGCCGCGCCCTGGTGGTCGCCGAGATCGCGCTCTCGCTGATGCTCCTGGGTGGCGGTGCCGTGCTGGTGCGCGGGTTCCTCCAGATCCAGAACGTCGATCCCGGCTTCGCGACCGCCGATCTCGCGACGGTGCGGGTCGAGCTCCCGGCGGCCGACGGGGCGAGCGATGCCGAGCGGGCGGCTGCGTTCGAAGAGGTCGTACGGCGGCTCGAGGCCTTGCCCGGCGTGGAGGCGGCCTCGGCCTCGTCGAGCCGGCCGCGGACGCCCTTCCTCGTCACACGCCCGTACACGGTCGACGGTGCCCCGGCGCCGGATGGCGAGGCGGCGCCGGCGGCGGCCACGGTGGCGATCGACGCGGGCTACCTCGACACGCTCCGCGTGCCGGTCGCCGCCGGGCGCGGGTTCGATTCGAGCGACGTCCCGGGGTCGGCGCCGGTGGCGCTGGTCAACCGGAAGCTCGCCGAGATGCACTGGCCGGGGAGCGATCCGGTCGGCCGGACGGTCACCCTCGAAGGCGAGGCGCGGCGGATCGTCGGCGTGGTGCCGAACCTGCGGCACTCGATCTTCGTCGAGTCCGGCGACCAGCCGGTGCTCTATCTGCCGCTCGCCCAGGAGAAGGCGACGACCGCGGCCGCGGTCACGCTGCGCGCCGGAGGCGATCCGTCCGCCCTGGGCAACGCGGTGCGCGACGCGCTCGCCGCCTACGATCCGGGGCTCGTCCTGTCCCCGGTCCAGCCGCTCGACGAGTTCACCAGCCAGTTCTTCGTCGGCATGCAGGTGATGACGACCATCCTCGGCGCCTTCGGCTTCCTGGCGCTCCTGCTCGCCGCCCTCGGCACCTACGGCGTGCTCGCCTACTCGGTCGCCCAGCGCACCCACGAGATCGGCGTGCGTATGGCGCTCGGCGCGCGCGGCGCCGAGGTGCGCGGCATGGTGACGAAGCAGGGCCTCCTCCTCGCCGGCCTCGGCCTCGGCCTCGGCATCCCCGGCGTGATCGGCGTCACCCGCCTCGTCGGCAGCGTGATGAACGGTCTCGGCACGGTCGAGCCGATGGCGGTCGTCACCGTCGCCCTCGTCCTCGCCGCCGTCACCCTGCTCGCGAGCTGGATGCCCGCCCGCCGCGCCGCCGCCGTCGACCCGATCGTCGCCCTGCGCGGGGAGTAGGGGGGTAGAATCGGGCATATGAGCCCGAACACCCATCCTGCGGGCGCCGCCGCCAACGGCGGCTACGTCGAGCGGAGGGACGGCGGCTACTGTGTCGCAGCCACCCGTGTGTCGCTCGATTCGGTGGTCTACGCCTTCCTCGAAGGCCAGACCGCCGAGGGGATCGCGCAGGCGTTCCCGGTCCTCACGCTCGAGCAGGTCTACGGCGCCATTGCCTACTACCTCGCGCACCACGAGGCGGTCGACGAGCACCTGGCGCGGAGCCGTCGCGACTTCGAAGAGAAGCGTCGCGCCGCGCGGGAAGCGGACCCCACCTTCTACCAGAAGCTGGCGGCGGCGCGGCAGCGAGAGCCGGCCGCCTCGTGAAGGTCCGCTTCCAGGCGGACGCCGATCTCAACCACACCATCTTGCGGGCCGCCGTTCGCAAGGAACCGGCGATCGACTTCCGAAGCGCTCTGGACGCCGAGCTGCGCGGCGTTCCCGATCGCGAGGTGCTCGCCCGAGCCGCGGCTGCCGGCCGGGTGCTGGTGACCCACGACGCGAAGACGATGCCCCACGAGTTCGGCGCCTCCGTGCAGGCGGAGCGCAGCCCGGGCCTGATCGTCGTCCCCCAGCACCTCTCCGTCTCCGTGGCCGCCGAGGAGCTGGTCCTCATCTGGCTCGCC
>CAZLLV010000086.1:0-7397 GCA_964560325.1 uncultured Thermoanaerobaculia bacterium | reverse complement strand
CGGAGTGCACTCCACCCGAGCGCGGACCCTGACGAGGGGGGCGCCTGCGTTCACGCCGTCCGACAGCGCCCGCCGTCCCCCGGCGCGGGAGCCCACGGACCGGGACGCCCCCACTCCCGCCCCTGCGAGTCCCCTACTCGCTACTCCCCGCCGCCTCCATCGCCGCCCACTCCTCCACGATCGCTACGCCGCTGGAGGTCCCCAGCCGCTCCGCTCCCGCCTCGATCATCGCCAGCGCCGTCTCCGCGTCCCGGATCCCGCCCGACGCCTTCACCTTCGCCCGCCCCGCCACCACTTTCGTGAGCAGCTTCACGTCCTCGACCGTCGCGCCGCCGGCGGCGAAGCCGGTCGAGGTCTTCACGAAGTCCGCGCCCGCCGCGCAGACCGCCTCGGCCGCCTTGCGCTTCTCCTCCTCCGTGAGGAGCGCCGTCTCCACGATCACCTTCAGCACCAACCCCTCCTCCGCCGCCCGCAGCGCCTCCACCCAGCCGGCCAGATCGTCCCGCACCCGGCCCGCGTCGCCGCTCTTCAGCCACGACACGTTGAGCACCGAGTCGAGCTCCCGCGCTCCCTGCTCGACCGCCCGCCGCGACTCCTCCAGCCGCACCCGCGGATCGACGTAGCCGAACGGAAACGAGATCACCGTCGCCACCGCCACGCCCGTGCCGCCCGCGCCCTCCCCCTCCAAACACTGCACCGCGTCGCCCACGTAGCAGGGCGGGATGCAGACCGCCGCGAAGCGGTGCTCCGCCGCCTCGCGCACGACCCGCAGCACCTCCTCGCGCGTCGCGTCCGGCCGGAGCAGGGTGTGATCGACGTACGACGCCAGCGGCCGGGGAAGGTGGGGCATCGGCATCACCTCACGCGGGCCCGGCCGAGCCGGACGCCGGTGTAGTAGTGCTCCAGGATCTCGCGGTAGTCGAGGTCGCGGCCCGCGAGCACGTACGCTCCGATCTGGCACATGCCGACGCCGTGCCCCCAGCCGCCGCCGGTGAAGCGCCAGCCCGGCTGAGCCCCGGGACCGGCCGCCCGCCGAGCTTCGAACCGCGTGTCGGGCAGGTCGAGCGTCCAGCGCACCGCGAGACCCTCGACGATCTCGCTCCGCCCGCCGTCGCCCAGGAGGCGCAGCCGGCCGACCCGGCCGGAGACGCCGCGCTCCAGCACCTCCAGGCCGCGGAAGCCGAGGCCTGGGTAGCGCTCCGCCACCAGCGCGGCGAGCTCGCGGTCGCTGCGGAAGCGGCTCCAGGTGCGAAAGCGGCTCGCCCGCGCCGGGTGGGTGTCGGGCCGCGGCGCGTCCGGGCCGCCGTCGCGCACCACCGCCGCGAGCCGCCCACGCCAGCGGTAGAGCACCAGCGCGTCGCCCGGCAGCAAGGCGAGCTCCGACGCCGTCGGCTCGTCCCGGGACGCGCCGGGAACGAGCGCGAAGGTGGCGAGGTCGGCCGGCATCTCCAGCCGACGCACCGGCGCGCGATCCTCCGCGCCGCCGGCCACCACCAGCGTGCCGCCCTCGATGCCGCGGAAGCGGACCTGCTCCTCGTCGACCAGCCCGAGAACGCGCGCCAGGCCGAGCATCAACCACTCCGCCTCGCGGCCGCTCACCTCCCGGGCGTCAGCGGCCCGAGGGTCGCCCTCCGGGCGGTACACCGTCCGCACCGCCGTCGGCCGCGCGTCGGCCTCGCCCCGCACGCCGGTGCCGGGTTCGATCAGCAGGCTCGGATCGAGCACCAGGTCGAACACCGACCGCACGTACCGTCGCACTTCGCCGCGATCGAGCGAACCCAGGCGATCGCCGGTCGCCGGCAGCCCGGCGGTGCGGGCGAGTGCTTCGAGCCGCTCCTGGAGCGCCTGGCGTCCGCCGGCGGCGCGCGGCACCGGCACCAGCCGCTCGGTCAACCCGTCCGGGAAGGGCGTGCCGGTCGCCACCACCCCGGTGAGCCGCACCGCCTCGCCCTCCGGACAGGGGACGCCCCGCAGGTAGCTCGCGTCGAGCCAGGGGAAGACGGTGCGCGAGTCCTCGGTGTGCCCGCCGCAGGTGGCGCTGTAGAGCGCCTCGACGATCTCGTCGCCGGCGAGCAGGATCTCGCCCGCCGTCTCCGCCACCGCCCGGTCGGAGAGCGGATGCTCGGCCTCCATGCCGCCGTAGACCTGGCAGCGCGGCTCGGCGCAGATGTCGAAGCCCTCGCCGGCGAACTCGCCGAGGTGGCGCAGCGTATAGGTGCGCGCCGCGACCGCCTGCGCCTTGAGCGCTTCGAGACGGGGGTAGAGCGCGGGACCGAGCTCGCGCGGCACCACGCCGCGCAGGTACTGCTCGAGGGACACCTCGTTGATCAGGTTCAGGCTGCCGCGCGGGTTGAGGAAGACGAGGAGGCGCCCTCGAAAGCGGCCGGAGCGATCGTAGGTCGAGACCGGCAGGCTGCCGCCGTCCGCACCCGGTTCGCTCGGCTCGTTCGGCTTGACCACCAGCCAGCGGCCGTGGACCCGGAAGGAGCTCTCGCCCGAGCGCACCCGGAGCGCCGGCTCGGTCAGCTCGCCCCCCTCCTGGACCGGCCAGGCGCTGCCGAAGCCGAGCCCGGCCACGCGCCGCCGGGCGGCCTCGACCTCGGGCTCGGTGGCGAAGCGGCCGACGCGCACCCGGTAGAGCCCGCTCGACGCGTCGAAGCGGATGTCGGCCGGCCAGCCGGTGCGCCCTTCCAGGCTCGTGGCGAGCGATTCGGCCTGCCCCTCGTCGCGTAGCGCCGCCACCTGGAGACGGCGCTCCGGAGCCGCCACCGACGAGGCGGCGGGCTCGATCGTGAGCGGCGGCCGCAGGGTGAGGCTCTCGCCGCCGACCGAGAGAGTCACCGCGCCCTCGCAGCAGGGCAGCTCGTAGCGGACGAGGTCGCTCGCCAGGCCGACCCGGACGAGGATCTCCCCGTCCTCGACGTTCGCCGGCCAGCTCGGGGGCGCCGGCGCGAGCGGCTCCTCGGGCAGCGGCAGTGGGGCCTCGGGCGCGGCGAGCTCCGGCGGGGCGCCGACCGGCTCCGAGGCCGGCGGCGACGGCGGCGGGACAGACGCGGCGGCCGGCGGAGCCTCCTCCCCGGGACGCCCCGGCGGGGCCGACGAGCAGGCGGCGATCCAAGCGCCGGCGAGCGCGAGCGCGACCAGCGCGAGCGTCCAGCGCCAGCGGCTCACCGCGCGACCTCGGTCGCTTCCGCCACGGCCAGCGAGGTGAAAGAAGCGTTGGCGAAGACACCGAGCGCGGCATTGACCACGATGCGGACCGCGGTGAAGAGCCCGAAGAGGACGGCCCAGACCACGAAGCGGTTCTCCGTGACCAGGCCGAGCGACGCCTCGCCGACAAAGAACGCGAGCCCCAGCGCCACACCCAGCACGAGCAGGGTGAGCACGATCAGCAGCACCGCGCCCGGACGGCGGCCGATGACCCGCAGCCCGTCGCGGGCGGCGCGCATCACTCCGCTTCCCGGCCGCGCCAGGAACGGCTGCGCCGTCACGCTCCAGAGCGCGTAGACGAAGAGCGCGAAGAGGAACGGCAGCGCCGCCCCACAGCCGATGCCGTACGCCGCCCCGCCGCCCCAGGTTTCGTAGCCGAGGACGACGCCGAAGACGATCAGTACCGCGACCAGCAGCAGGAGCAGGCCGACGGTCATGCTGAGGTGGAAGAACCAGAAGAAGCGCCAGGCGTAGCGCCCGCCCCAGCCCGAGAACTCCGGCAGGCTGAAGGTCCGGAACCAGGAGGCGCCGCCGGCGCGGTCCTGGGCGTCGGGCAGCGCCTGCCGCTCGGCGGCCACCAGGGTGCCGAAGACGCCGCCCTGGAACCACCCCCAGGCGAGCACCGCCAGGAACCCGAGCAGGAGCGAGGCGAGCACCGCCAGGGTGAGCGGCACGAGCTGCCCGGTGAGCGTCGCGCCGAGGCCGAGCAGCCACTCCTCGGCCGCGGCCGCGGTCCACTCGCGCTCGAACAGAGCCATGCCGCCGAGCACCAGGAACGGGGGCACGAGCGAGACGACGAAGAGCACGCCGACCAACACGCTCTGGAGGATCGTGAGCAGCACCAGGCCCCAGTTGGCGCGCACCGACAGGCCCGCCCGGCGTAGGCAGTCGACGGCCGAGCGGCGGATCATCGCGGCGGTGGCCTCATCCGACGAGGTGGCGCTCTCTGCTCTTGATCTCGCGCCGGTAGTCGTCCACGGCGTCGATCCGAACCGCCTCGGCCATCTCGTAGAGCCGGGAGACGAGTTGGGGCGAGATCCGGTGCGTGAGGAGGCCGGGGTCGTCCGACCTTTCCGCCGGCCGCCTAGGGTGTCCGGCGAGCGGATCGGACGAGCGGTCGAGGCTGCCGAAGGCGTCGGTCACCCCGAGGGGTGCGCGGGGGTCGCGGCCGGCCACCGGCTCGGACCGGTCCGGAGCGGGCCTCGGCGGCACACCCTCGGTGAGCCGATAGTTGCTGGTGAAGAGGGTCGGGCGCCGCTCGAGGTAGCGGGTGTTGATGATCAGGTAGAGGACGTTCTGGACCCACTCGGTCGGCTTCTGCGCGCCGAGCTCGTCGAGCACCAGCACGTCGACCTCGGTCACCGGGTCGAGGACCGTCGCCGCCGAGCTCGGCGAGCCGGGGTCGAAGGTCGCCTGGATCTGGTAGACGAGGCTGGTGAAATCGACGAAGCGGCCGCGCACGCCGTAGCGCCGGACGAGCTCGGAGAGGATGGCGACGGCCAGATGGGTCTTGCCGACGCCGGGCGGCCCGAGGAAGAGCAGGCCGAGCTCGCGGAAGCCGCCGTCCGGGCGGAGGAACTCGTCGACGTAGCGCCGCGCGCGGGCGCGGGCGCGCACGAGCTGGCCCCCCGCGTCGTCGAGGGCGGCCGTGCGGAAGCTCTCGATCGTGCAGTCGGCGTAGCGCTCGGGGATGCCGGCGCCTTCGAGCAGGCGCGAGACGAGGCGCCGCTTGCGGCAGTCGCAACGTCGCGCGGTGCCGGCGCCGCCGTCCCGCTCGAGCACCCAGCCCCGGCCCTCGCACTCTTCGCAGGTTTCTTCGCGACGATCCGGGTGGGGCATGCCGAAAATCGTAGCACGCCCGCCCCGGCGAACGAGGGACCGGCAGGAGGCTCAGCGCTTCGCGACGATGGTGCGCCGGACGATCACCGGAGGGCCGCCGCTCACGCGCACGAGCGCGTGCTGGCGATGGACGCCGGTGGGCGGCTCGGCGACCTGCCGGCGCATGCTGTCGGCCAGGCGGTCGAGCTCCGTCTTCATCCGGTCCATCTGGTCCTGCAGGTTGAGGATCACCTCGACCCCGGCCAGGTTGACGCCGAGGTCGCGGGTGAGGGTGAGGATCTGCTCCAGCCGGCGGAGGGTCTCCTCGTCGTAGAGCCGGGTGTTGCCGCGGCTCCGGGCCGGCGTGATCAGCCCTTCGCGCTCGTAGAGGCGCAGGGTCTGGGGGTGAATGTCGAAGCGCTCGGAGACGGCGCTGATCATCACGTACTTCGGTTCCCGCTTGCGTCCGTGACGGTCGGGGGCAGCCATCGGTCAGTCTCCTTCACTCTCGATCGGCACGCTCCGTCCGGCGGGTAGCTTGGGCGCGGTCACCGTCAGCACGCCGCTCTCGAGCTCCGCCGACAGGGTGTCGACGTCGATCGCCGCCGGCAGGTCGAAACGGCGCCGGAAGCGGCCGTAGCTCCGCTCCATGCGGGCGAAGCCGGCGTCCGACGGCAGCGGCCGGTGGCCGGAGACCTCCAGCCGCCGGCCGAGCGCCGTGAGCTCCACGTCGTCCTTGGCGACGCCGGGGAGCTCGATCGACAGCACGAACGCACCGTCGGTCTCGACCACGTCCGCCGACGGCGACCAGCCCCCGGGCGGCGCTCCGGCTCCCCCCGCGAACTGGGAGTGCAGGAGCGCTTCCTGGAGGACCGCCTGGAGCCGCTCGCGCAGGCGGGCGAGCTCCTCGACGTAGCCACCGCGGGAGGGGGTCACCGGCACGCCCTCTTCAGCTCGCCTCGTCGGCGTCGACGTACTCGGCGTCGATCACCTCGTCGTCGCCGCCGGACTGACCCGCCGGGCCGGCCTGGCCGCCGGAGGCCCCCGCCTGCGGACCTGACTGGCCGCCGGGCTGGGCGCCCGGATCCTGCTTGTAGACCGCCTCGGCGAGCTTGTGCGACGCCTTGGTCAGCCGCTCGGTCGCGGACTGGAGCTGCGAGAGGTCTTCACTGTCGAGGGCCTCCTTGGCCGCCGTCAGCGCGCTCTCGATCTCGCCCAGGGCCTCCGGATCGAGCTTCTCCTTGTTCTCGTCGAAGGTCTTCTCGGTCGAGTAGACGAGCGTGTCGAGCTGGTTGCGCGCCTCGACCCGCTGCCGGCGCTCCTTGTCCTCGGTGCTGTGCTCCTCGGCTTCGCTCACCATCCGCTCGATCGCCTTCTCGTCGAGACCGGACGAGGCCTCGATGCGGATCTTCTGCTCCTTGCCCGTGCCGAGATCCTTGGCCGACACGTGGACGATGCCGTTCGCGTCGATGTCGAAGGTGACCTCGACCTGCGGCATGCCGCGCGGCGCCGCCGGGATTCCGACCAGGTGAAAGCGGCCGAGCGTGCGGTTGTCCTTCGACATCTCCCGCTCGCCCTGGAGGACGTGGATCTCGACCGAGGTCTGGTTGTCGGCCGCGGTCGAGAAGGTCTCGCTCTTGCGCGTCGGGATCGTGGTGTTGCGGTCGATCAGGCGCGTAAAGACCCCGCCCAGCGTCTCGATGCCGAGCGACAGCGGCGTCACGTCGAGGAGCAGGACGTCCTCGACCTCGCCGCCGAGCACGCCGCCCTGGATCGCCGCGCCGACCGCCACCACCTCGTCCGGGTTGACGCCCTTGTGGGGCTCCTTGCCGAACAGATCCGCGACGATCTTCTGGATCAGCGGCATGCGGGTCTGGCCGCCGACCAGGACCACTTCGTCGATGTCCTTCGGGTCGAGGCCGGCGTCCTTCAAGGCCTGCTTGACCGGCGCGATCGACCGCTTGACGATCGGCTCGACGAGCTGCTCGAGCTTCGAGCGGGTCAGACGGATGTTGAGGTGCTTCGGCCCCGACTGGTCGGCCGTGATGAACGGCAGGTTGATCTCGGTCTCCTGCGCGCTCGACAGCTCGATCTTCGCCTTCTCCGCCGCCTCCTTCAGGCGCTGGAGGGCCATCGGGTCCTTCGCCAGGTCGATTCCCTGGTCCTTCTTGAACTCCTCGAGCAGCCAGTCGATGACGATCTGGTCGACGTTGTCGCCGCCCAGGTGCGTGTCGCCGTTGGTCGCCTTCACCTCGACCACGCCCTCGCCCACCTCGAGGATCGAGATGTCGAAGGTGCCGCCGCCGAAGTCGTAGACGGCGATCGTCTGGTCGGTCTTCTTGTCGAGGCCGTAGGCGAGCGCCGCGGCG
>CAZLLV010000085.1:0-3764 GCA_964560325.1 uncultured Thermoanaerobaculia bacterium | reverse complement strand
GGCCGTCGCGAGAATGCGCCGGCCGCCGGTCCAGCGGCGGACCTCGGCTCCCTCCGTGCCGCCGACCTGGACCGACACCTCGGCGCCGCCCTCGTCTTCCGCCTCGTCGGCGGGTAGGGCGACCGTCCACGAGGCGGCGCGCTCGACAGGGCGGCGGCCCGAGGTGCCGGGGTAGAGCTCCACCCGGCCCTCGTGCAGGGTGAGGAGATCGGCGAGGCCGTCGCCGGTCCAGTCGTCGCGGTAGCTCCAGGTGTCGAGCTCGCCCTCGAGCTCGCTCACCCGCGGGCGCTCGAAGGCGCCGCCGCGCTCGTTCGGGCCGCGCCGCCGGTGGAGCTCGACCCGCAGCTCCGGATCGACCAGGCCCTTCTCGCACACCAGCACCACGTCCTCGAGACCGTCGCCGTCGGCGTCCACGAAGGCGAGGTCGAGCCGCCGCCAGATCGGGCAGTCGGTCGACTCGGCGAGGATCGGCGCGGCCCCCAGGCGGCTCCGGCTGCCGGCGAGCGCGAAGACCCGGAGCTCCTGCTTGGCGAACAGGCCGAGCCGGGTGCGGGTGAGCACGGCGAGGGCGGGAGCGCCGTCGAGGAGGCCGAAGTGCCACTCGGTGAGCGTCTCGTCGCCCGGCAGGAGCGCCCAGGTCTCCTCGATCTCGCGATCTCGCTCCGGGTTGGGGCAGAGGAGGAGCACGCGGAGCCGCGGCCCGTAGGCCTCCGGCTCGCTGGCGAAGCAGGGCGGCTCGTCCGGGCTCGCGGCGCGCTCGAACGGCTGGGCACCGGGGCTGGTCAGGCGCAGGCCCCACGGCCGGCGCTGGGCGCGGCGCGGCAGATCGAAACGGTGCCCCGGCGCCGCCTCCGCGGGCGATCCGGTCCGGGAGATCGGGATCAGGTCGAGCGAGCCGAACCGGACGACGCCGGCCCACGGGCCGTCCTCGGTGCGAGCGACGAGCCGGATCGAGCCCCGCGGCAAGGGGTCCACGGTCCAGGGCGCGAAGGTGCGGGTCGCGAGGTCGTAGCGGTAGAGGCGCCGGGCGGGGCGGGCTTCCTCTTCGCCGGCATCGTCGGCGGGCGCCTCCTCGACGATCAGCGCCAGCGTCGAGCGGCCGGGCGCGCCGGGGCTGGGCAGGACGGCGGCGCCCGCGAGCGGGCCGGGCAGGGGGACGAGAATCGCCGCGGGTGCCTCCGCCTGCGCGACGGACGGGTGGGGGAGCGCCGCGGCTCCGGCCGCCAGGACGAGCGCGAGCAGCGGGACGAGGGTCGAACGGCTCATCGGGCACCTCCGCTCAGGTAGAGGTCGAGGCGTACCGGCGGCGTCACGCCGCGCTCGTCGACCGCCTGTGGATGGGTCACGGCGAGATCGGCGCGGCCGTCGCCGTCGAGATCGATCACCTCGACCAGCGCCAGGTCGCGGATCGGGTCGCGCAGCACGATCGTCGCGTCGGGCCGCTCCGGGTAGGAGCAGTCGGCCCGGCCGCGGTGGACGCCGATCCTCTTCGGCCGCCCGAGCTGGAGGAAGTCGGCCCGGCCGTCGGCGTCGAAGTCGCCCGCGAAGAGCGAGCGGCGGCGCAGCTCGATGTCGTCGAGGTCGATCGACAGCCGGCTCTCGAGCGGCGGGCCGGGCGCACGGACGAGCCGGCCTTCCGGCGTCTGGCACCAGGGGTGGAAGCCGAGGTCGAGGGTCAGGCGGCGGGTCGCGAGCAGCGCCATCGCCTTCATCAGGCTGATGTCGTTGGTGACGGTGACCAGATCGGTGCGGCCGTCGCCGTTCAGATCCTGAAAGCCGCCGGGGAGGGTGAAGTCGCCGGTCTCGTCGTCCCCGCCGTCGCCGCCGCTCCAGTCCCCCGGCACGTAGCCCGTCACCTGCTGCGGCGGCCGCTCGGCGCGCTCGGTGTCGATCGCGAGCCCGGTGCTCGCGCCGGCGCGGTCGAGCGGACGGAAGTGGAGCCGGTGGTCGGGCTCCCGCGCCTGGCGCATCTCCTCGCGCAGCCCGGCGTCCTCCTCGCCCAGGCTCTCGACGGAGACGGCCGTGGCCGGTCCGCTCGGCTGCATCCGGCCGACGAAGACGAGCTCGTGGCCGCCCTCGCCGTCCTCCTCGTCCTCGCCCTCGGCATCCTCCGCCGGCTCCCTCTCCTCGCGGGGGTCGAGGGCCACCGGCGCGCCGAACCGGCCGCCGCCGAGGTTGCGGGCCACGAAGCGATGCCCCCGGCCGCCGCCCGGTGTGCGGAAGAGGAGATCGGGGAGCCGATCGCCGTCGAGGTCGGCGAAGCGCGGCAGCGGATAGTCGACGACGCGCGAGTCGAGCGCCGCGCCGTCGCCGGGGCGCGGACCGACCGCGACGGCGACCGGCTCGAGGCCCGTGGCCGTGCCACGGTGCACCGCCAGGCCCTCGGGCGCCGGCAGGAGGAGGTCGAGCACCCCGTCGCCGGTCACGTCCGCCACCAGGTCGAGCCCGGCCAGGAAGGTGCCGGCGCCGGCCAGCACCGGCGGGCTCTCGATCACCGGCTCGAAGCGCAACGTACCGCCGCTCCCGTCCGCGGACGCTCCGCGATCGAAGACGAGCGCGCTCACCCCCTCGTCGGTCAGCGCCACCGCCGGCGCGCCCGGCGGCCCGGGCTCGAGCGTCAGCACCGAGAGCGGCAGCGGGATCGCCTCGCCGGTCGGCTCGTAGCCGCCGCCCGGGCGCCCGAGGTAGGCGCGGACCTCGCGGCGGTCGAGCAGGACCGGCACGATCGTCAGCACCTCGACCAACCCCTCGACCTGGTCCATCTCGGTCATCTCCTCGATACCGATCTGGTCCCATCCGGTGTAGACCACCACCACCGCCAGGTCGCGCAGCCCGTCGCCGTCGAGGTCGGCCGGCACCAGCGCCGCCGGCGCGCCGGGAAGCTCCAGGCTCTGCTCGCGGAAATCGAGCGCGTCCGCCCGGGCGGACGCGGCCGGCGTCGAGAGCGAAGCGAGCGCGAACGAGATGACTAGAGTGGGGAGAAAGGGGAGAGCAGGCGTCGGTCGCGGCACGGTTCCTCCGGTCGCCGCCTCCGAGCACCAAGCCCGGGCGGCCCTGTGGAGGAACGCTCCACCGCGCGGGATGTTTCAGGCTCTCTTGACGACCGTGTAGCGGTAGCTCTCCCAGCCGGGACCGGGGGCGTCGTCGGCGCGGACTTCGGCGATCGTGCCGCCCGCTCGCCCGACCACCCGCTCCACGCGCCGGCGCGGGACGGCGTGCATGTCCATCAGGGGCTCGGGGTTGCGCGCGAGGCGGCGCCAGAGGCGGTGGGCGGCTTCCGGGGCGAGCCGCTTGGCGAAGCGGCGCAGGCGGGGGAGGGGGCCGCCGCCCTCGGTCCGGCGCGCCGGGAGCTGGAAGACCAGCACGCCCGCCGGGCGAAGCACGCGTACCAGCTCGGCGAGGTACCCCTCGGCGAGCCGGGGCCGCATGTGCTGGAGGGTGATGTTCGAGTAGGCGAGATCGAAGGCGCCGTCTTCGAAGAGCGCGAGATCGGTGGCCGCGTTCAGGTGGAAGACAGAACGGCTCGCGTCTCCGCTCGCCCGGCGATCGAGCTCGCGTGCCAGCTCGATCATCGACGGCGCCACGTCGACGCCGTCGACCCGCTCGAAGTGCTCGGCGAGCGCCTGCGTGAGCCGTCCGGGGCCGCATCCGAAATCGAGGGCGCGCTCGCGCCCCGGCAGGCGGTCCGCGACCGAGGCGAGCAGCTCGGCGATCTCCGCGCGGCCGGTGGCGAAGAACTCCTCCGGGCTCCAGCCGCCCCCCTT
>CAZLLV010000084.1:0-6968 GCA_964560325.1 uncultured Thermoanaerobaculia bacterium | reverse complement strand
CGATCCGGCCGCGCCGGAACCGGGGCCGGCCCCGGCCGCCCTGTCCTCGGCCCGACCCTCCCGCCGCCAGCAGCCCAGCGCCGACCCCTCCGACCCGCGCGGCGCCTCGCTCTGGAACGGATGGCGCGAGGCCCTCTCCGGAGCACAACTCGAGCTCGATCTGCCGACCGACCGGCTCCGACCGCCGAGCCAGCGTTTCCGGGGCGGCGAGGTGCGGCTGCGCCTCGAGGCCGGCGCCACCGGCGTCCACGGCCTGGCCCGCACCCGCGGAGCGACCTTCGCGACCGTGCTGCTCGCCGCCTGGAGCGCGCTTCTCCACCGCGTCACCGGCCGCGACGATCTCCTGGTCGGCGTACCCACCGCCGGTCGGGGCGGGCGCGGCGCGGAATCGGCCGCCCTCGACGACAGCGTCGGGTACTTCGTCAACCTCGTCCCCGTGCGCTCCCGGCTCCCGGGCACCCCGTCGTTCACCGCCCACCTCGACGGCATCGGGAGCGCCGTGGTCGCGGCGGTGGAGGGCGCCGATCTGCCCTTTCCGGAGCTCGCCCAGCGCTTGCAGCCGGTGCGCGATCCCAGCCGTCCGCCGGTGGTCCAGGCCCTGTTCGTCCCGCAGCAGGTGCGCCGTCCCGAGGAGGAGCCGCTCCTCGCCTTCGCGCTGGGTGTGGACGGTGTGCGGCTCGGCCTCGGTCCGGACCTGACGCCGCGGCCCGATGGCGGCACCGTGCTCGAGGTCGTGGCGCTCGAGAGCCCGGCTGCCCAGGTCGACCTGGAGCTCGCCGTCGGGGAACGCGACGGTGGGATCGACGCCCTGCTGCGCTACGACGCGGACCTCTTCGTCCGCGCCACCGTGGAGCGCTGGCTCGAGGCTTTCGGCGTCCTGCTCGACCACGCCGGGCGGTCGCCCGACACCCCGGTCGCCGCCCTGCACCTGCTGTCGGACGGCGCTCGCCGCCACCTGCTCGCCGACTGGGGAGCACCGGCGCCGGCCGGGAGGGCCGCCGAGGGGCCGGCCCTCCTCCACGCCGGAATCCTCGGGCCCCTCGGCACCGCCCGCCGCCATCCCGCGGCCCCGGCCCTCGCCTGGGAGGGCCGCACCTGGTCCTACGGCGCGCTCGCCGCCCGCGCGACGTCGATCGCCGATCGGCTGCAGGAGCTGGGCGTGGGTCCGGAGGTCCGGGTGGCCGTGCTGCTGCCGCGCGGCCCCGACCTGGTGGCGGCGCTCCTCGGCGTGCTCGCCGCCGGTGGCGCCTACGTGCCGCTCGATCCGGCGTACCCGGCCGAGCGGCTGGCGTTCATGGTGGCGGACAGCCGCGCCCGGGTGCTGGTCACCGCGCCGGCCGTGACGGACCGGGTGCCCGAGACGGCGGCCGCCCTTCCGGTCGTCTCCCTGGACCCGGTCGGAGCGGCCGAAGCAGCGAGCGTCCGGCCACCGGAGCCGGCGGACCTCTCCGGCCTCCATCCCGAGAATCTCTCGCACGTCATCTACACCTCCGGATCGACCGGCCGGCCGAAGGGCGTGGCGATCCGCCACGGCGGCGCGGCCGCGCTCCTCGACTGGGCACGGCACCGCTTCGCACCCCGAGAGCTCGCCGGGGTGGTGGCGGTCACCTCGGTCTGCTTCGACCTGTCGATCTTCGAGATCTTCGCGCCGCTCGCCGCCGGCGGCACGGTGCTCCTGGTGCCCGATGCCCTGGCGCTGCTCGACGGCGGCGCGGCCTCGGCGGGCCCGGCGGCCACCCTGCTCAACACGGTGCCCTCGGCCGCCGCGGAGCTGGTGCGCGCCGAGGCCGTGCCGGCGAGCGCGCGCACGGTCTGCCTGGCCGGCGAGCCGCTCCGGGGCTCGCTCGTCGATCAGCTCCACGAGGCCGGCGTGAGAGAGGTCTGGAACCTCTACGGCCCCTCCGAGGACACCACCTACTCGACGGAGGCGCGAGTCCCCCGAGCGGCGGATCGGCACGGAGAGCCGACCATCGGCCGGCCGCTCGCCGGCAGCCGCGCGGTAGTCGTGGACCGGTCTCTGCGGCCGGTGCCGGCCGGCGTGGTAGGCGAGCTGCTCCTGGGCGGCCCGAAGCTCGCCCGCGGCTACCTCGCCCGCCCGGCGCTGACCGCCGAGCGCTTCGGCCCCGACCCGTTCTCCGACCGCCCGGGCGAACGGCTCTACCGGACCGGCGACCTGGTGCGCTGGGGAGCCGACGGCGAGCTCGAGTTTCTCGGGCGCCTCGACCAGCAGGTCAAGATCCGCGGCTTCCGGATCGAGCTGGGCGAGGTCGAGGTCGCCCTGGAGGCGCTGCCGGGCGTGGGTGAGGCGGTGGCGATGGCACGGCCGGTGGGAGGCGAGACGGCGCTGGTCGGCTACGTGGCGCCGGCCGACGGCGCCGCTCCCGCGGCGCTCGATCCGCGGACCGTCCGCGACGGCGTGCGGGAACGCCTGCCGGAGTCGATGGTTCCGTCCGTCATCGTGGTCCTGGCGGCCCTGCCGCGCACCCCCAACGGCAAGGTCGATCGCAAGGCCCTGCCGCCGGTCGACTCGGGAGCACCGGCGACGGACGCCGGCGGCGCCGATCGGGGCCGGGGCGGGCCGCCGGCGACGGCGGCCGAGCGCCTGGTGGCCCGTACCTGGGCGGCGGTCCTGCCTGCGCTCGAGGAAGACGCGATCGGACGCGAGGACGACTTCTTCCGTCTCGGCGGCCACTCGCTCCTGGTGCCGCGCGTGGCGGCGGGGCTCGGCCGCGAGCTCGGCGCGGCTGCCGGGGAGCGAGCCGGCGAGGGCGGCCGGGCGCTGCCGCTCGCGCCGTTTTTCGAAGAGACGACGGTGGCGGGTCTCGCCCGGCGGCTCGAGCGGTTGCCGGCCGCGGCCGCGCGCCCGGCGAGCGCCGACCCGGGGGCCGAGCCGATCCGCCGCCTGCCCCGCCCGTTGCGCGAGGCACCCCCCTCGCCGGTCCAGGAGCGGCTCTGGTTCCTGGAGCAGCTCGCGCCCGGCAGCGCCGCCTACGTGATGGCCGCTGCGGTCGAGCTCGAGGGTGCGCTCCGGCCGGCGGCCCTGGCCGGCGCGGTCACCGCGCTGGTCCGGCGCCAGGCGGCGCTGCGCACGACCCTGCCGGCGGTGGCGGGGCGGCCGGTGCAGCGGATCGCCCCGCCTTCGGCATGGGCGCTGCCGGTGGTCGACCTCTCCGGGCTGCCGCACCCCCGGAGCGTCGCCGCCGCGCGGAGCCTCGCCGAGGCCGACGCCCGCCGGCCCTTCGTCCTCGCCGAAGGACCGCTCCTGCGCACGCTCGTGGTGCGCCGGGGGCGCCACGACCACCTGCTGCTCGTGGCGATGCACCACGCCGTCTCCGACGGTTGGTCGGTCGCCGTGCTGGTGCGGGAGCTGGGAGCGCTCTACGCCGCGCGCCTGGCCGGCCGTCCGGCCGAGACCGTCCTGCCCGAGCTGCCGGTCCAGTACGCCGACTTCACCGCGTGGCAGCGCGAACGGCTCTCGGAGGTACGGATCGCGGAAGAGATCGCGTGGTGGCGCGGCGCTCTCGAAGGAGCTCCGGCGAGCGCCGGCCTGCCGGTCGATCGGCCGCGCCAGGACACCCGTCGCGGGCGCGGGCGGACCCTCCGGCGGGCGATACCGCGGGAGCTCGCCCGCCGCGTGGACGCCTTCGCCCGCACGGCCGGCGCGACGCCGTTCATGGTGCTGCTGGCCGCCTTCGGCGCCCTGGTCCGGGAGGCGGCGGCCGAGGGAAGCGGTGGCGCCGGGGCACCCGCCGACCTGGTCGTGGGCTCGCCGGTCGCCGGACGCCTGCGGCCGGAGACCGAGGGGCTGATCGGCGCGTTCGTCAACACCCTCCCCCTGCGCCTCGATCTCACCGGCCGGCCCGGGCTCCGGGTCCTGGTCGATCGGGCGCGGCAGGCCGTGCTCGGCGCCCAGGCTCACCAGGAGGTGCCGTTCGAGCGGCTGGTCGAGGCGCTGGCGCCGGAGCGCGACCTCGGCCGCACGCCGCTGTTCGACGTGATGCTGGTCTTCCAGGGAGCCGAGCCGGAGCTGCCCGCCCTCGGCGACCTGGCGGCCCGGGCGCTGCCGGTCGATGCCGGCGGAGCGAAGTTCGACCTCACGCTGTCGATCGAGGCGGAGGGCGGCACCGGCGGCTACCGCACGGCGTGGGAGTACGACCGCGATCTGTTCGACGAGGCGTCGCCCGCGCTCTGGGCCGACCAGCTGGAGCGCCTGCTCGACGCCGCGCTGGCGGCACCGGAGGTGGCGCTGGCGGAGCTCCCGGTCTGGCGGGCCGAGGCCTGGCGGGAGTGGACCCGCCGCCGGGAGCGGCGCGCCGCGACCGCGGGAGCCTCCGCGACGGCGGCGCAGGTTCGCCGGCGACCGCGCGCGACCGGCCGTTCGTCCGCCCAGATGACCGCCACCGAGACCCGCATCGCCAACCTCTGGCAGGAGCTCCTGCCGTTCGACCCGTCCCGGGCGCCGATCGGACCGGACGACGACTTCTTCCGGATCGGGGGGCACTCGCTTCTCGCCGCCCGGGTCGCGGCGCGGCTGCGCGAGGATCTCGCCGACCGGCGGGGCGGAGCCGGAGCGGGGCTGCCGATCCGGGTGCTGTTCGAATCGCCGACCGTCGCCGCCCTCGCGCGCAGGATCGATCGGGAAGAGGCGGGGCGGACCGGCGGGCCCGGACAGGCCGCTGCGTCGGCGGGTGCGAGCGCGGCGCCGCCCCGGCCGTCGAGCAGTCCCGAGCGCCGGGTGGCGCCCCTCTCCTTCGGCCAGGAGCGACTCTGGTTCCTCGATCGCCTGGAGGGCGACCGCGGGCGCGCCGCCTACGTCATGCCGGCGGCGGTCCGGCTCACCGGCGCGCTGGACCGGCCGACCCTCGCCCGCGCCCTCGCCGCGGTGGTCGGCCGGCACGACGTCCTGCGGGCGGTCTTCCTCGAGCCGGGCGACGCCGAAGGCGATGCGCCGGTCCAGGAAGTGCGTTACCGGGTCGGCCGCGGACGCTTCCTGCGAGGCGAGGAGCACCGGGAGGAGGCCGAGGCTCCGGTGCTGCCGGTGGTCGATCTCGGCCGCCTCGATCGGGCGGGAGCGGAGGCGCGTGCGCGGGAGCTCTCCGCGGCCGAGGTCCGCCGCGGCTTCGACCTGGCGGAGGGTCCGCTCGCGAGGTTCCTCCTGCTGGCGCTCTCCGGAGACGAGCACCTGCTCGTGGTCGCCCTCCACCACGCGGTCTCCGACGGCTGGTCCGTCGGCGTCCTCACGCGCGAGCTGGGCGCGCTCTACCGCGCGTTCCACCGCGGAGATCCCCCCGACCTGCCGCCGCTCCGGCTCCAGTACGCCGACGTCGCGCGCTGACAGCGGCGCCGCTTCGCCGCCGGAGAGCTCGACGCCGCGCTCGAGCGCCAGGCACGCCGGCTGCGCGGCATCGAGCCGCTGCGCCTCCCGGTCGACCGGCCGCGGGCCGCGGTGCGCGAGCTCGCCGGCGCCCGCATCCCGGTGGCGCTGCCGGCCGCACGGGTGGCGAGTCTCGAAGCGCTCGCCGACCGGACCGGCACGACGCTCTTCACCGTCCTCCTGGCCGCCTTTCAGGCGCTCCTCGCCCGCATCAGCGGGCAGGACGACGTGGCGGTGGGCGCGCCGGTCGCCAACCGGGCGCACCCCGACCTGGAAGGCTTGATCGGCTTCTTCGTCAACACGCTGGTCAGCCGCGCCACGATCCCCGGGGCGACCCGATTCGCCCGGCACCTGGCGGCGGTCCGCGAGGACCTCCTCGAAGCGCAGACCGACCAGGAGCTGCCGTTCGAGGCGCTGGTGGCCGAGCTCCGGCCGGAGCGGCGCCTGGACGCCACGCCGCTCTTCCAGGCGATGCTGGTGCTGCAGAACACGCCCGAAGCGTCCGTCGAGGAGGCGATCGGTCTGCCGGGCATCGCGGCGACGGCCGTCCCGCTGCCGAGCGGGGGCGCCAAGTTCGACCTCACGCTGACCTACGAACCCGCCGCGGACGGTGGGCTCTCCGGCACCCTCGAGTACGCCGCGGCGCTCTTCGACCGGACCACCGCCCGGCGGCTCGCCGGCTGGCTCGAGTCGCTGCTCGAGCAGGCGGCGGCCGACCCCGAGCGACCGGTGGGCGACCTGGCGCTCCTCGCCGCCGGCGAGCGCCACCAGCTCCTGGTCGCCTGGACCGACTCGACCGCTCCGGCACCGGCGCCGGACGGGCCGGCTCTCGGCGGGCGCGCCTACGTCCTCGACGCAAGGCTCGAGCCGGTGCCGCGGGGCGTGGCCGGGGAGCTGGTGCTCGCCGACACCCCCGGCACCCACGGCTTCCCCGACCGCGGGGAGACCGGCGAGCCGGCCGTCCCGGGACGGGCGGTCCGTGACGCCGAGCGACTGGTGCCGGACCGTTTCGGCCGCTCCCCCGGCGGCAGGCTGCGGCGCACCGGGGAGCTGGTGCGGCACCTGCCGGACGGCCGGATCGAACGGCTGGGCCGGATCGAGCCGGCGGCCACCGGCGAGCGCGCGGTGACGACCGGATCGATTCCGGCGGAGCCGACCGCCGGGGCGGGGGGCGAGGCACGGACGCCGCTCGAAGAGGTCGTCGCCGGCCTCTGGGCGGACGTGCTCGGAATCGACCGCCCGGAGACGGTCGAGCGCAACGAGAGCTTCTTCGATCGCGGCGGCCACTCGCTCCTCGCCGCCCGCCTGCTGGCCCGCCTCCGGCGCACGCTGGGCGTCGACCTGCCGCTGCGTGAGCTCTTCGAGACGCCGACGGTGGCCGGCATTGCGGCGGCGATCGAGACGCGGCGCCGGCGCCGCCCGGAGGTGGCGCGGGGCGCCGAGCCGCCGCTCGTCCCGCTGCCGCGCGACGGCCGAGCACTGCCGGCATCGTTCGCCCAGCAGTCGATCTGGCTCCACGACCGCCTGCGCGCCGCGGCGGGCGGCGCTGCGCGCGCCGCGTACAACGTCCCGGCCGCCGTCGAGCTCACCGGAG
>CAZLLV010000083.1:0-2926 GCA_964560325.1 uncultured Thermoanaerobaculia bacterium | reverse complement strand
CGAGCGCGAGCTGCTCGCGGCCCAGGAGCAGTCGATGGCACAGCAGGGCCGAGTGCTGGCGGCGGCTCTCGCCGAGTCGGTGTCCCGCCGGGCGCGCGACGCCGGCGTGCCGTCGGTCGAGCTCGACGGCGAGGGCGCCGGCCTGATCCTCGCCGGCCTGGAGCAGCGCACCACCTCGCGGCTGCGGGTCTGGGACCGAGCCGGTCAGGTGCTGGCCGATTCCAGCCGGCTGGGGCCGACCCGGGACGAGCTCGTGGCGAGCGAAGCCGGCGGGGCGCCGAGCGCCGGCGGGGCGCCCGAGGACCACTGGCTCTACCGCCTCGGCGCCGCGCCCTTCCGGCTGCTGCGCGAGCTGCGGGCGCGGTGGGGAGCGCCGGCGCCGGCGCGCGCGGAGGCCGAAGGCACCGCCGCCCCGCCCGAGGTGGTGGCGGCGCTCGAGGGCCGATACGGCGCGGCCGTCCGCCCCTCGCCCGGCGACCAGCGCTCGGTCACCCTCCACGTGGCGATCCCGGTGCGCGCCGGCAGCCGGGTGGTCGGCGCCGCGCAGGCCTCCCAGTCGACCTACCGGATCCTCGAAGACCTGCGTCGGATCCGGCTCGTCTTCTTCGAGGTCTTCCTCGCCTCGATCGCCCTCGCCGTCGCCCTGTCGCTCGTCCTCGGCACCACCATCTCGCGGCCGATCCGGCGGCTGCGGGCGGAGGCGGCGACGCTGGTCGACCGCCGGGGCCGGCTGCGCGGCACCTTCAGCGGATCGAGCCACCACGACGAGATCGGCGACCTCGCCCGCGCCCTCGAAGCCCTGTCGCGCCGGATCGAAGAGCACGTGCGCTTCGTCGAGTCGTTCGCCGCCGACGTGTCGCACGAGTTCAAGAACCCGCTGACGTCGATCCGGGCCGCGACCGAGGTGCTCTCCGAGGTCGAGGACCCGGCGGAGCGGGCGCGGCTGCTCGGCACGGTCGAGCGGGAGGTCGCCCGCCTCGAGCGGCTGCTCACCGGCGTGCGCGAGGTGAGCCTGATCGACAGCCGCCTGGAGGACGAGCCGGCGTCGCCCGAGGATCTGGGTGCGCTCCTCGCGGCGCTCGTCGAGGGGGTGCGCTTCCGGGCTCCCACCGGCGTCGGCATCGAGCTCGCGCTGCCCGCGGAGACCGTCACCGTCCGCGCCTCCCCCGACCGGCTGGCCCAGGTCTTCGAGAACCTCCTCGACAACGCCCTCGGCTTCGCTCCGATAGGATCGCCGGTGCGGGTCGCCCTGCGGCGGGAAGAGAACGAGGCGGTGGCGACGGTGCGCGACGACGGCCCCGGCATTCCGCCCGAGCACCTCGAACGGGTGTTCGACCGCTTCTTCACCTACCGGCCGGACCAGGACGGCGGGCGGAGCGCGGGTGGCGCGGGCGGAGCGCGCCACACCGGCCTGGGGCTGTCGATCGTCCGGGCGATCGTCGAGGGGTACGGCGGCTCGGTGCGGGCCGCGGCGAGCCCTTCCGGCGGCGCCGAGATCGAGGTCCGGCTGCCGATCGCCGGGTCCGGGGAGAGCCGCGCGGCCGTTCCGCCGGCGGCATCGAACGAAACCTGAACGCCTTCCGACCGATGACCCTGCCCGACGACCCACCGGCCCGGAGGCGCCTCCTGTGCGCGGCGTTCGTCCTGCTCGCGCTCGCCGCCGCGCTCTCTCTGCTCCCTGGCTCGGCGCGGGCCCAGGGGACGGGAGCCGACCGACCGCTGCCCCTCAAGATCAAGCCCAACGGGGTCGCGGCGGTCCACCTGGTCCACGAACCGACCGCCGAAGGGACCGACCGCTACCTCTACGAAGTCGCCTGGCGGGACGGCCGGCGGCAGCGGCTTTCGCCGGACGAGTTCGCGGCCCTCCTCTACCACGACTTCTCCGGCCGCAACCGCCTCTTCGCCTTCCTCAACATCACCTCGCCGATCGGCTTCGCGTGGGTCGGCCTCGGCCTCCTCGGCCAGCTCCTCTTCACCGGCCGCATGGTGGTCCAGTGGCTGACCAGCGAGCGCGTCCGCCGCTCGGTCGTTCCGGTCGCGTTCTGGTGGATGAGCCTCGGCGGCGCCGCGCTGCTCGTCGTCTACTTCGTCTGGCGCAAGGACGTGGTCGGCGTCCTCGGCCAGTCGACCGGCTTCTTCATCTACGCCCGCAACCTCAGACTGATCTATCGCACGGGGGACGCTCCATGACCCATCGCATCGTCGTCGCCGGCGCCGGCGGCATCGGCCGCGCCGTCGGGCTGCTCCTCGTCGAGTGGGGCGATCTCGACTGCGAGATCCGGATCGGCGACGCGTCGGCCGAGAGCGCCCGCGACGCGGTGGCGTGGATCCGCGCCGGCTCGACCCGGAAGGAACGGGCGGCGGGCGTCCACGCCTTCGCCATGCCCGCCTCCGGGAGCGGTGACGAGCTCGACCGGGTGCTCGCCGAGGGGGAGGTGCTCCTCGACTGCCTGCCCTGGACCGAGGCGGTACGGATGGCCGGGCTCGCCCGCCGCCACGGCCTTCACTATGCGAACCTGACCGAGCACGTGGCGAGCAGCGAGGCGATCGCCGAGCTCGCCCGCGGCGCCGACCGCGGCTTCGTCCTCCAGACCGGCCTCGCCCCCGGTTTCGTCGACGTGCTGGGGCACAAGCTCTTCCTCGACTTCTGCCGGCGCCACGGCGTCGCCCGGGTCGAGAGCCTGAAGCTCCGCGTCGGGGCTCTCCCGGTGCGCGCTCTGCCGCCCCACTACTACGGCTTCACCTGGAACCCGCGCGGGGTCGCCACCGAGTACCTCGAGCCGTCGAACGTGGTGCGCGGCGGGGAGATCGTGAGCCGGCCGTCGCTCGGCGCCGTGGAGACGGTCCGGCTCGGCGAGCTGGTGCTCGAAGAGGCGCTCACCTCGGGCGGCGCGGCTGATCTGCCCGAGCACCTCGCCGGCCGGGT
>CAZLLV010000082.1:0-10388 GCA_964560325.1 uncultured Thermoanaerobaculia bacterium | reverse complement strand
CGCCGGCGCCGCCCTCCTCGCCCTCGCGGTCGGCGACCCGGTCGAGGCGGCGGCGATCGCGGCGGTGCTGGCGATCAACGTCGGGCTCGGCTTCTCGACCGAGTGGGGCTCGCGGCGGGCGATGGAGAGCCTGCGCCGCCTCCAGGTACAGGAGGCGACGGTCCTGCGGCCGGACGGGCAGCGGGCGATCGACGCCGCGCGGCTCGTGCCGGGGGACGTGATCGTCCTCGAGGCCGGCGCGGCGATTCCGGCCGACGCCCGGCTGCTCGCGGCCCACGACCTGCGGACCACCGAGGCACCGCTCACCGGCGAACCCTTCCCGGTGGCGAAGTCGACCGAGCCGGCGCCCGAGGACGCACCGCTGGCGGAGCGGTCGTCGACGGTCTACAAGGGGACGCTGGTCTCCGCCGGCGACGGGTTGGCGGTGGTCACCGCCACCGGCGGAGTGACCGAGATCGGCCGCATCAGCGAGCTGGTCCAGGAGACCGAGAACGAGCGAACCCCCCTCGAAGAGCGCCTCGACCGGCTCGGGCGCCGTCTGGTCGGTCTCACCCTCGCCGTCGCCGTGTTGGTCGCCGCCGTCGGGGTGCTGCGGGGCGGCTCGCTCTGGCTGATGATCGAGACCGGCCTGGCGCTCGCCATCGCCGCCGTGCCCGAGGGCCTGCCGGTCGTCGCCACCGTCACCCTGGCGATCGGCATGCGCCGGATGGCGCGCCGGCGAGCGCTGGTGCGGCGCCTGCCGGCGGTCGAGTCGCTCGGCTCGACCACCGTCGTCTGCACCGACAAGACCGGCACGCTGACCGCCGGCGAGATGACGGTCACCACCCTCTACGTCTGCGGCGATGGGGGCGGCGACCGCGTCGAGGTGACCGGGAGCGGCTACGAGCCGGACGGCGCCCTCCTCGTCGCGGGCGGCGAGCGGCGGCCGGAGGAGGTCCGCGGCCTCCGGCAACTGCTCGAGACGGGGGTGCTGGCGAACCGCGCCGCGATCCACGAAGGCGAGGACGGGCGGCGCGCCTTGGGCGATCCGACCGAGGCGGCGCTACTGGTCGCCGCGGGCAAGGCGGGCATCCGCCGCGAGGAGGTCGTGGAGCGCCAGCCGGAGATCGCGGAGCTCCCCTTCTCGAGCGAGCGGATGCTGATGGCGACCTTCCACCGCGCTCCCGGCGGCAAGGTGGTCGCCCACGTCAAGGGGGCGCCGGGACGGCTGATCGACCTCGCCGGGAGCGTCGGGTGCGAAGGGGAGACACGGCCGCTCGACGACGCGGGGCGCGAGGCGCTGCGCACCGTCAACCGGGACCTCGCCGCCGAGGGGCTGCGCGTCCTCGCGGTCGCCACGAAGGAGCTGTCGGCGGACGAAGCGTCGGTGGGAGCGCCGGGCGAGGCGTCGCTCGAAGGGCTCACGCTGCTCGGCTTCGCCGGCATCTCCGACCCCCCCGCCCCGCGGGTCGCGGAGACGATCCGGCGGCTCCACCGGGCGGGCCTGCGGACGGTGATGCTGACCGGCGACCAGAAGATCACCGCCCGTGCGATCGCCGAGGAGCTCGGCATCCTGGGCGAGGGCGGCACGGTGATCGACGGCCGCGAGCTCCCCGGGCTCGACGACGCGGAGCTCGACCGCCGCCTGGAGGACGCCGCCGCCTTCAGCCGCGTGAGCCCGGCCGAAAAGCTGCGGATCGTCGACGGCCTGAGGCGGCGCGGCGAGATCGTCGCGATGCTCGGCGACGGGGTCAACGACGCGCCGGCCCTCCGCCGCGCCGACATCGGGCTCGCGATGGGCGGGCGGGGGACCGATCTCGCGCGCGAGACCGCCGACGTGGTGCTGGTCGACGACCGCTTCGAGACGGTCTCGGCGGCGGTCGAAGAGGGACGGGTGATCTACGACAACATCCGCAAGTTCATCTTCTACCTCTTCTCCTGCAACCTGGCGGAGGTGCTGGTCCTCTTCACCAGCGTCGTCGTCGGCCTGCCCCTCCCGCTGCTGCCGCTCCAGATCCTCTGGCTCAACCTGGTGACCGACGTCTTCCCCGCCCTCGCGCTCGCCATGGAGCCGCCGGAGCCGGACGTGATGGAGCGGCCGCCGCGCGATCCGAAGGCGGCGATCCTCTCGCGGCCGTTCCTGACACTCCTCGGCGGCTACGGCGTGCTCCTCGCCGCGCTCACCGTCGGAGTCTTCGCCTGGGCGTCCCGCGGGCCGGACGCCGACCTCGCGCACGCCCGCACGGTCGCTTTCATGACGCTGGCGCTCACCCAGCTCGTCCACGTCCTGAACGCCCGGAGCCCGCGGCCGGTCCTCTGGAGCCGCCGCCTCTTCGACAACCCATGGGTCTGGGGCGCGATCGTCCTGACCGTCGCCCTCCAGCTCGCCGTCGTCTACCTGCCCGGTCTCGCCCAGCTCTTCGACACCCGGCCGCTCGGGTGGAGCGACTGGTCGCTGGTCCTCGGCGCCTCCGCCCTGACGCTGGTGGTCGGCCAAGCGGCGAAGGCCCGGCGCCACTCCGCGGGGTAGGGCTCACGGGCGAAGGCCGCGCGAGGGTGGGAGCCCACCCGATCGGGTGGGGCGATCCCGCCCTTCGGAGTCGGAGGCGCCGCCCTCCGGCGTGTTCGTGCCGGAGGCGGCAGCGGGTAGACTCGCGGTACATCATGAACGATACGACCCGATCCACCTCGCCCCTCCGCCACGTAGTGGCGGCCACCGACTTCTCAGAGCCCGCCGCCGCGGGCATCGCCTGGGCTCGCGACCTCGCGCGGGAGCACGGCGCCACCCTCCACCTGGTCCACGCGGCCTTCCTGTTCGATCCGACGCTGGCGGGCAACGAGTCGACGCCGGCCGCGGGACCGGCGTACCCGGCCGATCTCGTGAAGGCGGTTCTCGACGCCGCGCGCGAGCGCCTCGACCCCCTCGTGAAGGATCTCGCGAGCCAGGGGATCGAGGTCCGTGGCCACGTCGATGCCGGAGCCCCGTCGGCGGTCGTGCTGGAGGTGGCCGAGGAGGTCAACGCGGACCTCGTGGTGGTGGCGACCCGTGGCCTGGGCGGGTTCCGCCGAGCGCTCCTCGGCTCGACCGCCGAGCGGGTGATCCGGTACGCCGGCCCGCCGGTGCTGTCGGTCCACGCGGCGGACGGTGCAGCGGCCCGGCCGATCCGCCACGTGCTCGTTCCCACCGACTTCTCGCGCGACGCCCGCCTCGCCGTCGAGACCGCGATCCGGGTCTGCCGGCTCGGCGAGGGCTCGAAGGTACACCTCCTCCACGTCTTCGACCTGCCGCCCGAGTACAACCTCTACCAGACCCCCTCGGTCTCGGATCTCTACCGGCGCAACCGGGACACGGTGCGGGCGGAGCTGGAGAACGAGCTCGCGGCGCTGGCGCGGGAGATCGGAGACGGCGCGACGGAGATCGCGACTGAGATCGTCGAAGGGCACCCGGCCGAGGTGGTCGTGGACCGGGCGGCGGATCTCGGAGTCGACCTGATCGCGATGGGCACGCACGGCCGCTCGGGGCTCCAGCGCCTCGTGCTCGGCAGCGTGGCGCGGCGGGTGGTCCAGCACGCGCCCTGCCCGGTGTTGACGGTCCGCACCGACGGGTGACCGCGGCGCAACCGCTCGGGCGACTCGGCCGTCAGCTCTCGCGCGGGGCGGCCGGCGGGCGGGAGCCGGCCGGTTCCAGCCGCAGCAGGCTCCAGAGGTAGACCACGACGCCGGCACCGATCAGCAGGCCGCCGAGGCCGAGGAAGAGGACGAAGGCGAGGTGGTGGCTCCAGAGGAGCGTGATCGCTTCCACCACCAGACCGGCGATCAGCAGCGCGCCGGCCAGGCGCATGCGGCGGACGAGCGAATGGAGCGGATGGTCCGGTCTCACGGCGCCTCCTCCGGCTGCCAGCGGTCGAGGTCATCGAGCTCGTCGACGGCGTGGATCTGGTCGTGACAGTCGAGGCACGACATCTCGTCCGCACGCAGGTCGGCGAGGAGGTCGACGTGGAGCTCGCTCTCCTCGAACGAGCGGGCGCCGGCGTGGCAGTGCAGGCAGACCGAGTTGCCGTACGGCTCGTAGAGCTCGATCTCGCCGAGAGCGGGCGAGGCGCCCGTGTAGTAGACCCAGAGGTGCTTGACGCCGTTCCACTTCGCCTCGGCGCCGCCGAACAGCGTGTAGTCGACGTGGCAGGAGTAGCACGCCTGCTCCGGCGGCACGCGCCGGTTCTGGAAGTGGTTGGCGGGCAGGTACGAGGGGTCGTCGATCCGGAGGCTCTCGCCGTACGGCTCCATCACGTGGCAGGAGAGGCAGAACTCGGTGCTCTTCGCTCGCTCCATGTGGGCCTCGACCCCGAACACCAGGGCGAGCACCGGCAGGACGAACCAGCCCAGGAACGCGAGGGCCTTGCCCGCTCGCCCCTCGAGGACCGAAGGGCGCACGAGCACCAGGACGATCAGGACGCCGGCTACGGCGAGGAAGCCGACGAGGATCTGGTCGATGTCGGCCAAGACGATTCTCCGTTCGCCCGGCCTACTGCGTCGCCAGCCACTCGAGGAGCGCCTTCATCTCGGCGCCGGCCAGCTTGATCTTCTTCTTGTGGGCCGCGCCGTCGCGCTCGGTCTCGCCGCGCAGGTACGGGCCGAGCTCGTCGATCTCGTCTGCGGAGACGGCGCCGGAGAGGTCGCCGCCGTAGGTGGCCGAGCCCTCCTTCACCTTCGCCTCGACGCCTTTCGACGAGAGCGCGTGGCAGGTGCTGCACTTCTGCTCCGTGAAGATCTTCTCCCCCTGCGAGGCGGCGGCTCCGCCCCCGTCCGCGGCGACGGCCGGGCCGGCGAGGGAGAGCATCGTCACTGCCGGGATCAGCAGCACCAGAACGGCCCAGGCGAGGGTCGCGGTCGAGCTCGAGGTCAGTACGCGGCGGGTGGTCATGCTGGGGCCTCCTCCTTCGAAGACGAAATCATTCGCGCCCAAAGCTACAGGCCGAGCCGGTTCGACGCGCCACCCCGTCGGGTGGGCGGGCCCTACCTCGCCGTGGTGGGCGCCCTACCCGAGCGGGTCTAGATCGACGCTCCGGCGGCGCCTAATATGTACCCAGCAGTAATTCAGAAACCACCGCCCCGGCCGGAGCGATCCGGCCGCGAGAGCGAGATCGAAGCGAGGTCGACATGCGAGAACGGATCCTCTGGCTCGGCTTGGGAGCACTGCTGTTGGCAGTGGCCCTCACCGTCCCGACGCTCGACGCCGCACCCCGGCCGAAGCCGGCGCCCGCCCCGCAGGCACCTCCGGTGAGCGCCATGGACGCGGAGGAGTTCGGGCCGGAGGTCTGCTCGGCCTGTCACGAAGAGCGGGTCGAGGCGTTCGCCGGCAATCCGCACTCGCTGCTCGAGGAGCCCGGCTGGAGCGCGCACGGTGGGAGCTGCGTCTCCTGCCATCGCGGCGCGGCCGAGCACGTCGAGCAGGGCGGGGGCGAGGGAACGATCTTCGCCTTCTCCGAGGGCGAGCCGCCGCTCACCCAGACCGCCGTCTGCCAGGACTGCCACGGCGACGTGCACCCGCGCTTCCTCGCCACCGGCCACGCCGCGGCGGGGATGACGTGCACGACCTGCCACACGATCCACGAGGGCGACGTGCCGCGACTCGACGCGCCCCCCGCCCTGCTCCGCTCGACGGCCACCGCCGGCGACTGGCACGGCGGACCGTTCGACGAGATCGGCGGCTCGTCGGCCACCTGCGCCGAGTGCCACGGCGGCGTGGTGAACGAGCTCCGGCTGAACGAGCACCACCGCCTGGAGGAGGGCGTCATGAGCTGCTCCTCGTGCCACGACCCGCACGAACCGCAGTCGCGCCTCGCTCTCGGCGGCTTCGACCTCGCCGGCTGCACCGACTGCCACGCCGACAAGGCGGGGCCGTTCATCTTCGAGCACGGTGCCTCCCAGGTCGAGGGCTGCGTGGCGTGTCACACGCCGCACGGCTCGGTGAACCGGCACATGCTGACCTTCCAGAACCAGGGCGAGCTCTGCTACTCGTGCCACACCCTGGTGCCCGGCTTCCACATCGGGAGCCCGGCGGACCCGCGCTTCGGCCTGGACGCGAACTGCACCAACTGCCACTCGTCGATCCACGGCTCCAACTTCGACCCCTACTTCCTCGAGTGAGGTCCGCCATGCGCACCCCGAAACGACAAGCCCCTCTCGTTGCGCTCGTCCTCGGCGCCCTCTTGCTGACGGCGTCGCCCTTCACGGCGCCGGCCGGGGCCCAGGACGACACCGACGGCTCGCCGTTCCAGGGCCGGTTCGTGATCGGTTTCCGATCGGTCGACGTGAACGGCGAGGACCACAAGTTCCGCGAGGACCTGAACCTCGACGACGGGCCGCGCCTGTCGGAGCTCGACCTGCTCTTCGTGCCCGAGAGCGAGGAGGTCAAGAGCGTGGTCGACCGCGTGCGGCTCGACATCGACGACCTCGGGAGCGATCCGTTCCAGAGCCTGCGGCTGTCTTTCGAGAAGCACGGCCGCTACTCGCTCGACTACACCCGAATCGAGTCGGACTACTTCTACGAAGACCAGCTCTTCCCGGTCGAGGCGCAGAGCGTGAGGAACGCCCGCGCCGGCGACTTCCACCACTTCGACTTCGAGCGCGTGCGCGACCGGGCGAACCTCGAGCTCGACCTCTCGCCGCGCGCCAAGGCCCACGTCGGGTTCGAGCGCTGGACCAAGCGGGGCGAGTCGACCACCACGATCGACATCGAGCGCGACGAGTTCGAGCTCGACAAGCCGATCGACGAGACTCTGCAGGACTACGTCGCCGGCTTCCAGTACTCCTGGGACCGGATCACCCTGGCGATCGAGGAGCGCTACCGCGAGTTCGAGAACGCCTACGAGATCTTCCTCCCCGGCCGCTCGCAGGGCGAGAACCTGACCGACTCGACCGTGCTCGACTTCTTCTTCCTCGACCAGCCCTACGACTACGAGAGCCTGGAGAGCACCGTCCGGTTGACCGCCCGTCCCACCTCGCGCTGGACGATCCGAGCCGCCGGCACGCTCCAGGATCTCGGGCTCGACCTCCACGCCGAGGAGCGCTCGGCCGGCACCGGCTTCAGCGGCAGTCCGTTCGAGACCGACGCGGTCGGCGAGGGCGAGATCGACCGTGACGCGATGCTGGTCGACGTGGACGCGGCCTACCAGGTCAGCTCGCGAGTGGCGATCGTGGCCGGCGCCTGGGTGCGCGATCTCGACCAGGACGGCGACTTCCTGTTCGACGAGACGCCGCGCGAGGGGCGGTGGGAGATCGAGACCCAGGGTGCGAAGGCTGGCGTCCAGTACGCGCCGGTGACCGCCGTCACCCTGACCGCGGGGCTGCGCTACGAGGAGCGGGAGGTGCGCAGCGGCTGGATGGAAGGCGCCGGCGAGATCGAGCTCGAGGAGGAGAAGACGAGCCACGACGGCTGGTTCGGCAACGTGGCCTGGCGGCCGCGGCGGGACCTCTCCCTCACCCTCGACTACGAGGACAGCTCGTACGACGATCCGTTCACCCTGGTCTCCCCGACCGACCGCAGCCGCCTGTCGGTGCGCGGCCGCTGGGGCGCCGGCGAGGGGCTGTTCGCGTCGGCCAGCTACCTGCTGCGCGAGAGCGACAACGGCGACTCCGGGTGGAGCTCGGATTGGAACCAGGCGGACGTGCGGCTCGGCTGGCGCGGTCGGCCCGCCGGGCGGAGTCTCGACGCCTCGATCGGCTACGGGCTGCTCGAGGTCGACCGGCAGATCGACCAGACGGTCGTCACCGCCGGCTTCGGCGGCGGCGCGACGGTCCTCTTCCCGATCGATTACACGATCGACACCGACTTCGTCGACGGCCGCGTCACCTGGGCCGCGACCGAGGCCTGGCGCCTCGGCGGCAGCTTCCGGCTGTACGACAACTCGGGCGACTTCGGCCTCGACCGCGAGGATCTACGCGTCTTCGGCGAGTACGCCTTCACCGAGGGCTACCTCGTGCAGCTCGGGTACCGGACGATCGACTACGACGAAGAGTCGTTCGACTTCGACGACTACGACGCGGACATCCTGGAGCTCGGGATCGGGTATCGCTGGTAGTCGGTCGAGGCAGCAGCGCCCGGCTCAGTCGTCCGTCTCGGCGGCTCGGTCGGTCGGCGACGCCACCAGCCCGTGGCGCAGCGCGTAGCCGACCGCCTGGGCGCGGTCGTGCAGGTGGAGCTTGTCGAGGATGTTGCGGACGTGGAACTTGATCGTGTTCTCGCTCACCTCGAGCACACGCGCGAGCTTCCGGTTCGAGGTGACGCCCTGCACCATCGCCTCCAGCACCTCGCGCTCCCGGTCGGTGAGAGCGTCGGGGTCGTCCTTCGACGGCTGGCGCGGCTTGGCGAAGGTCTCGAGCACCTTTTTGGCCAGCCGCGGCGTGATCGCCGGCTCGTCGCGCGAGACTCCCTCGAGCAGCGCGAAGAAGCGCTCCGCTTCGAGATCCTTGAGCAGGTAGCCGCTCGCGCCCGCCTTGATCGCCTCGAACAGGTGGTCGTCGTCGTCCGACGCGGTGAGGATCACCACCTTCGACCGGGGGCAGACCTCGGCGAGCCGGCGCGTCGCCTCGATGCCGCCCATGACGGCCATCGTCAGGTCCATCAGCACGACGTCCGGATCGAGCCTGCGGCAGAGATCGATCGCCTCGCGCCCGTCGCTCGCCTCGCCCACGACCTGGTGATCGTGCGATTCGATGAGGCTGCGCAGGCTGTCCCGGAAGAGGGTATGGTCGTCGGCGATCAGGATCTTCACGTTTCGCTCTCGTCGACTCGTTCGAGGCTCGGCCCTCAGAGGACGGGGACGCCCTCCTGCGGCGGCAGCGTGACCCGCACCCGGGTCCCCTCTTTCGGCTTGGCGACGAACTCTATCGTGCCGCCGATCGATTGTGCACGCTCCTGCATGATGGCGAGGCCGAACCGCGGCAGGCGCTCCCCGCGAGCGGCTTGCCCGGAAGCGGTGTCGAAGCCGCGGCCATCGTCCCGGATCTCGACCAGGACGGTCCCGCCGCCCCCGGCCGCGCCGACCGCGCCGACCGCGCCATTCTCGGCGGCCCGCCCGAAGCTCACCCAGGCGTTCTTCGCCCGGGCGTGCTTGCGGATGTTCGAGAGCGCTTCCTGGACGATCCGCAGGAGCTGGAGCTCGACGATCGCCGGCAGGCGAAGCTCGGGGTCGATGTCGAGGTGGACCTCGATGTCGTCCCGCCCGCGCCAGCGCTCGACGTACTCTTCGATCACCTCGGCCAGCGCGCGCTCGGGAGACACCTCGGTGCGCAGCGCGAGGATGCCCTCGCGGACCTCGACCGACACCTGGCGCGCGGCCTCGGCGAGCTCGTCGAGCTGCTTGCGGGCCTCCTCGGTCCGGCCCCGGACGACGAGCTCCCGCACCGCCTGGGCCTTCGTGTTGACGTAGGCGAGCACCTGCGCCACGCCGTCGTGCATCTCGCGGGCGATCCGCACCCGCTCCTGGCCGACCGCCAGCCCGGTCAGGCTGCGGTGGGTGTAGGAGATGTCGATGGCGAGGCCGGCGGTGAGCGCGAAACGGGAGAGGGTCGCTTCGTCGTCGGCAGTGAAGCTGCGGCCGTTCTCCTTCTCGGCCACGTAGAGGTTGCTCCGGAACGGCGCCTTGCACGGCACCGGCACCGCGAGCAAAGACTTCATCGGCGGGTGGTTCGGCGGGAAGCCGACCGAGCGCGGGTCGGCGCCGATGTCCGTGACGCGCAGCGCCGCACCGGCGTGGAGCGGCACGCCGAGGAGCCCGCGGCCGGTCGGCGGGTCCCCGATCTCGACGCGGGTCGCAGGGTCCACGCCGGCGGTCGGGAAGGCGCGGATGCGGCCGCTGTCGTCCATCACCGAGAGGGCGCAGTAGCGCGCCCCGACCAGCGGCAGCGCGTGGTCGACCACCTTCTGGAGCACGTGGTCGAGAGCGAGCTCGTCGTAGATGTCGCGCGCGCCGCGGTGGAGGGCGAGGAGCTCTCTGCGGTCGCGCTCGAGCCGGGAGCGGTAGTCGTGGATCACCGCCCAGGCCGCGAGCACCAGGACGCCGGCGAGGCAGGCCGGAGCGAGCGCGAGGACCGCGAGCCGGGACGGCTCGACGCCGTACGGCCGCAGGACGACGAAGAGGACCGCGAGCGTCACGCCCACCAGCACGATCGCCAGCGCGACGAGGATCGCCAGGCGCCGGGGCGGCGGCAGCTCGAGCCGGGTCTCGGCGGCGCTCACCGGCCCGGACTCGATGCGGAGGGCTTCACCCGCTTCACCAGCAGAGGCTCGAAGTCCACGATCGCGGGCTCAGACCTCCATGATCTGCTTCTCTTTGGCGTCCAGGGCCTTGTTGACCTCGCCGATGTAGTGGTCGTGGAGCTTCTGGATCTCGTCGAGGCCGCGGTGC
>CAZLLV010000081.1:0-19312 GCA_964560325.1 uncultured Thermoanaerobaculia bacterium | reverse complement strand
GACCGGGCACCTGCTGGAGGCGGCGGCTGACGCCGGCGTCACCCGGTTCATCCATTGCAGCACGATCGGCATCTTCGGCCACCGGGCGCCGGGAGTCACCCGGGAGGACTCGCCGCTCGCTCCCGGGAACGTGTACGAGCGGACCAAGGTGGCGGCGGAGCGGCTGGTGCGCGAGGTCGCCGGGGCGCGGGGGATGCCGTGCGTGATCCTCCGGCCGGCGGACGTGTACGGACCCCGGGACCAGCGGCTGCTCAAGCTGTTCCGCGGCGTGCGCCGGGAGCGGTTCCCGCTCTTCGGCGACGGCTCGGGGCGCCGGCACATGGTCTACGTGGACGACGTGGTCGAGGCGTTCTTCAAAGCCTGCGAGCGGGACGAGGCGGTGGAGCAGGCGCTGATCGTGGCGGGGCCGCGGGCCTGCACCCTGCGTGAGCTGATCGGACAGGTGCAGGAGGCCACCGGGAGCCGCCGCTTCGGCGTACGGCTGCCGCTGGCGCCGATGCTGGCGGCCGCCGCGGTGGTCGAGGATGTGTGCCAGGCGCTCCACCTCGATCCGCCGATCTACCGCCGCCGAATGGATTTCTTCTGGAGCGACTCCGAGTTCGATACCTCGCGCGCCCGCCGGGCTCTCGACTGGGCGCCGCGGATAGATCTGGCCGAAGGCATCCGGCGCACGGTCGAGGACTACCGGCGCGCGGGCGCGCTCGACTGAGGTGAAGCCGATGCAATCCAACGGAGGCGGGGCCGCGGCGGAGCACTGGCAGCTCCAGCTCTATCGCCGCTCCCTGAAAAAGAAGGAGACGGTCAAGGCGCTCCTCGAGCATCTGCCGCCGGTTCAGGGCCGGCTCTGTCTCGAGCTCGGTTGTGGCACCGGGCTCACGTCGCACTTCCTCCGCGCGCGGGGCGGCACCTGGGTGAGCGCCGACTTCGAGCGCGACCATGTCCGGTCGGCGCGGTCGCTGGTGGGCGAGCGGGTGCTGCAGATCGGGGAGCGGTCGGTGCCGTTCCGCGACCGGAGCTTCGACGTGGTGGCCGCGATCAACTTTCTCGAGCATATCGAGGACGACGAGACCTTCTTCGCCGAGATGGTGCGGGTGCTCAAGCCGGGCGGCGATTTCCTGTTCATGGCGCCCAAGGGCGAGCAGGGCCGGCCCGGGTTCGCCCTCAAGCGGGTCCTGGGCTTCACCGCCGACCAGGAGGGCTTCGGCCACGCGCGCGACGGCTATCCGCCGGAGCGGACCCGCGCGCTCATGGAACAACACGGGCTCGAAGTTCAGGGGATCGCGAGTTACTGCCGGCTCTTCACCGAATCGCTGGAGGACCTGCTGAACTATGCCTACCACCGCAAGGCGATGCAGGGCAAGCCGACACAGGAGCAGGACTTTCATGGCGACACCGCGCCGATGTCGGCCGAGGCGCTCAACAAGGTCGGTACCGCGTACAAGGTCTATTCCGCCGTCTACCCCGCGCTGCGCGCGTGGACCCTGCTGGATCACCTGATCCCCTTCACATCCGGCTACATGATGGTGGCGCGGGGCAGAAGGCGATCCTGAGATGTGCGGCATCGTCGGCCGGGTGAGCCCGGCGCCGGTCACGGACGCCGAGATCCGCACGATGTGCGACGCGCTCGTGCATCGGGGTCCCGATGACTGGGGCACCTTCGTCGAAGGCGGGGTCGGCCTGGGGATGCGGCGGCTCAGCATCATCGATCTGGCCGGCGGCCACCAGCCCATGGGCAACGAGGACGGCAGCGTCCTCGTGGTGCTCAACGGCGAGATCTACAATCACGTGCAGCTCCGGAGCGAGCTGGCGGGGCGGGGGCACCAGTTCCGCACCCGATGCGACACCGAGGTCCTGGTCCACCTCTACGAGGAGCTCGGCGGCGATCTCGTCCAGCGTCTCGCCGGAATGTTTGCTCTGGCCCTCTGGGACTCGAGCCGGGAGGTGCTCCTCCTGGCCCGGGACCGGCTCGGAATCAAGCCGCTCTACTACCACCGCTGGGACGGCGGCCTCGTCTTCGCGAGCGACATCCCGGCCCTCGTCAGGTGGCCCACCGTGCCCCGCGCGGTCGATGCTCGCTCGCTCCACCTCTACCTCCAGCACGAGTTCGTACCCGCTCCCGACACGATCCTGGAAAGGGTTTCGAAGCTCCGGCCGGCCGAGGTGCTGGAGATCGACCGTAGCGGAGCCGGCGGCCCCCGGGTCTACTGGCGGTGCCGGTTCGAGCCCAAAGAGCCCCTCTCCACCCGGGAGGCGTGCGAGGCCCTGGACGAGGCCCTGGAGCGATCGGTCCGGAGGCGGCTCATGGCGGACGTGCCGCTGGGGGCGTTCCTTTCCGGCGGGATCGACTCCTCGACCATCGTCTACTGGCTGCGCCGGCTGGTGCCCGGGACGCTACGGACCTTCAGCATCGGCTTCGACGATCCCAGCTACGACGAGCTCCCGTACGCCCGGGAGGTAGCCCGGCGCTTCGAGACGGAGCATCACGAGGAGGTCGTCCGGTTGGACGCGACGGCGCTCCTCGACGATGCGGTGCGCCACCTGACCGAGCCCCTGGGCGACGCCTCTACCCTTCCGACCCTACTCGTGTCCCGCCTCGCCCGCCGCCACGTCAAGGTCTGCCTATCCGGAGACGGCGGCGACGAGCTCTTCGCCGGCTACGAGCGCCACCTGGCAAGCCGCCTCGCGAGGGTCCTATACGACCCCTTGCCGCGGCGGGTGCGCGAGGGGCTCCTGGTTCCCGCCGCCGCCCGGCTCCCGGTCTCGGAAGCCAAGAAGGGGGTCTCGGACGTCGTCCGGCGGTTGATCGAGGGCGCGGCAAAGGATCCGCGGGGCGCTCAGCTCCGATGGCAGACCTTTCTCCCCATCCCCTGGCTCGACCGCCTCTACACGCCGGCGATGCAGGAGGTGGCGGCGGCGACGGACCCCTGGCAGGCGGTGGTCGCACGGCTCTCGCGGGAGGCGCCCGAGGGGCGGCTGGACCGGGAGCTGGCCCTAGAGCTCGGGCTCTATCTGCCGGACGACATCCTCACGAAGCTCGATAGTATGAGCATGGCGACCTCCCTCGAGGCGCGGGTGCCGTTCCTCGACCACGAGTTGGTGGAGCTGGTGGCGAGGATGCCGGAGCGCCTCAAGCTGCGCTACGGCCGCGGCAAGTGGCTCCTTCGTCGATCGATGCGCGGGCGGCTCCCGGACGCGGTCCTGCGACGGCGCAAGCAGGGCTTCAGCATGCCCGCCAAGCGCTGGCTTCGGGGCGAGCTCCACGATCGCGCGGCGGACCTTTTCCGAAGCCGCGGCGTCCGGGAGGGCGGCCTCCTTGATCCGGAGGGACTCACGGCGATGCTGGCGAGCCACCGGAGCCGAAGGGGGGATTTCTCCCACCAGCTCTGGTCCCTCTTCGTCCTGGTCGCCTGGCTCGACGCCCTGGGGAGCCCGAGCGCCGCCGGTGCCGAGCGATGAGCCGAGACGGCCTCGAGGCTCGCGGCACCGGCTGGAGAGGAACCCTCCTCCGGTTGCTGGTCGGCGCCGGCCTCCTTGCCTTCCTGGGCTACCGAGTGGAGCTCGGCCAAGTGGCAGACCGGCTCCGCTCGCTCGCGCCGGAGCCGATCCTGGGGGCGGTCGCGGTCTACCTCGCGAGCCTCCTCCTCCACACCTGGCGCTGGCGGCTGGTCCTCGCCTCCAAGGGTTCCGACCTCGGCTTCTGGACCTGCACCCGGCTCCTCGTCGCGGGTAACTTCCTGAACCTCTTCCTGCCGGGAAACCTCGGTGGTGACGTGTACCGCGCCCTGGGCACGCGCGGGGCGACGGCCGGCCTGCTCCAGTCGACGGGGATCGTGGTGATGGAGCGCTACTGCGGCTTCCTCGCCACCTTCCTCATGGCGCTGGCAGGCGTCGCCGCCAGCGACTTCGCAGCGCGGGAGCCGGAGCTGACGGCGCTGGTGGCCCTCCTCTTCGGTCTCTTCCTCTTGCCGGTCCTGCTCGCGGCGAGCGGCCCCCTCACTCGCCTCCTCGACCGGACGCTCTTGCGCCTCCGGCTCCCCCGGGCGGCAGGCCTGGTGGCCCGGATCGTGGGCGCCGTCCGGTCTTTCGTGCGCTCTCCGGGCCTGATCCTGGCCCTCACGCTCCTGTCGGTGGCCATGAAGGTCTGCGTCGTGGCCGTCTTCCGCTTCCTCGCCGACGCCCTCCGCCTGGAGGTGCCGTGGCACGAACTCCTCGTCTTCCTACCCATTCACACGGTCGTGAGCGCCCTGCCCATCTCCCTCAACGGTCTCGGAGTGCGCGAGGCGAACCTGGTCGCCTTCTTCACCTCGACCGGTCTCACCGGCGAGCAGGCGGCGAGCCTGGCGTTCCTCCACCTGATCTGGGTGTACGCCTCCGCGCTTCCGGGAGGTCTTCTCCTCCTCAGGCGGCGGGCGGGCGTCGACCGCGCACGGTGAGGGCCCAGTGGGGGCAGAGGGCGTGCACCCACGCCTTCACCGTGCCGTCTGGGCGGCGGGCCCACGAGGGATAGATGCGAGCGAAGTAGGAGTCGCCCCTGTGGGTCGGGTCGTCGGACACCACCTCGTGAAGCCCGGCCTCCCGCAGCCAGGCGATCACCTCGGACTCGGTGTGGTGGCTTGCCACCGGTGCCGAGTACCAGTCGAAGTTGTGGTGGTGTGTGACGTGGACGGTCACCAGCGCGTTCGCCCCGGCGAAGAGGAGCCGCGACCGGAAGAAGAGCTTTCCCACGACGGTCGGCAGGTGGCAGAGCCGCCAGCACCAGGACAGGGGCAGGCGTGTGGTGATCGCCCGAATTCCCCGATCCAGGACCTCGTAAACCGGGTTCTGCCGGCGGTAGAGGTGGACGGAGAGGAGTCCCTCGGGCCGTAGCAGGCGCGGAAGCGCCCGCGTCGCCTCCTCGGCCGACGGAGTATGGTGGAGGACACCGATGCTGAACACGACGCTGAAGGTCTCGTCGGCGAAGGGCGCCTCGAACACGTCGGCCTGCACGACGTGGACACCGTCGAGGTCGCGGGTATTGGCGAAGGCCGCGTCGACAGCGGAAGAGAGGTCGATGCCTATCACCTCAGCGCCGAAGCGGCGTGCCACGAAGCAGTAGCGGCCGTTGCCGCACCCGACGTCGAGCACCAATCGCCCCTCGAGGTCGCCCTCCGCGAGCAGGGTCTTGCGCCGGAAGGTAGGGATGGTATGGGCGAGCTCGTCCTCTCGACGGACCGCGGCGTACTCCGCCACCTCAATCTCCTCGACCTCGGCCTCCAGGTCCGCCGCCGACCAGCCGAAGCGGTCGTACTCGCTCCACTCGTGCCCGAACGAGGTGGCGGTGGCACGCTGGAGCCGGTCCTCCCGCCCTTCGGGGATCATCCGCGGGACGCCGCCGCGGATCGGGAAGGAGCAGCCGTTTCCGCACTTGAGGAGCCCTTCGAGGATGTGGTCGCCCGCCTCCAGGAACGACTCCAGGACCAGGGAGGTCCGGCAGGCCGGACATCGCAGCCAATCGAGGAGGCGCCGTCTCATGCCTGCGATCTCGGAGCGTACGGATGGGAGCCGCGGGCGGCCGTAGCGAGCCCACGTCCGGAGGCGGAGAGCTTCGGAATCAGGGCGCCGCGCTGCTCCGCCGCGCCGTGGAAAGCCAGGGCGTGACCCGGTCCGGGGGGAGGCGATCGAGATGGAACACGGCCGCGATGAGCTCCCGATCGTCCCCGGTTCGTGCCGGGTTCACGTACTCCCAGACCACTTCCTTCTCCGGGGACACTTCCAAAACCCTGCCGCTCTCGGTGACGACGATGAGTGTGTTGCCGTTCGGCAAGCGCGACACCGTGCTGGACGTGCCGGAGAAGAACCTCGTCTCCGGCCGCATCGGATCGCCTGCGTACGACCAGATCTCCCGCCGGTCGAGCAGGTCGTACTCCAGGACTTGCGAGAAGCGGTCCTCCTCCTGGTAGCCGTTGTTGTGGAAGAGGACGAAGGTCCCGCCTGCAACGAGCTGGGGCTCGTGGATTCGGTACCAGGGCCCGGACCAGTTCCACAGCACGGTGCGCGTTTCGCCGTCGATGATGAACACGTTGTTGAGGTGCGGCGAGCAGAAGATCATGTTCCCCTTCTTGAACAGCGGGGAGAGCTCGACCTGGCTGCCGTCGAAGACCTGGATCGTGTTCGTGTGGAGGTCCTCGATCCCCCCTTGCTCCTTCTGGGCCGCGAGGCGAGCGGTCTGGCGGACGTACGTCGCCACCTCTTCGCCGTAGGGGGATCGCTGAAAGGCCTCGAAGATGGAGAAGCGGTCGAGGACCCGTCCGTCCTCGCCGTCCAGGATCACGACCATGTCCTCTGCGACACTCACCTCGTCGTGAATCCCGGGAATCTTCCGACTCCGCTTGCCGAGGGTGAAAATCCGGCCGTCGGCGGTGACGTCCAGGTCGTGGTGGAGGTTTTCGGAGGGATCGCTGGCCCAGATCAGACGCGAGTGCCGATCCAGCTTGACGATCCCGAAGGGATCGAAGATGGCGAGGAGGGACCCGTCCTCCAGGAGATGGACACGGCGCCAGAAGTTCCGCTCCGGTGGCACCCCGTAGTCGGGGGGCGCCTCGTGGCGCCACCGGTGCACCACCTTGCCCTCCATGTCGGTGAGAAAGGCTTCCGGTCCGTGTCCGGACGCCACCAGGTTGTAGCCGGCGAAGGCGCGATCCGGGTCCGAGTGGAGAACGCCGGAACGGTCCGGCGCGGCCTCGTAGCCTCCGAGGTATCCGAGCGCGGCGAGCTTCCGCACCTCGTCCTCGGAAGGGTCCTCGCCCTCACTCGCCGAGGCGCGCCGAACCTTCCACCACGAGCCGGAGGGCCGATCCCCGACATCCACGGCTTCCTCCTCCGGCGCCGCGGTACCCGCGGCCGCCGTGTCCGCTGTCTCCTTGCTGGAGTCGGAACGACAGCCGGCGGCGAGAGCGGAGGCCAGCAGCAGCACCACGGAGCACGCGGCGCGGGCGCGGACAGTCCCCCCGTCTTGCCACAGGAGGCGGCGCATTCTTGCGGTCTCTACTGCAGACACGATCCCTCGAGACCTCGCCTTACGGCGTGACCCCGTCCCCTTCGACGGCCGCGAGCCGCGCTTCCAGCGCGCGGATCGTCTCCTGCTGGGAGCCGATGGTGTCGTTCTGCTCCAGGAGGTACAGGGTCAGCTCCTCGACCTTCTCCAGGAGTTGAAGCTGAAGCTTGCTGAGGTTCACGCCGCCGTTGGCGGTGACGTCCGCCGCGGACATGACGCCGGGGAGATGCCTTTCCGTCTGCACGAACTCGCGGAGGTCGGCGAGGGGCATGAGCTCGTGGTCCGGCTCGAAGACGAAGTCCGGGAAGGTCCCCGGCGGGTTCTCCGTCGTCAGGCTCCCGCGGATGGTCAGGTTGCCGGACGCGTCGAGCCGGAGCTCCGCGGGAGACGCGAGGAGGTTGATCCGGAACTCGTCGCCGATCTTGTTGAAGTCGGCCGGGCCGGTCGGCGTGGTGAGGCGGAAGCCGACGTTGCCGTCTTCGTTGTAAAGCTCCATCATGTCCTCGAAGGAGCCGCCGCCCAGCTCCTCGACGAGCACCTTCGCGCTTCCGTCGGCCGCCCGGACGTGGAGCGGCTGCGTGGGCGTGTCGATTCCGATGCCCACGTTGTCGCCCTCGACGAAGAGCGTTCCCTGGGCCCGGGCCGAGGCCGGGACGAGGACGAGCAGAGCGAGACCGAAGCCGATGGCCACGATCGGCCTGAGGGTCTGTGCCGGATTTCTACGCTGCATGGTTGAACCTCCTTCTTGGTTTCCGATGGAAAGGCTCCAGATGGCCCCCCTCGCCGATCCGCCATTTCAAATGCGCCGGAGCGTCGAGGTTCGCGGCATCATACCCCAGGAGCGGCGGCCCTTGCGGACCACGGCCAACTCGATCACCGACGAAACGCTCCTCGTTGGAATGGGGACGGAAGGGCCCGAGGTACTTCACCAGGACCAGGGATCGGAGGATTTCCCGCGAGGTTCTTTCGAGAGAAGGGCCGGGCGGGATCGCCACCCGGCCCATGGAGAGCTCTGCCGACGGCGGTTTCGGTGCCGCCTGCAACCGCTCCTAGAATTGTTGTTGCAGCGCCGCTACGGCTTCCTGCAGGGTCTCGAGCTCGCGCGTGAAGCCGTCCTGCCGGGACTCGAGCTCCGCGTTCCGCGTCTGGAGCTCCAAGATGCTGACGTCCTTCGCCTCCAGCTCTCCACGCAAGGTCCCGATGTGGTCGTGCTGCTCCAGCGTGTACAACGTCAGCTCCTCGATCTTCTCGAGCAGCCGGAGCTGGAACTCGCTCAGGTTGATCCGTCCGGTCCGCTTCACCTCGGCGTCCGACGGAACGTTCGGGAGGTGACCATTCTCCGCGATGAACGCCTTGAGCTCCGGCAGCGACAGCAGCGGGTAGTCCGCCTCGAAGACGTAGTCCGGCGTGTAGGTTCCGGTGATGATCAGGTCGCCGTCCGCCTGCAGCGTCAGCTCCGCCGGCGAGGCGCCGAAGTTGACCCGGAACTCGTTCGCACCGCCCGACTCGACGAGGTTCAGGTCTACCACGTCGTGGTCGTTGGAGAGCCGGAAGCCGACGTCGCCCCCGGAGTTCTCGAGGTTGAGGCCGGCCACGAAGCTCGCCGAGCTCCGCGACACGTGGATGGCACTGTCCGGAGACGTGGTTCCGAAGCCAACATCGCCGTCGTTCGAGATGTCGATCGAGCTCGTGGGCGCGCCCGGCCGGATCCGGAGCGGCAGCCGCGAGCCGCCGGTCACGTCGCGGACGAAGAAATTGGACTCGTTGCCGGCGATGTCCCAGGTTTGGGCGGTGAAGCCGCCGGCGCTGGTCTGCTCCAGGCGCAGGCCCGGGGTGTTACTCGTCGAGATGTGGAGGTCGAGAACCGGCGTCGAGGTGCGGAAGCCGACGCGGCCGGTGCTGTCCACGTAGATCGAGTTAGAGGTCGCGCCGCCCTCGACGGTGAACGGAGTCCGCGAGGCGGTGACGTCGGTGATCGAGAAGCGGTTCTGACCACCCGAGGCCGAGTCGTTGGCGGTGAGTTCCCAGTCGGTCGTCGGGAACCCGGCCAGGGTCGAGGTGTCCTGGAACTTGATCCGGAGGTTGTTCTCCTTGAGCCGGATGGTGTCGAAGCTGAACGACTCGCCGTTGACGCAGTCGAAGCCTACGCAGAGGCTGGCCTGGACAATCAGGTCGTCGGGGATCACCTGGTCGCGCGCACCGATCAGGTTCACGCCGGCAGCGCCATCGGTCGCCGGCCGGCCTGCGGCGGCGAGCGCCGCCCCAGACTTGGCACCGATCGGCCCCTGCTTGTCTTCCGTCTGACCGGGGTCGACGATCAGCCCGCCGGCGACGGTGAAGGTGCCGGACTCGACGTAGGGGCCTTCGGGAATCGAGCCTTTCTCAAAGTAGTACCACCAGAGCTCGTCCGCCTTGCCGGAGCCCCGGGCCGCGAGGAGCTTCTCCTGGACGCCCGGATCGATGCTCGCCGTGCGCCGGAGCTGCCAGGTGTAGGTGCCGTCGGTCACCCGGGTGATCTCGCGGATGTCAAACGAGATTGACTCGCCCCGGGGGAACACCCGGACGACATCCTCGCAGGGACCTCCGATCGTCAGGACCATCTCCTGGTACTCGACGATCGCATCCCAGAAGATGGTGGTGCCTTCGTAGGCGACGTCGGCAAGACGGCCGTCGTCGAGGGGTCCGCAGACCTGGGCGTCGGCGGCCGGCGTGATGACCGCCAGGGCGCCGAGCGCCAGGGCGGTCAAGAACAGCAAGAACCTTCGCATGTTCGGGTCTCCTTCAGGGTTCGTCCGTCATCGTGTCCAGCGCCCGGAGGCACATCCACTCGGGAAACCTCGTCCCGACCCGTCCCGACGGCCTCGCTCCCGATCCGGGGCTAAAAGAAGGCCGGCTCCCGTCATTGGTAGCCGGCCTTCGAAGCTCATTGCCCGAGAGCCGCGGCGAGAAGCAGCTTCATCGCTCCTTGCTGAGAGCGAGCACGAGCTGCTTCAGCTCCTCGACCTCGGTCGCCAGTGCGGCGTAGGACTTCGCCTCCTCCTCCTTCTGGTGCCGGAGGTCCACGATCTGCTCGTCGCGGTCGGTGACTTGGCGCGACAGGCCGACGATCTTGTCCTCTTGGTCGAGGGTGTAGAGGGTCAGTTCCTCGATCTTCTCGAGCAGCGTGAGTTGGAACTTGCTCAGGTTGATCCGCCCGGTCCGCTTGACCTCCGCGTCCGAGGGCACGTTCGGCAGGTGACCCTTCTCGGCGATGAACTGCCGCAGGTCCGGCAGAGCCATCAGCGGGTAATCGGGCTCGAAGACGTAGTCCGGCGTGTAGGTGCCAGTGATGATCAGGTCGCCGTCCGACTGGAGCGTCAGCTCCGCCGGCGAGCCGCCGAAGTTGATCCGGAATTCGTCGTCGATGATGTTCAGGTCGACCAGGCTGACATCGTTGGTCAGCCGGAAGCCCACGTCGCCTCCCTGGTTCTCCAGGTTCAGGCCGGCCACGAAGCTCGACGAGTTCCGGCGCACGTGGATCGCGCTGGTGGGCGAGAGGATGCCCACACCCACCTGACCGTCGGTGCCGATCACCAGCGAGTTGCTGCCCGCGCCCGGACGGATCCGGAAGGGCAGCGTCGAGCCGTTGGTCGCGTCACGGATGAAGAAGCTCGTCTCGTTGCCCGCGATGTCCCAGGTCTGGGGACCGAACCCGGAAGACCCGTCCTGCGCCAGGCGCAGCCCCGGCGTGTCGCCGTCAACGACGTGGAGGTCGAGCACCGGATTCGAGGTGCCAAAACCGACGCGCCCACCGGAATCGACGTAGAGGGCGTGCTGACGCGCACCGGCCTCCACTGCGAAGACCAGGTCGCTGGCACAGCCGCCGCCGCTCGAGTCACCGCAGTCGTTGAAGCCGAGGTAGCTCGCGCCGCCGTTGACGTTCGAGTTCGCCTCGATCTCCCAGTCGTTCCGGGGAAAGGTACCGACGGACGTATCGTCGAACTTGATCCGGGTGTTGTTCTCCGTGAGCATGATCGTCGTGTCGGAGAAAGACGGGCTATTCGGGCAGTCGAAGCCGACGCAGAGCGAGTTGTAGACCGTCAGGTCTCCGCTGATGACCTGCTTCGTCGAGAGCCCATTCTCACCATCGGCCCCGTCGGTCGCCAGGCTTCCCACGGTGCCGGCGTCGGCGAGCAACGAGGCGACGCCGCGCTTTGCCCCGGCCCGCTTGCTCTCCTTCTCCTCACCGCTCGCCGGGTCGATGATCGAGCCGCGGTCGACGGTGAACGAGCCGGAGTCGGTGTACGGCCCGGCCGGGATCTTTCCGGCCTCGAAGTACGACCACCACACACGGTCTTCCTCACCGCTGAAGCGGGCGTCGCGGAGATCCTCCTCAACTCCCTTGTCGATCGACGCCTCCCGCTTCAAAGTCCAGGTGTACTGCCCGTCGGTCACCCGCTCGATCTCGCGGATGTCGAACGAGAGCTCGTCTTTCGGGCCGAAGGTCTTGACGATGTCCTCGCACGGGCCGGAGATCGTCAGGGTCATCTGCCGGAACTCGACCACCGGGTCGAAGTAGAGGAGTGTCCCTTCGTAGTACACGTCGGCCAGGCGGCCGTTGTCGAGCGGCGCGCAGACCTGCGCCGACACCGGTGCACAGACACCGAAGGCGACCAGGAGCGCTGCTCCCACACTACACAGAAATCGTTTCGACATTCTTTTCCATCCTCCTGCCTGAGTCAGTTCGCTCTTCGCTCGCGAAGAGCCTTTCGCTCGGGTCCACGAGGACCCCGAGCGGCTCGCAGGGCCACCTCGCCAAACCGGAGCCGGTCCGGAAGGGCTCGCCCACCTTCAGTCGTCGATGGATCAACGAATTTATCGATATGAAGACAAACTTGCATAGAAGTGTAGCGCACTTCCACGCCAAAGAAAACCATGGTCGTCGGGCGCAGGGGTGACCACGGAGAGAAGAACGTGTCGCGGAGCGCCGATCCCTCGCCCATGCGCGGCAAGGCGAGGAGGAGAGAAAGGGGTAGAGGCCGCCGGGCGAGCTCGTCCGGCGGCCTCTAGAGCGGGACGGGACGCTTACTCGGCGGACGGCTCGAGAAGCCGTCCAAGCTGCTCGCGCAGCTCCGCCATTTGGCGCTGGAGCTCCTCTTGCCCCTGCTCGAGCTCCCGGTTGGCGAGCTCGATCTCGGCGAGCGTCTGCTGCTTCGCCTTGAGCCGCTCGTTGAGCTGCTCGATGTAGATGTGGGCCACCTCCAGCTCATGCAGCATGCCGCCGGTCGTCTTCGACAGGTTGACAACTCCCTGCTCCGGCGTCGGACCCACCGCCGGCAGGTGGCTGTTCTGCCACATGAAGGTAGCGTGCTCCTCGATCTCGGGAACCTGGAAGTCCGGCGAGAAGACGCGGTCGCACCCGGAAGCACAGGTGTTGCCGGCGCCGGTGAACAGCGACCCGGTGATCGTCAGGTCGCCGGTCTCGGTGAGCGAAAACTCCTGGGGCGACGCCCCCAGGTTGATGCGGAGCTCGTTCGCCCCACCGCTCTCGATCAGGTTGATGTCGATGACGCTGAGGTCGTTGGTCAGCCGGAAACCGACGTCCCCGCCCGCGTTCTCGAGGTTCAGAGGCGCCACGAAGCTGGCGCTGTTCTCGAAGACGTGGAGCGGGCTGTCTGGCGACGCCGTCCCGACCCCCACGTCACCGTCGGCCGAGATGTCGATCGAGCTGGTCGGCGCGCCGGGCCGGATGCGGAACGGCAGCCGCGAGCCGCCGGTCACGTCGCGGACGAAGAAGTTCGCCTCGTTGCCTGCGATGTCCCAGGTCTGCGCCGTGAAGCCGCCGGCGTTCGTCTGCTCCAGCCGCATGCCGGGCGTGTTGGAGGTCGCGACGTGGATGTCGAGCACCGGCGTCGAGGTCCGGAAGCCGACCCGGCCGGTGCTGTCGACGTAGATCGAGTTGGTGGTCGAGCCGCCCTCGATCGTGAACGGCACACGCGCCGCGGTGATGTCCTCGATCGAGAACTTGTTCTGACCGCCGGAGGCCGAGTCGTTGGCGGTGAGCTGCCAGTCGGTCGAGGGGAAGCTGCCGGCCGAGGTGTCCTCGAACTTGATCCGGGTGTTGTTCTCCTTCAGGCGGATCGTGTCGAAGCCGAAGCTCTCGTTGTTGACGCAGTCGAAGCCGACGCAGATGCTGCCCTGGACGATCAGGTCGTCCGGGATCACCTGGTCTTTGGTCGCCAGCCGGTTGCCGCCGGCCGGCCGTGCCTCCTCCTCGCCACCCATCAGGACGGCGCCGCCGTCGAGGGTGAAGGCTCCGGACTGCGCTTCCAGGACGGCCGGGAGCTTGCCCGCCTTGCGCAGCGCGGAGCCGTCCCCGCCCGCCTCGCGCACCGCGTCGAGGGCCGCGCGGGTCGCGTCGTCGACCCGCGGCACGGCTCGCAGCTCGTAGGCGTACGAACCGGACGGCCGGACGCCGCCCTGGGCATCGAAGACGCTGAACAGCAGGGACTCCCCGGGACCCGCCTCCTGGCGCTCGTAGTAGCCCTCCGGTCCCGAGATCGTCAGGACCAGCCCGACGTCCTGGTGGACCGGCCGCCACTCCACTCCGCCGGCACTCGCGTCGGCCGTCGCCAGGGGCTGCGCGCCGGCTACTCCTACACCGAAGGTGACTGCCAACAAGGCCATCGTCATCAAGATCTTGCGACTCATCGCTTCGTCTCCTGGCCGTCCCGTGGACGGCGCGTCGTATGGGAGGCGGGTCCGCCCCGCCATCCCGTCATCCAGTTCCAAACATCCGACGCACCGACGGGTGCCGGGGCTCCGGGTGTCGTACGCGATCTCGTCGGCAGGGAATCCGTCGGGTGGCCCCTCGCACTGTCTCGGGTCATTGCCGGATCCAGCGGTGAAACCGTCGACTGCTGCATCTCCGGCCCTGTTCGGGCGGCGAGTCCGGATCGGGTCTAGATCGGAAGGGAAGTAATGCCCCCGATGGTAGGGGCGGCCTCGCTCCTTGTCAAGGTTTTTCCGCCACCGGACCAAAAGAGACAGTGTGCAATTTTTCGAATGATTTGTTTTACCTTTCTGTCACGCCCATCATTCGTCGGCGGGCGGGCCCGGCACGCGGCAGGGCGGGCCGGCCTGGTAGCGCTCCAGATCGCCTTGCACGCGCGCGATCGAAGCCGTGTCGCCGGCCTGGCGATACGCCGCGAGCGCCTTCTCCTGCCAGTCGGCCGCCTCTTCGCACCGGCCCGCCTCGCCGAGAGCGAGCGCCAGCACCTCGACGTGGGCGGCGGTCGGCATCGCCTCCACGAGGCCGGTGGCGAGCTCGACCGCCCGTTCGCCGTCGCGGACCGCGAGCTCGGGCGCGGCGGCGAGCAGCCGGGCGTACGCCGCGACCACCCGGGGCTCGCGCGGCAGCAGCGCGTGGGTCGAGTCCATCCGGTCGAGCGCCTGGTCCCAGCGCCCGAGGTTGACCAGGAGCTGCACCTCTTCGAGGCGGGTGTCGGGATCGAAGGGCGCGAGGTCGGAGGCCCGCACGTACTCCTCCGCCGCCGCGTCGCCCTGGCCGGTGCGGATCATCGCCTTCGCCAGCTCCCGCCGGGTCTCGGCGTCCCGCGGCTCGAGATCGGCCGCCGCCCGCAGGTGCTCGAGCGCCTCCTCGTGCTCCCCCTCCAGGCCGAGCATTACGCCCAGGTTGTAGCGCGCGATCAGGTTGTCCGGGGCGAGCTCGAGGACCTGGCGGAACTGATGCATCGCGCCGATCCGGTCGCCGGCCTCGCCGAGCGCCGAGCCGAGGTTCACCCGCGCCGTCACGCTCTCCGGGTCGTTCTCGATCGCCTTGCGGAACTCGCGCGCCGCGCCGTCGAAGTCGCCGGCCCGGAAAGCGGTCCGGCCGCGCAGGACGTGCACCCGCCCGCCCCGCTTCAGCTCCTCCAGCTCGGCGATCAGCGGGTCGGCCGGGCGCACGCCGATCTCGCCGCGCAGCGCCAGGTGCTCCTGCGCCTTCTCGGTCTCGCCCAGGCCCCGGTAGGCGAGCGCGATCGGGTAGTGAAGCCGGGTCGCCTCGGGCACCGCTTCGAGCGCCGCCTCGAGGTAATCGATCGCCAGCCGGTACTCCTTCCGGGAGAGCGCGATCTCCCCCATCAGCGCCCGCGCCGACGGCAGCTCGGGGGCGTTCGAGAGGGCGAAGCGCAGGACCGACTCCGCCTCGTCCAGCCTTTCGAGCGCGACGTAGGTCTCGGCCAGGTGGATGACGGCGGCGACGGTCTGCTCCTGTTCGAGCGCCCGGCCGTAGAGGACGGCGGCGTTCTCGAACCGCCCCTGCTGCTGGTAGAGATAGCCGAGGTAGTAGGCCCAGCGGAAGTCCTCGGGCGCGAGGAGATGGGCGTCGTAGTAGGCCGCCTCGGCCGACTCCGTCAGGTCGTAGGCGTGGTAGACCCGCCCGAGCTCGCCGAGCGCCTCGGCCTGGCTCGCCGGCGTCGCGTCCGGCCGGCCGAGCAGCCGTTCGAGCTGCGCCCGGGTCTCCCGGAGCTGGTCGGCGACCGCCGGCTCGAGCGCGGAGAGGTCGGGCTCCGGGATCGGCACCAGGCGGATCTCCTCCTCACCGCCGCCCTCGGCGGCCGCGGCCGGGGGTGCGGGCGGTGCCTCCGGGGGCGGCGCTTCCTGCGCGACGATCGGTGTCGTCAGGATCAGGAGCAGGACGGCCGCCACCGCCGCTCCCGGAGCCGCCTTCCGCGGCTCGTCGTTCCTCGTCGGCTCCATCGCGCTCATCGCCCCTCCTCCTCGTTCAGGTAGAGAACCCACGTCCGTCCCGGCTCGATCCCCCGCCAGGCCGTCTCGCCCGCACCCGGCCGGCGCACCACCCGCACCTCCTCGATCGGCGCCGCGCCGCCGAGCCCGAACAGCACCCGCGGAGCGTTCGCCGAGGCGTAGCTGCCGTCGGTCCGCACGCGCCCGAGCTGGCGGCGCGGCGGTCCACCGCCTTCCGGACCGCCGGCGCGGCGCACCGCCACCTCGGCGCCGATCGCCGGGGCGGCCGACGGACCCCGCTCCCCCACCACCTCGAAAGCGACCCACGGGTTCGCCTGCCCCACCGCGTCGACCAGCAGCCGCGCCGGTCCGTTGTTGTTGGCGATCAGCACGTCCGGGTCGCCGTCGGCGTCGACGTCTCCCACCGCCAGCCCGCGCGAGACCTCCGGCCGGGTCAGCGCCTCGCCGCCGGCCCCGGTCACGTCCTCGAAGCGCCGGCCGCCGCCCTGCTTGGGGACGCTGCGGAAGAGCTGCTTCGGCTGCTCGAGCGGCAGGATCTTGCCCGCCCGCACCTGATCCTCCAGAACCCGCACCGCGCCGCTCGCGATCAAGAGATCGAGCCAGCCGTCGTTGTCGTAGTCGAGCCAGGCGGTGCCGAACGAGGTGAGCGGGAAGCTCGGCGCGCCGAGGCCGGTCTCGAGCGTCCGGTCCTCGAACAGGCCGGAGCCGTCGTTGACGTACAGGGTGTTCGTCTCGCCCATCAGGTGGGTCATGAAGAGATCGAGGTCGCCGTCGCCGTCGAAGTCGCCGGCGTCGACCCCCATGCTCGCCTCGGCCTGCCCGGCGCGGTTGAGGGCCACCCCGGCGAGCAGCGCCTCGTCGGTGAAGTGCACCCGGCCGTCCTCGCCCCGGCCCCGGCTCTTCCAGAGGAAGTTGACCGCGCCGTCGTTCGCCACGAAGAGGTCGGTCCAGCCGTCCCGGTCGAAGTCCGCCGCCACCACGCCCAGCCCCGGCCCCTGAGCCGACGCGATCCCGGAGGGGCCGGAGACGTCCTCGAACGTGACCCCGTCCGCCCCCGGTCCCCGGTTGCGGAACAGCCGGTCGGTCACCGGCCGGAAGTCGGAAGGACCGCAGTAGTCGCGGCGGCCGCCGCCGGTGTAGCAGCGCGGGTTCGCGGCGACGTCGAAGGCGATGTAGTTGACGACGTAGAGGTCGAGACGGCCGTCCCGGTCGGCGTCGAAGAAGCTGGCGCCCGTGCTCCAGCTCGCGTCCCCGACGCCGGCTTCGGCGGTGACGTCCTCGAACGTCCCGTCCCCCCGGTTGCGCCAGAGCTGGTTCGGGCCGTAGTTGGTCAGGTAGAGGTCGGTCCAGCCGTCGCCGTCGTAGTCGCCGGTCGTGACGCCCATGCCGTAGCCGGTGGCGAGGAGGCCGCTCGCGTCGGTGACGTCGACGAAGCGGGGGACGAGCGGCCCGTCCTCCCCCGGCCCGGCCGGACGGGAGTCGTTGCGGAACAGCCGGTCGCGCGGCGGCCCGTCGCCCGGGAACGGCACGAGCGCCTCCTCCATCGTGTCGCCGGCGAGGAGCGCGCCCTGGACCAGGTAGACGTCGAGGTCGCCGTCGCCGTCGTAGTCGAGGAAGGCGCACCCCGGGCCGGTCATCTCGGGGAAGTAGTACTCGCCGGTCATGCCGTTCCAGTGCACGAAGTCGAGGCCCGTTTCGGCCGCCCGGTCGGCGAAGACCGCCTCCTCGGCCGAGGTCGCGCACGGAACGGCGGACGCACAAGCAGCGACCAGGATCGCGGCGCGGCAAAGAGGGATACGGCGGTTCATGACGCGGAGGGGGCAGTCTACCCGACCTTCGCACGGGCTTCGAAGGGGCGATAGAGTCCGCGGCGTCATGGAACGCGTCTGCCTCGTCACCACCGGCGGCACGATCGAGAAGACCTACGACGAGGAGTCGGGGGAGCTGTCGAACCGGCGCTCGATCGTGCGCCGCATGCTCCAGGAGCTTCGGCTCGAGGACCTCGAGGTCGAGATCATCGAGCTGATGAGCAAGGACAGCCTGTACATGGACGACGCCGACCGGGACCGGGTGGCGCAGGCGGTCGGCGAGGCGCTCGCCGCCGGCGGGCTCACCGGCGTCGTGATCCTCCACGGCACCGACACGCTGACGCAGACCGGCGAGCGCATCCTCGAATCCCTCCCCGAGCCGCCGGTGCCGGTGGTGCTGACCGGCGCGATGCGGCCGTTCGAGATGAAGAGATCCGACGCGCTCCAGAACCTGACCGAGGCCCTCTTCGCCGCGCGCGCGCTCGCGCCCGGGATCTACTCCGTGGCCCACGGCCGCGCGCTCCGGCTACCCGGCGTGCGCAAGGACCGGGAGCGCGGCACTTTCGTCCCCATCGGCGTCCCGACCGGCGATGGCCGCTGAGCCGCGCACCGCCGCCCGCGCCTGGGCGATCGTCGCGCTCGCCGCCGCGGCGGTCGCGATCGTCGTGTTTCTGGTCGACCTCTCGCCGCGCGTCGAGGGCGACTTCTTCTTCGCCAGCGACGACCCGCAGCTCCGCGCCTCGGCACGCATCGACGAGACCTTCCCGTCCCGCCCCCAGGTGCTGGTCAGCGCCTCGGCCGACGATCTGCGCTCGGAGGCTTCGCTCGACCGGCTGCGTTCGCTCACCCGCGAGCTCACCGGCGTACCGGGCGTGGCCTCGGTCGTCTCCGCCACCTCCGGTCCGTCGAGCCCGGCGGACGCCTTCGAGGGACCGTTCTGGAGCCGCCTCCTCTCGCCCGGGACCGCGCCGGGCGAACCTCCCGCCGCGACGCTCCTGATCGTCGAGCTCCAGGAGGCGGCCCCGCCGGAGACGGTGGTGCCGCGCATCGAGGAGGTGGTCGCCCGGGCCGAGGCCGCGACCGGCGAGGGCGAGGGGCTCCGGCTCGAGCTCTCCGGCGTCCCGTACGTGGTCGAGGAGATCCGGCGGCACCTCGTCCGCGACCTCTCGGTCTTCACCTTCGCCTCGCTCGGCGTCTTCGGGCTGCTCGTCGTCCTCCTCTACCGCGACCTCCGCCTCGCGGCAGGCATCCTCGCCACCTGCCTCACGTCGTGCTCGGTCGCCCTCTGCCTGCTCCGGCTCGGCGGCATCGGCCTCGGCGTGCTGACCGCCAACCTCGTCACCATCGTCTTCGTCCTGACGCTCTCCCACCTCGTCTACCTGACCGCCAACTGGCGGCGCCTCGGGCGCGACACGGGGGCCGCGGTTTCCGCCACCGCCGAGGCCTCGTTCTGGTGCATGGCGACCACGCTGCTCGGCTTCGCCAGCCTGCTGCTCGCCTCGGCGCAGCCGCTGCGCGAGCTCGGCACCGCCGGCAGCCTCGGCACCGTGGTCGCTTTCGCCGTCACCTACGGCCTCTATCCGACCTTCCTCCGCTGGGCGGCGGGGGGCGAGGGCGGCGCCGCCCGGGACGCCGGGTCGCCGCCCGACCCGTTCGGCGGCCGGCGATTGGCCGGCGCCTCGGCGGCGGTCGGGCTCCTCGCCCTGGCCGCGGCGGCCGG
>CAZLLV010000080.1:0-5240 GCA_964560325.1 uncultured Thermoanaerobaculia bacterium | reverse complement strand
CTGCCGACGGCATACGCGCGGTCAACTGGTGACTGGAGTGCAGTCGTGTGATCTGCAGTTCGTCCAGCACGTCCGCCGCCGCCGCCGCGGACCCTCCCCGGCGCCCGCCGCCACCCTTCGTGCCCCGGATCGCCTCCGTCGCCAGCTCGTCCGCCCGCTCGTTGTGCCGGTGCCCGGCGTGCCCCTTGACCCAGTGCCACGAGATCTCGCGCCCCGCCACCGCCTCCGCCAGCCGCCGCCAGAGATCCTCGTTCTGGAGCTTGCCGGTCTTGCGCCGCCAGCCGCGCGCGATCCAGCCCGGGAGCCACTGCGTGATCCCCTTCTTCAGATAGATCGAATCGGTGTAGAGGGCCACCGGCGCCCCGTCCGGCAACGCCTGGAGCGCCTCGAGCGCCGCCGTCAGCTCCATCCGGTTGTTGGTCGACGGATTCTCGCCGCCGGAGAGCTCGCGCACCGGCTCGCCGCCGGCGTCGAGGATGACCGCGCCCCAGCCGCCCGGGCCCGGGTTCGGATCGGCCCCGCCGTCGGTGTAGACCTGGAAGGAGCGAGAGGACGTCGGAGAGGGTTTCGGCACGGGCGGAGCTCCTGACGAGAGAGAGGATCGACGGAACGGCGGAAGGAGGCGTATCGTACCAGCGGAGAAATCGTTTGACCTCCGCCCAATGTCGATATAGCATCGAATTCGAGAACGCCACGAGACCCGCTACGAGATCAGAAGAGCCCTCCCCCGGCGCACGGGCCGGCCGGGCTCGTCTCCCGCGAGAGCATGCGAGCGCACAGAAGATGACCGCCGGCCCACAGACGAAGAAGGTGGAGCTCCTCGGCAAGGAGCTGCGCCGCCTGCGCAAGGAGCGCAAGCTCTCCGTCGCCCAGGTCGCCGAGCGTTCGGACGTCGATGCGCAGGATCTGGCGCGGATCGAGCGCGGGGAGGCGCGGATCGGCCTGGAGACGCTCTTCCGCCTGCTCTCGGCGTTCGACGTGGAGGCGCACGAGCTGGAGTCGCTGGCGGTCGCCGGCGGCTCTTCCTACGAAGCCGGCGAGCGCTTCCGGCGAGAGCTCTCCCGATGAAGCCTTCGAGCACCGCCGTCCCCGGACCCTCCGGCGACGGGCGAGAGGACAACCCGCGGCCACGCGCCGCATCAGTGAGTGGAGCCGACGAGATGCCAGAGCCGACGGGTGCGAGAGCTCGCTACGAGGTCATCAAGGAAGAAGGCACGGCGTTGCTGGGGGCCGGCCGGCTCGAGGAGGCGCTCGAATCGTTCGACCGCGCCCGGGAGCTCGCCGAGGCGCTCGACGACCAGAGCCTCGCCGACCTCGCCTTCTGCAACCGCTCGGCCGTCGCGATCCGCCTCGGCCGCCCCGAAGGCACGGTGACCCGTCTGCAGGAGATCCTCCTCCAGACCGAGAACCCGCACGTCGCGGCGCTCGCCGCCTACAACCTCTCCTGGGCCTACGACCTTCGCAAAGACTTCAAGAAGGTCCTCTTCTACGGCCGGCTCGCGCTCGACTACGCCGAGGACGCGGATCAGGCCGCCCTGCGCGCCTCCGCCCTGAACCAGCTCGGCAACGCCTTCGCCGGCCTCAACCAGTTCGAGTCGGCCCTCGAGCACTACCGCCAGGGTCTCGACCTGCTCGCCGGCGAGCGCTCGTCGCGCCGCGCGCTGCTCCTCAACAACGTCGGCTACGCCTGCACCGTCCTCGGCCGTCTGCACGAGGCGTTCGGGCCGATCTTCGAGAGCCTGCGGATCCTTCGCCAGTGCAGCCCGGGATCGCTCTACGAGATCGAGCCGCAGCTCACCCTCGCTTTCGCCTACCTCCACATCGGCCGACCCGACGCCGCGAAGCGGCACGCCTTTCGGGCCTTCGAGTCGGCCGAGCGCACGGGCGACCTCGATCGGCTGAAGTACGCCCTGCTGCTCCTCGGCGAGAGCCACAAGCTGGCGGGCGAAGACCTCGCGGCGCGCGACTACTTCGACGTGCTCCAGGAGACCTTCTACCCCGACATGCCGGAGGTCCCGGGCATGCTGCTCAGCCTCGACGTCTGCAAGCTGATCAACCTCAAGGCCTGACGATGACTCTCTTCCGCAGTCGCAGCACGTGGCGCCAGCCCCTCCTCGTCGAGGCCGCGGCGACGCTCGTATTCGCCTCCATGCTCGCACTCGCGGCGCCCACCGCGGCCGACCCGGGCGCCGTGGCCCTCGGCGACCGGGGCGAGCTCTACCGCGCCCTCGCCGGGAAGTACGGCGACCTCTTCCCCGACGGCGGCGCGGCCGCGCCGGAGACTCCGGTGCTCGCGCTCGAGATCGACGAGCCCGGCGAGCCACCGGTCCGGCGGCTGGTGCCGGGCTCCGAGGGCGCCGGCGTCGACGGCTCCGCCGCGCTCGTCTTCGAAGCCGACTCCGGGTCCGCCTACGTCGTCTGGGAGAGCCGCTCCGATCCCGGGAGCTCGAGCGTCCTGCTGGCCGGCCTGCGGGGCGACGACTGGACCGAGCCGTACGAGCTCTCCGGCGACGTCGATCCGTTGAAGGGCTCGCCGCTCGTGCTCATCACCCGGGACCACTACGACGTTCCGACGATCGCCGACGGCATCGTGCAGCGCAACCGGTCGGTCCTCCACGCCGTCTGGTGGGAGCGCGCCGCGGGCGGGAGCGAGTCGATCCAGTACACGCCGATCGTCCTCGAGGCGGGTGCCTACGTCGGCTGGAACCCGGTCTACCGGCTGAACGATCTCGACCCGGCCGGCGCGGCGCCGCCGTCTCCGGCCGCCGGTGCCAGCCTCTACAGCTCGCCCAGCCTCTCGCGCGGCAAGGATCTGCACACCGTGATGGTCGCCTTCGCCAACCAGGAGTCGGCGCGCCTGCTCACGGTCGAGGCGCGGGTGCTGCCGGGCGAGCTCGGACTGATCGCCGACCGGCTCCACGACGCGGTGATCGACACCGGCTACGACGCGGGCGAGGACCGCCTTCGATCGATCCGCGGCGTGCTGCGCGCCGTCATCATCGAGATCGGCCGCCGCTTCAACCCGGGCGTCACCGAGCACTTCGCCGATTCGGTGGTCGAGGCGGCGCAGAAGCTCCACGACGCCAAGCCCCACCGCGGCATCCGCCCGTTCGCGGGCGACCTGCGGGCGACCATCATCGAGATCGGCGTCCAGACGCTCGGCGACGTCGACCGGCAGATCGATGCGAAGGCCACGCGGGTGCTCGAGGTGGCGGACGCGGGCGAAGGGCACGCGGAGAACGTGCCGAGCGTCGTGCGGCTGCGGCTGGTCCGCGACCTCCCGGCGCCGACCGAACCGGATGGGCCCGATGGGGCCGCTCCCGGCGGCGCCGCACCGCCCCGCGGGCCGGCGCGGATCTACGCCTCGGAGGACGGCACCCGCCTCCTGGTCTCCTGGGACCGCGAGGGCGAGGTGGTCTACACCGAGAGCCTGGCGGGACCAGCGGGACCGGATGGCGAAGGGCCCTCCTGGACCGAGCCGCTGACGCTCGACGTCGGCGAGGGCGGCCTGGGCCCGGACGAGGTGGAGCGAATCCTCCGCTCCCGCGTGCAGCGCCAGCCGTAGCTCGCGCGCCGGGTGAGGAAACGGAGCGGCGAGTTTCGTCATACCGGGGTGGAGGAACCCCGATGGAGCTTCTGGCAACCCGACCCGCCGCGGCGGCCGACCGTGGTGCGTTTGCGCCGGTCCGGCCCCGGGCGCATAATGCGCGGTACCGCATGCAGACCCCGCGCGAGCTCCGCCTGCTCCGGCTCGCCGTCGCCCACGGGCTGGTCACGTGGGACGACCTCGAGACGGTGGCTCGCCGCCTCTCCGGCTCGGAGAGCGACGACGGCGGGATCGACCCCGCCGCCTGGCTCGACGGGCTCGTCGCGGGGGGCTTTCTCGAGCGCGGCGCCCTCGACCGGATGGCCGCCGACCTCGACCGGCCGGAGGACCCGGCGGACACCCCCGGCTGGAGCGGTGCCGGCGGCCTCGCCGGCGCCCTCGACGTCGAGCTCTCCGACCGGCGGGAGGCCGCCGACGCGCGGATCGCCCGCGATCTCGAAGTGCTCGAGGACTGGGACCGCTACGAGGTGGTGACCTTCCTCGGCGCCGGCGGCATGGGCACGGTCTACAAGGTCTTCGACCCGTCGCTCATGCGCTTCGCGGCGCTCAAGATCCTGCAGAAGAGCGAGCCCGACCTCGGCCGGCGGCTCCTGCGCGAGGCGCGCGCCCAGGCCCGGATCGACCACCCTCACGTCTGCCAGGTGTACGAGGCCGGCGAGGTCGAGGGCCGGGCGTACATCGCGATGCAGTACATCGACGGCGCCCGCTTCGACGAGGCGATCGAGGGCCTGCCGCGCGACGAGGTGGTGCGGCTGGCCGCCGCGGTCGCCCGCGCCGTCGACGCCGCGCACTCGAACGGGCTCGTCCACCGCGACCTGAAGCCGGGCAACGTCCTGGTCTCCCACCGAGCGTCCGGCCGGCTCCACCCGTACGTGGTCGACTTCGGGCTCGCCAAGGACCTGGGCGATCCTTCTCTGAGCCGGACCGACGTCATCACCGGAACGCCCGCCTACCTCTCCCCCGAGCAGATCCGCGGCCGCGCGATCGACCGGCGGACCGACATCTTCAGCCTCGGGGTCGTGCTCTACGAGGCCTTGACCGGCCGCGCGCCGTTCTCCGGCGCCACCGTGCCGGAGACCCTGGTGCGGATCACCGGCGAGGACCCGGTACCGCCGCGCAAGATCGATCCGACGCTGCCGGCCGACCTCGACACGATCGTCCTGCGCTGCCTCGAGAAGGAGCCCGACCGGCGCTACGGGTCCGCCCGCGAGCTCGCCGCCGACCTGGAGCGCTACCTGGCCGGCGAGCCGATCCTGGCCCGGGCGCCGAGCCTCCCCTACCGGCTGGGCAAGACGCTGCGGAGGAACCGCGCGCTCGCGACGGTCGCGGCGGCGGCCGTCGTGGCGGTCCTCTTGACCGGCGCCGTCGCGCTGCGCGGCCAGTGGCTCGCCCACGAGCGGGCCGCGCTCGCCCAGCGCTTCGGCCAGGAGGTGACGGAGGTCGAGGCGACGCTGCGCTACGCGCTGGTCCTGCCGCTCCACGACACGAGCGAGCACAAGGAGGCGTTGCGGTCCCGCATGGCGCGGATCGAGCGCGAGATGGAGCGGCTCGGAGAGCTGGCCGAGGGGCCGGGCCGCTACGCGCTCGGGCAGGCCCACCTGGCGCTCCACCAGTACGACGAGGCGCGCGGGCA
>CAZLLV010000079.1:0-2658 GCA_964560325.1 uncultured Thermoanaerobaculia bacterium | reverse complement strand
CGCCTCGGACGCGGCCTCGTCGGGGGCGACCAGGTTCGTGCGCAGCGGCTCGTGGCGCCGGACGACGCCGCCGAGCGCGCGCGCCAGCGCCGCGGGACGGAGCGGACCGTCGATCGCGAGGGCGGTCGGCACGCCGTAGCTCCTCCGGTCGGTCCCCAGCCGATCGAGGAACCAGAGCCGTTCCTGGGCAAAGGATGCCGGCGCGCCGGCCCCGTCCCCGGGCGCAGCGAGCCGCCGGATCGGCTCCGCGTGGCCGCCGCCCGTGAGTCGCTCGCCGATCCAGCGCGCGAGACCGGCGACGGTCGGCGTGTCGAAGAGCTGGCGGAGCGGCACCTCGACGCCGGTCAGCTCGTACAGCCGGGCGACCGCGCGGATCGCGAGCAACGAGTGTCCGCCGAGGGCGAAGAAGTCGGCGCCGGAGGCCGCGACCGGACCGGTTTTGAGCACCTCGCCCCACGCCTCGGCCACCAGCTCTTCGAGCGGCGTCGCGGGCGGTGCCGCTCCGGCTCCCGGCGCGGCGGCGTCTCCGAGGCCGTCCTCCGTCCCGCTCGCCGCCCTCGCCGCCCTCTCTGCCAGGCCGCAGCGGTCGATCTTGCCGTTCGGCAGGCGCGGCAGCCGCTCGAGCGTCACGATGCGGGAGGGGATCATCGCGTCCGGCAGCGAGCGGGAGAGCGCGGCACGGAGCGACGCCGCGTCGACCTCACCCGGCGCCGCGGGCACCACGAAGGCGGTCAGCGCCTCTCCCGTTCCCGCGCCGCCGGCGAGCGCCACGGCCGCCTCGCGCACACCCGGATGGCGCAGGAGCGCCGCCTCCACCTCCCCGGTCTCGACCCGGAAGCCGCGCACCTTGACCTGGCCGTCGACCCGTCCCAGGAACTCGATCTCGCCGTCCGGCAGGCGCCGCCCCCGATCGCCGGTGCGGTAGAGGCGCGCCCCTCGCCTTCCGGAGAACGCGTCAGGCAAAAAACGCCCGGCGGTGAGCGCCGGCCGGCCGAGGTAGCCGCGCGCCACGCCCTCTCCGCCGATCACGATCTCGCCGGTCACGCCCGCCGGCACGGGAGCGAGACACCTGTCGAGCACGTGAACCGCCCGGCCCGGCAGCGGGCGGCCGAGCGGGACCGTCGGCCGGTCCGCCGCGATCGCGCGGGTCAGCACCCCGACCGTCGTCTCGGTCGGCCCGTAGTGGTTGACCACCCGCGGTCCGCCGGCGGCGAGGAGGCGCTCGGCGAGCTCCCGCGGCAGCGCCTCGCCGCCGAGGACCAGCCAGCGCGCGGGCAGGAGGTCCTCGAGCCTCGCCGCGCCGGAGAGGAGCGCCGCCAGGTGGCTCGGGACGATCTTCAGGAGGTCGTAGCGGTGGCGTCGCGCCGCAGCCGCCATCGCCGCCGGATCGGTCGCGGTCTCGCGCGGCAGCACCACCAGCCGGCCGCCGGTGGCGAGGGCCGGGAAGACCGCCGTGTGCCCGAGGTCGGCGGCGAGGCTCGACAGGGTCGCCAGCGCATCGCCCGGGCCGACGCCGAAACGCTCGACGATCGCCGCGACGTAGGAGAGGAGCTGCCGATGCTCGACCGCGACGCCCTTCGGACGGCCGGTCGAGCCCGAGGTGTAGGAGACGTAGGCGAGGTGGACGCCCTCGGCCGCGGGCGGCTCGGGGTACTCGGCCGCCTCGTCCTCCGGCGCGTCGCCGAGCCGAATCACCGCCGCCCCGACGGCGATCACCGCCGCCTCGACGCCCCTCCCGGCCAGCACCACCGCGGCACCCGAGTCCGCCACCTGGAAGCGCAGCCGCTCCTCCGGCTGCGCGGGGTCGAGCGGCACGAACGCTCCGCCCGCCCCGTGGACCGCGAGGAGCGCGACGATCGCCTCCGCCGAGGTTTCGGCCAGGAGGGCGACCCGGCTCTCGGGGCCGACGCCGGCCGCGCGCAGGAGACCGGCGAGCGCCGCGGCCCGGCGGTCGAGCGCGCGGAAGCTCCAGCGCGCTTCGCCCTCTTCGAGCGCCACCGCCTCCGGCGTCCGCTCGACCCAGCGCCGGAAGGCGGCGTAAAACGAGCCACCGAGCTCGACCTCCCCGCCGGACCGCAGCGGAGGCGCCTCCGCCGCGTCGAGCAACGCGCGCCGCTCGGCCGCGGTCACGACCGGCAACGCGGAGAGCCGCGTCTCCGGACAGAGGACCGCGGTCGAGAGGAGCGCCCGGAGCTGACCCACGGTCCGCAGCACCGTCGTCCGGTCGAGGAGATCCCGGTCGTAGGAGACGCGGAGCTCCAGGCCGCCCTCGGTCTCGGTGAACGAGAGGCTGAGGTCGAGCTTGGCGACCGGGATCTCGACCGGCAGGCGGGAGACCTCGATCCCCGGCGGTCCCGGCACCTTCCGTCCGGCGTTCTGGAGCGCGAGCGAGACCTGGTAGAGCGGCGTCACCGCCGTATCGCGCGTGGGCGCCAGCGCCTCGACCAGCTTCTCGAACGGCAGCTCCTGGTGCGCGAAGGCCGCGAAAGCGACCCTCCGCACCCGCTCCAGCAGCTCGGCGAAGGTCGGGTCGCCCGCGAGGTCGGTGCGCAGCACCAGGGTGTTGACGAAGAAGCCGATCAGCCGCTCGGTCTCGAGATGGGTGCGCCCGGCGACCGGCGTGCCGATGCTCAGGTCGCGCTGGCCCGACCAGCGCGC
>CAZLLV010000078.1:0-4471 GCA_964560325.1 uncultured Thermoanaerobaculia bacterium | reverse complement strand
GAGGCCGGTGGCCCCGGCCGTGTACGTGTACATGTCGGCCGTGATCGCCAACCCCTCCTTGCGCGCGGCTTCGACCTTTTCGATCACCTCGTCCATCTTCGGCCAGTTCGCCTGACCGGCCGCTTTCAGGTGGTAGATCTCCGCCGGAGCGCCGGAACGCCGGGAGATCTCGATCAGCTCGTCGACCGCCTCGACCAGCCGGTCGCCCTCGCTCCGCAGGTGGGAGATGTAGATGCCGCCGTGGCGCCCGGCCTCCTCGGCGAGCGCGACCAGCTCGTCGGTGCCGGCGTAGAAGGCGGGCGCGTAGATGAGCGACGAGCCGACGCCGAGCGCCCCCTCCTCCATCGCCCGCGCCACCAACGCCCGCATCTCGGCGAGCTCCGCCCCGGTCGGCGGCCGGTCCTCGAAGCCGAGCACGTGCGCCCGCACGGTCGTCGCGCCGACGAACGAGGCGACGTTCGGCGACACGCCGCGCTCGACCAGCCAGTCGAGGTACTCGGCCAGCGTCTCCCACTCCACCTCGTAGCGGATATCGCCCTGACGCTGCCGCACGACCTCGCGCAGCTCGTCGTCGAGCGGCCCCATCGACCACCCCTCGCCGAACACCTCGAGCGTCACCCCTTGCAGCAGGTCCGCCATGCCCCGCCCGTCCTCGATCAGGCTCTCGGTCGCCCACGAAAGGACGTTGACGAACCCGGGCGACACCGCAAGCCCCACCGCATCGACCTCGCTCCGCCCCCGCGCACCCGAAAGGTCCCCGATCGCCACGATCCGGTCCCCCCGCAACGCCACGTCGGCCACGAAGGGCGGACCGCCCCGGCCGTCGTAGACCGTACCGCCGCGGATGACCACGTCATAAGGAGCGGGCTCCGCCGCGCCGCCGGAGCCGGACCCGGAAGGGCCGGGCGCCGCGGAGCAAGCGGCCAGCACCGAGGAAAGCGCGGTCACCGCCGCCACACCACGGAAGGTCGCACCGAAAGCTCTCGCCATCGCCTCTCCTCGGATTCTGGGTTCATGGGGCGCTCCAGAGTATACGCGCGGGTCCGGCCCTCGAACCCGGCGTGAGATACTTCGCCCGGGTCGTTAGCTCAGCTGGCAGAGCAGCGGACTTTTAATCCGCGGGTCCAGGGTTCGAGCCCCTGACGACCCACCAGGCGGCGCGCGGGATGCGCCGGCCGAACTGTCGTAGCCTTCCCCGAATGGAGACCGAGCCGCCCGGCTCCGGCCCGCGCGCCGGAGCTCCGACCACCCGGCGCCACTCACGCCGCCGCCGCGGGCTCGTCCTCCTCCTCGCCCTCCTCCTCGGCTTCGAGCTCCTCTATCTGGTGGCGGCCAACGTCTTCCTGTCGACCGAGCTCGCCGACCGGGCGATCAACCGGAAGCCGGAGAAGCTGCTCGTGTCGTACGAGTCGGCCTGGTCGCCTTGGCCGGGGGAGGTGCGGGTGCGGGGGCTCCGGCTGCGGGGGCAGGGGCGGCGGATGCAGTGGACCGCCACGGCGGACGAGATCTCCGGCCGGATCGGCCTCGTGCCGCTCCTCTGGAAGAGCTTCCGGGCCTCCGGCGTCGACGGCGAGGGGGTGCTCTTCCGGCTGCGCCGGCGCGACGACCGGCCGCTCTCCGAGGCGGGCGGTGCGGGCGGCGACCTCCTTGACCCGGCCGACCCGACCGAGGGTGCCGAGCCGATGATCCCGGGACTCGAGAACCCGCCCGAGCCGGCGCCGGAGGAGATCTACCCGCCCCTCGACCCCGACCGCCGGCGCTGGACCGTCACCCTCGCCGACTTCGACCTCGAGCGGGTCTCGGAGATCTGGATCGACCGCGCGCGGCTTCGCGGGGAGATGGCGCTCCACGACGGCGGCATGACCATGAAGCTGAAGCGCTCGCTCCGGGTCCACCCGTCCCGGTTCCGCTTCGACGCCGCGCACCTCCTCCTCGGCGACACGGAGGTGGCGGACCGGTTGAGCGGGCGGGTGCTGCTGTCGTCGGAGGAGTTCGACCACAGCGAGAACCGCGGGATGGACGCGGTCCCGTTCCTGGTCGCCGACGCCGACCTCACCGCCCGCCTCGCCGGTCTCGGCTGGCTGAACCGGGTCCTCGCCGATCGGCCGGGCGGCGTCGGGCTCCGGTTCGGAGGGGGCGCCGGCACGCTCGCGGTCGACGCGGTGCTCCGCGACGCCCGCTTCGCCCCCGAGAGCCGGCTCGTCCTCGACGCTCCGCGCTTCGCGGCCGGCTTCCTCGACTACACGGCCCGGGGGCGGGGCGAGGTCGTCTGGTCGACGGACGCGGAGCATGCCCGCCTGGCGGTGACCTTCGGCCGCTACCGGCTCGCCCGGCGCGGTCACGACGCGCCCCACGTGGAGGGGAGCGGGCTCTCGGCGACCCTCTCGGGGCTGGGAGGCGAGCTGCCGCCGTCACTCGACGAGGCGAAGGTAACGATCGAGATCCCGCCGGCCCGCGTTCCCGACCTCGCCTTCTACGACGCCTACCTGCCCCCGGCGGCGGGGCTCGCGATCCAGGGCGGCACCGCGACCGTGCGCGGGCGCTTCGAGGCGCGGCCGGGGGCGGGCACCGGCGCGGGACGGATCGACCTCGCGAGCGACCGCGTCCGCGCCTCGTTCCGGGGCACTCCGCTCGCCGGCGCCCTCGCCATCGCGGGCCGCTTCCCCTCGATCGATCTCGAAGCCCGGCGCTTCCGGCTCGACGGCACGACGGTGCGGGTGACCGATGCGCGGCGGCTGGGGTCCGACGGCGACGAGGCCGAGCCGTGGAGCGGACGGCTGCGGGTCGCCGAGGGAACGCTCGCTCCCGGCTCTTCCACCCTGCTACGCGCCCGCGCCGCCGGCGGCATCACCGACGTGCGGCCGGTGCTCTCCCTCTTCTCGGCCGGCGACGGCCTCCCCGGCTGGGTGCTCGACGTTCTGGGCGTCGACGACGTGCAAGCGCGGGGCGGCGTGGTGGTCGACGGCGGGGGCGTGGCACTCCACGACCTCGAAGCGCGGGCGAACGACCTCACCCTCGACGGCAACGTGCGGCTGGGGAGCGAAGAGCGGCGGGACGGGCGCCTCCTCCTCGGCTACAAGGGGCTCCACCTCGGCCTCGAGCTCACCGGCGGCGAGACCGATCTCAAGCTTCTGAACGCCCGGCGTTGGTTCGAGAGCGGCGACTGACCGGACACCGTCCCGGACCGGCGTTCGGTTGTCCGTCCGGGTGGCCTCGACCCGTGTTCCGCCCGGGTCGATCTCGACGTGGTGGGGCGGCCACGAGGCGATCCGGACGATCTCCTGGGTGCCGGCGTGCAGTCGGTGCCCGCGGAGGTCCTGCCGCTCACCGTCCGGGCCGTCCCCGACGAGGGCGATCGCGATCTCTTCGTCGAACGGCAGGGGGCGCTCGGTGCCGAGGCCGTCCGCTTCCGCCTTCCCCGCCCGCACGCGCACGACGACCCGGTACCGTCCGTCGGCCAGGCGTGTCGACGTCGCCTCCTCGACCGCGAGGTCGTAGAGAACGATCCGCTCCATCCACGGCTCGATCAGCGCGTACTCCTCCGGGCTCGCGGCCGCGCGCAGCAGGCGCAGGAAATCGTGGGTCGTCGGCCGGGGCTCGCGCAGCAGGCGGCGGAGCACGCCGTCGAAGCTCTCCTCCCCCACCAGCTCGGCGATCGCCCAGACGACGACCGCCCCCTTGGCCGAGAAAAGGTACGACTGCCGGCGCACCTCCGCGAGCGGCACCTCCGGCTCCGAGCCGCGAGAGCGCCCGGCGAGGTAGCGGTCGAGCTCGATCTCCAACAGCCGCCGGACGTGATCTCGTCCGTGCAGGCGCTCGACGACCCGCAGCTCCGCGTAGCGGGCGAGCGATTCGAGCAGGAAGGCGTCGCCCGCGGTCGCCGCCGGCGACATCTGGCAGCCCCACCACTGGTGCGCGACCTCGTGCGCCGTCCGGCGGGCGAGCAGGTCGACCGGGCCCAACACACCCTTGTCGATCGCGCGCGGGTCGATCAGAAACCCGGCCGGGCCGTCGAGCCACACCGCCCCCGGCGTGGCGTAGCCGGTGAACGGCTGTCCCGCCACCTCGGCGATCCGCAGCTCTCGGTGCGGGTACGGGCCGAAGCGCCGCTCGAGCTCGTCCAGGGAGACTTTCGCCAGCTCCACGATCCTCTCGACGTTCGCACGGTGCCGCGGATGCGAGTAGACCTCGATCCCCGTGTCGCCGTGCCGGGCGCGCGCCACGGCGTACCGCGCCGAGGCGATCGCGACGCGGTTCACGATCGGCACCTCGGTCCGGTACCGGAAGTACGCGCGGCCGCCCTCCCGCCACCGCCGCTCGAGGTGGCCGGGCGCGAGGGCGATCTGTCGCTCGGAGGTCGACACGGTGGTGACGACCCCGACCCGCCGGCCGTCGCCGTGCTCCGTCCCGTGCGCCGCCGGCAGACCGCGCGCCATGCGCTCTCGGGGGTCGGAGAGCTGGTAGCTCTGCC
>CAZLLV010000077.1:0-9864 GCA_964560325.1 uncultured Thermoanaerobaculia bacterium | reverse complement strand
ACATCTGGACCTCGGGCAGGGCCGCCGGCGCGCGGTAGAACTCGCTGCGCGCCGAGGCGACGTCGACGTGCCGCTCCTCCGGGTCGACCACCCCCGCGGTCATGAACGCCTCGTGGACCCGCACCCGGCCGCCGAGGCGCTCGGCGAGCCGGCGCGCGAACGCCGGCCCGTCCCCCTCGACCACCAGGTCGAGGTCGCGGTTCTCCCGGTCGAGGAGAAGGTCGCGGACGATGCCGCCGACCAGGTAGACAGGGATTCCGTGGCGCTTCGAGACCGTGACGACCGCCTCCACCTGGCCGGCGAGCGCCGGGGCGAGGCGGTCGCGCAGGATGCCGCCGGCCGGGGCGCGCTCCTCCGGCAGGTGCTCCATCCGCCGCTCGACGCCGGTGCCGGCCTCCCGCAGGCGGCCGTGGAGGTGCCGCAGCAGCTGCATGCGGGTGATCAGCCCGACCAGCTCGCGGCGATCCGGCCCGGACGCCCCCTCCCGCTCCTCTCCGACCAGGATCAGCCGCGGGTGGCGGCGCAGGAAGCACTCCCCCACCTCCTCGACCGCCGTCTCCGGCGTCACCCACTCGAGGTCGCGGTCGGCTACCGTCTCGACCCGCCGGTCGCCGAATCCGTGCTGGAGGGCGCCGTCGAGCGTCTGCCGGGTGACGACGCCGAGCACCCGCGGGCCGGACTCGCCCTCCCGCACCACCGGCGCCGCGTTGATCCGCCGCTCCACCAGCGCCGTCTTCGCCTCGGCGACCGTGGTGCCGGCGCGCAGGGTGGAGAAGCCGGTCACCATCAGGTCGGCGGCGCGTACCGCGGGCGGCAGCGCCTCGGCCAGGAATCCGAGCAGCCGCTCCCGGGTCTCGAGCGGGGTCGTCCCCTTGAGCCGCGCCGAGGCCGCCGTCGGGTGCCCGCCGCCGCCGGCGAACGCCTCCATCAGCCGGCCGAGGTGGACGCCGGGCACGTCGCCGCGTGCGATCAGCGTCACCCGGTCGCCCTCGCCGAAGACGGCGAAGAGGAGCGGCAGCTCGAAGATCTCGAGGCAGCGGTTGACGAGCGGCGCGAGCTCGTCGACGAACTCCCCCAGCTCGAGGTCGACGAGCCCGACCCGGTGCCCCCGGAGGCGGTGCATCGAGAGCGCGTCGGTCATCCGGTGCAGGATGTCGAGGCGCCCCGGGTCGAGGCGCTGGACGGCGTAGCGACGCACGGCGCCCAGGTCGCCGCCGCGCTCGACCAGCCAGGCGGCGGCGAGGAGCTCGCGCGGGCCGGTGTTGGCGTAGGTGAGCGAGCCGGTGTCCTCGTAGAGGCCGAGGAGGAGCAGGGTCGACTCGGTCGGCGTCAGGTCGATCTCGCGCTGCCGGAAGATCTCGGCGAGGATCGTCGCGGTCGAGCCCGCCTCGGCGTCGATCGCGCCCCCGCTCGCCGCCACGTCGTCGTCCGTCGGGTCGTGGTGGTCGTAGGCGAGCACCTCGATCTCCGGGTTGGCGTCGAGCCACTCCGCCACCACGCCGATCCGCCCCCGCTGCACCACGTCGCAGAGGACGAGGCGCGTGATCCTCGCCGGGTCGACCGCCTTCGCCTTCACCTCCGGCACGTCGAGCACCTCGCCGAGCGGCCCGTCGAGCATCCGCCGCACCGACTCCTCCTTCGAGCCGGGGAAGAAGATGCGGGCCTCCGGGTGGAGCTTGCGCGCGAGGACGACCGAGCCGAAGGCGTCGAAGTCGGCCCCGAGGTGGGTGGCGAGGATCTCCATCGGGAGGCATTCTACCGGCCGGCCGATCCGCACGCCCGGCAGATGGCGATGGTCTTGCACGGCCTCGCGGCATGCTCCGCCGCTCCGGTCTGCCGCCGATCCTGACGCTCGTCGCCCTCTTTCTGATCGCCGCGACCTGTGCGCGCGAGGCGCCGGAGGAGCCGGGCCGAACCGAGCGCACCCCCGGCCAGATCGCCCGTGAGACCACGTGCGGGCCGACGCGGGTGGTGCTCGGCGTCAACGACCAGGGGGCGGGCGACCCGGAGCTGGTCTCCGAAGCCGGGCTCCCGTGGGTTCGGGCGACGATCCCCTGGCGCGAGGTGAACCCGGCGCGCGACACCTGGCGATGGGACAGTGCGGACGCGCTGGTCCGGCCGCACCACCGGGCCGGGCACCGGGTGCTGGCGGTGCTCTCGACCGCGCCCGAGTGGGCGGGCAGCAACGAGCGCGGTACGCGGCCGCCGGAGGAGATCGCCCGCTGGAGCGAGTACGTCGCCCGCGTCGCCCAGCGCTACCGGGGCGAGATCGACGCCTACGAGGTCTGGAACGAGCCCGACCGGCGGGACGAGGGCATCGGCGTCGGCTGGGACCGGCCGCTCGGCGAGCATCCGACCTACGCCGAGTACCTGCGCGCCGCCGCCGTCGCGGTGCGCGAGCACGACCCCGGGGCGACGATCGTCGCCCCCGCGCTCGGCAGCGATCCGCGTCCGGCGACCGTTGCCCTGCTACGACACCTCGAGGAGTCCCGGCTCCCGGACGGCCGTCCGTCCGATTTCCTCGACGTCGTGTCGCTCCACGCCAACGCCCGCGGCGACGAGTCGAGCGCCGAGGTCTGGGACCGCCTCCGCCAGCACCTCCGGACCCTCGCCGCCCGCGCCCCGAGCCTCCGCGACAAGCCGGTCTGGATCACCGAGCTCGGCTGGCCGAGCGACGAGGTCGGCGAAGAAGGCCAGGCCGAGAAGATCGAGAACCTCCTCGCCGAGATCGAAGGCCCGTGGCAAGGCATCGACCACTCCGCCTACTGCGGCCCCGACCCGGAAGAGACCCTCGCCTTCCTCTACAAGCTCCAAGACGGTGGCGGCGAGAGCCGCGGCATCTATCGGGAGGACGGCACACCGAAGGCCGTCGTCAGGTCACTCTTGCGTGAGCCCTCGTGAATGGCGACAGCTCGGGGTAGCCAGCCCAGAAGGGCGGAGGGCTCCCGGGCCGGGGGCGCCACGGGCCGCGCGAGCCACGAACCGTAGGAGTGCACGCCGGCCGAGCGCGGACCGTGACGAGGTGAGCGCTGATGCCTACGAGGAGTCCGACAGCGCTCGCCGTCCCCCGGACCGGGAGCCCTCCGCCCGCCCCCGTGCCACCCCCGCCTACGCCGCCGACGACGCCACCCGGCCGCTGACCGCCCGCACACACCCCGCCCCCAGCAACCCCTCGATCTCCCCCACCCGCGACTCGTCGAACGTCAGCTTCAGCGCCACGGTCGCGCTCCCGTCGCCGTTCGGCACCACCAGCAGCACCCGGCTCTTGCCCGGGTGCTCCAGGATCAGCTCCCGCAGCTTGCGGATCGCCTTCGGCGGCGCCGCCGGCCCGATCGTCACCTGGAGCGTCGGCGGCCCCTGCGCCCGCTCGAGCGACGTCATGTCCGAGACCGCCAGCTCCTTCTCGCTCCCCCGCTCGCGCACCTCGCCCTGGACGATCACCACCGCCTCGTCCTCCAGCAGGTGCCCGAACTGCTCGGTCTGGTTGGCGAACAGCGTCACCGGGATCCGCCCGTGCAGATCCTCCAGGACGAAGCGCGCCATCATCCGCCCCTGGTTCATCCCGGTCTTGATCTTCGACTGCCGCAGCCGCGTGACCAGCCCGCCCAGCGTCACCCCGCCCTCGACCTCTTCGGCGAGCACCTCGTCGATCGTGTGCGAGCAGAGCCGCTCGAGCTCCGCCTCGTGCTCGGAGAGCGGGTTGCCGGTGATGTAGAAGCCGAGTGTCTCCTTCTCGTAGGAGAGGCGCTCCCGGTCGGGCCACTCCGGCCGGTCGTCCGGCGTCGGCTCGAGCTCCGCCGCCTGGGCGCCGCCGAAGAGCGACGCCTGGCCGGCCTCCTGGTCGCGCTGGCGCTGGAGGGCCCAGCCGAGGGTCGGGTCGAGGCTGCCCCAGAGCGCCGCCCGGTTCGCCCCGAGCGAGTCGAAGCAGCCCGCCTTGATCAGGCTCTCGAACACCTTGTGGTTGAGCTGCTTGAGGTCGACCTCGGTGGCGAGGTGGGCGAGACTCTCGAAGCGGCCGGCCTCGCGACGCGCCGCGAGCACCGCCTCGACCGCCCCCTCCCCGATCCCCTTGACCGCCCCCAGGCCGAAGCGGATCGAGTCGCCGACGACGATGAACCACCACTGGCTCTCGTTGACGTCGGGCGGCAGCACCTCGATCCCCATCGCCTGGCACTCGCGGATGTACTTCGCGACCGAGTCCGAGCTCCCGAGCTCGGAGTTGAGCATGGCGGCCATGAAGGCGACGGCGTAGTGCTCCTTCAGGTACGCCGTCTTGTAGGCCAGCATGGCGTACGCCACGCTGTGGCTCTTGTTGAAACCGTAGCCGGCGAACGGCTCGATGTAGTCCCAGAGCGCCGCCGCCTTCTTGCGGTCGACGCCGCGACCCTCGGCGCCGTCGAGGAAGAGCTCTTTCTGCTCCTCCATCACCTCGGCCTTCTTCTTGCCCATCGCCTTCCGGAGCACGTCCGCCTGGGCCATGGTGAAGCCGGCCACCTCGACGGCGAGCAGCATCACCTGCTCCTGGTAGACGATGATGCCGTAGGTCTCTTCGAGGAGCGCCTGGGTCTGCGGCAGGATGTAGGAGACCCTCTTCTTGCCCTGCTTCCTCTGGATGTACTCCTCGACCATGCCGACCGAGAGCGCGCCCGGCCGGTAGAGGGCGTTGAAGGCGGCGAGATCCTCGAACTTCGACGGCTGCGCGCGGCGGAGCAGATCCTTCATGCCGCGCGACTCGAACTGGAAGATGCCGTTCGTCCGCCCCTCGCAGAAGAGCGCGTAGGTCGCCTCGTCGTCGAGCGGCACCGCGTCGAGGTCGAGGGGTGTGCCCTGCTGCTCGAGGGCGCGCAGCGTGTCGTCGATGACGGTCAGCGTGCGCAGGCCGAGAAAGTCCATCTTGAGGAGGCCCAGGTCCTCGACCACGTCCTTGTCCCACTGCGTGGTGACGGTCTCCTCGTCGCCCTTCTTGACCTTGTAGAGCGGCACCAGCTCGTCGATCGGCTGCGGCGTGATGACGACGCCGGCGGCGTGCACCGAGGCGTGGCGGGTCAGCCCCTGGAGCCGCTTTCCGATGCGCAGGATCTTGCCGACCTCGGGGTCGTTCTTGCCCTCCTCCACCAGCTTCGGCTGCTGGTCCTCCGCCGCTTCGAGCGTCGGAGTCATGTCCGGCACCAGCTTGGCGATGGCGTCGACCTTCGCGTACGGCAGGCCCAGGACGCGCCCCACGTCGCGGATCACCGCCTTCGCGGCGAGCGTCCCGAAGGTGATGATCTGCGCCACGTGGTCGCGGCCGTACTTCTCGGCCACGTAGTGGATCACCTCGCCCCGGCGGCGCATGCAGAAGTCGATGTCGATGTCGGGCATCGAGATCCGGTCGGGGTTGAGGAAGCGCTCGAACAGCAGGTCGTACTCGAGCGGGTCGATGTCGGTGATCTGGAGGCAGTAGGAGACGAGCGAGCCGGCCGCCGAGCCGCGGCCCGGGCCGACCGGGATGCCCCGATCCTTGGCGTAGCGGATGAAGTCCCAGACGACCAGGAAGTAGCCGGGGAAGCCCATCCGCTCGATGATCCCGATCTCGGTCTCGAGGCGCTGGCGGTAGATCTCCTCGCCGTGGCGGGCGAGCCCGCGGGCGCCCTGCTTCTTCAACTGGTGGAGCCGGCGCTCGAGCCCCTCGCGGGCGACCTTCCCGAAGTAGGAGGCGACCGTCTCCCCCGCCGGCATCGGAAACTCGGGCAGGTGGAAGGTGCCGGTGTCGATCTCGACGTCGCAGCGCTCGGCGATCGCGAGCGTGTTCTCGAGCGCCTGCGGGTCCTTGGGGAAGAGCTTCCGCATCTCTTCCGCACCCTTCAGGTAGAACTCCTGCGAGGCGTAGCGCAGGCGGTCCGGGTCGTCGAGGCGGCGCTGGGTCCCGATGCACAGCAGCACGTCGTGCGCTTCGGCGTCGTCCTTGCGCAGGTAGTGGCAGTCGTTGGTCGCGACCAGCGGCACGTCGTGGCGCCGGGCGATCGAGCGCAGCACCTCGTTCGCCTGGCTCTGCTCGGGGATGCCGTGGTCCTGGACCTCGAGGAAGAAGTTGCCCGGCCCGAAGACGTCGAGGTAGTCGCGGACCTTGCGGTCCGCATCCTCCGCCCGGTTCTGGAGGATGCGCTGGTTGACCTCGCCCTTCAGGCACGCGGAGAGGCCGATCAGCCCCTCGCTGTGCTCGCGCAGCAGGTCGTGGTCGATACGCGGCTTGTAGTAGAAGCCTTCGAGGTACGCCTTCGAGGTCAGCTTGAGGAGGTTCTTGTAGCCGGTCGCGTTCTCCGCCAGCAGCACCAGGTGGTTGTTGTCGCCGTCCTTGGCGAGCTCGCGGTCGGTCATCCGCTTCGGCGTGATGTAGGCCTCGACGCCCAGGATCGGCTTGATCCCGGCCTTCCTCGCCTTCTGGTAGAACTCGATCGCCCCGAACATGTTGCCGTGGTCGGTGAGCGCCATGGCGGGCATCTCGGCCTCGACCGCGGCGGCGATCACGTCGTCGAGGCGGTTGGCGCCGTCGAGCAGGCTGAACTGGCTGTGGAGGTGCAGGTGGACGAAGTCGGACATACGGCTCTCTCGAAGGTCGCGGATCAGAGGGCGCGGATCACCAGATCTGGTGAAGCTTTCGTTGCAGGGTCACCACATGTGGGGATCAGTGTAACCCACCCGGAAAGCGGTGATCGGGCGTAAATGGGAGCTTAATCCAGGGGCCGCCGGTACTTGCGGACGAATCGCCGGTCGATCGCGTCCTTGAGCCACCAGGCCCACCGCCCGTGCGCCGCCCACCCCTTCCAGGACAGGAGCGCGCGCCCGTCGCAGGTGTTCAGCAGCGCCAGGAAGCCGTCCTGCGGCCGGTAGGCCGGCGGCTCGTCCCGATCGCCGGCGAGGGCGCTCATCAGGCTGTCGTAGAGCACCGGCGCCTCGCGCACCGCGTAGACCCCGGCCTTCGGCGTCTCCGGCGCGTGGGCGAGGGTCACGCAGTCGCCGGCGCCGAAGACGCGCGGGTCGGAGAGGGAGCGGAGCGACGGGCCGACCAGGAGGAAGCCGCGCTCGTCGAGCGCCAGACCGCTGCCTTCGAAGAGCGGCGGGGCGGCCGGACCGGTGAGCCAGACGGTGAGGTCGGAGGGGAGCTCGCGTGATCCATCCGGTCCCGCGTCGAGCACCACCCGGTCGGCGCGGACTTCGACCACCCGGCTTCCGGTCTCCACGCGGACGCTCCGGCGGGAGAGGGCGCGGAGCGCCTTCCGCCGGAAGGGCTCCGATTCGCGATCGAGGAGCCGCTCCCCGCCCTCGACGATCGTCACCCGTCGGCCGCCGCCCCCCGCGCGCCGAGCGTCGTCGAGCGCGCGGGCGGCGGCGAAGGCGACCTCGACCCCGGCCGCGCCGCCGCCGACCACCACCACCCGCGCCGGCGAGGCGCCGTCCTCCATCCGCCCGGCGAGAGCGACGAGCGCCCGCCGGAGCGCGCGCGCCCGGCCGAGCGGCTTGACCGGGTGGGCGTGCCGGGCCACGTCGGGACGCTCCTGCCCGGCGGCGAGCGAGCCGACGTCGAACGAGACGAGGTCGTAGTCGACGGCCCCCGGCGCGGCGTCGAGGTGGACCCGCCGGCGGTCGGGCTCGACGGCGGTGGCCCGCGCCACCACGAGCCGCCCGCCGGCACGCTCGACCAGCGGCGCGAGGGGCACCGACAGCTCCACCTCGTCGTAGATCCCGGCGAGGTGGCCGGGAACCATGCCGGAGTAGTGCTGCCGGTCGGAGAGGGAGACGAGCGTGAGGTCGAGGGGAGGAGCGCCCCACCGCTCGGCCAGCCGCCGCAGCACCTCCAGGTGCGCGTGACCGGCGCCGACCAGGACCAGGCGCACCGGGTCACCGGGCGGTGTCGGCGACCGGAGGCCGCAGCGTGTCTCGACGTGCGCCTTCACGCCTCGATGCTCTCACGTCGGCTCCCTCCAGGCGGCGGCTTCGTGCTGGGAACTGCGGTGGCCTCGGCGGTGAGGGGGTGGGGTGCACTCCGCCGGGCCGGCGCGAGGGGCTCCCGCCCGGTCGTCGGCTGCGGAGCCCGCTGGTTGGTGGGAGTGCCGGTCGGTCGGCGGTGGTCGTTCCGGAACGCTCGGTGCCCGTCAGCCGCCGGGACCCTGGTCGAGCGGTCGGGGCTTCGTTCGGTGCCGACTGGGGTCAAGCTACTGCGGCTTCGGCGGCGTGCGTCTACCCGGGCCCGGCAAGGCGGGCGCCTCCGCCGAGCGCCGGCTCGGGACCCCTCGCGCCGGCCCTACCTGGGATGCCTGCGTCGAGAGGTTTGCAGCAGACCGCGCCCCGTTACTACCCGACGTAGGGCGGGATCGCATCCCGCCGTGAGGAGGCGACCACACCCCGCTGGTGCGCGGGAGGATCAATTGTCATTCTGAGCGAAGCGAAGAATCTGGGCGGTGGAAGCTGCGGATCGTCCGCCCGCGGTTGATACTCTCCGGCGATCCATGCCGCACCTCCTCGACCCCCGCCGCTCGGCCCACGCCTCGATCCGCGGCTATCTGTATCAGGCGCTCCTCGGTGTCGAACGCTGGCTGGCGCTGGGTACCGACGGCGAGGCGGCGGACGCGATCCTGTGCGAGGGGGACGAGGATCTGGACCGGCTGGTGCGAGACGGGATCGTGTCGAGCGAACAGGTGAAGGACTATTCGGGCTCGCTCGGCATAGGGGACAAAGTGGTGCGGGAGACGCTGGCGCGGTTCGTGGTGACCTGGGTCGAGCTCCGCCGGCAGGGGGATGAGCGCCGCTTCGCCTTCACCACCAACGCCTCGCTTCGACCTCCTCGGACGGGTGTCGACGTGCTCGGGCTCTGGGACGAGGTGAGCCGCCGAGAGGAATGGATCGCTGGCGTGCGGGAGTGGATGGGGCAGGGCGGCGATGAGGCACAAAGCGCAGCGGCCATCGGCTGGCTCGACGAGCACGACGCCTGGGACGACCTGCGGGCGGCGATCGACTGGGGCTTCGATGCAGCCGGTATGGAGCAGACGAGGGGGAACGTCGCGCGACAGCTCGCCGACGGCGGTGTGTCACCGACCCTCCGGGAGACCTTGATCGACCGGCTGCTCGCTCGTGTCCTCGAAGCATCGGTCGAGCCACGGGTTCAGGACCGGGTGCTCACGGCTCTCGATCGGGACCAGCTTCTCCGCGCGACGGAAGCCGATCTCACTACCTGGGCAGCCACGCCCCGGGCAGCTCAGCTCCGGCGCACGCTCGACGAGGAGAGAGCTCTCCGGCCGCTCCTCGAGACTGCCCGAGAGCCCCTCCCCGAGAACGCCCCGCCGAGCAAGTACCTGATCGCCCGTTACGAGGTGATCCCGTTCCAGGATCGGGGCCGGGAGCAGGAGATCGCACAGCTCACGAAGTGGTGTGCCTCCGCCGAACGTGCTGGTGTCTTGCTCCTCCACGGCCCGGGAGGTACGGGCAAGACGCGGCTCTTGATCGAGTGGTGCCGGCGGCTCCGGCACCAGGGATGGCACGCCGGCTTCCTCGACCGGGACGTCACGGAAGCGAAGATCGACGCGCTCCTCGAAGGCGTGGTGCCGCGCTGCCTGGTCCTCGACTACGGAGAGACCCGGCCGGGACTGGTGGCTACGCTCCTCCACCGCACGAACCGGCTTCGAACCGAAGGCGGCCCGAAGGTGCGGGTCGTCCTCCTCGCACGCACGGCGGGCGAGTGGTGGCGGCAGTTGCGGCGCGACGACGAGTCGGTCGACAACCTGGCGCTCTCCTCCCCCGGGCCAATCGAGCTGACGCCGCTCGTGCCGGAGCCCGAGGAGCGGCCCGAGTACGTGACCGAGGCCGCAGCGGCCTACGCGGCGGCCCGCG
>CAZLLV010000076.1:0-2523 GCA_964560325.1 uncultured Thermoanaerobaculia bacterium | reverse complement strand
CGCGGCGAGCGCCTCGTCGTACTTGGTGCTGATCGCGGTGAGGATCTCCTCGCCGGCGGCGAGCTCCAGAGTCAGCTCCAGAGCCTCCAGCCGCACCGTCTGCGCGCGCTCGGCGATCAGCCACATCTCGATGCGGTGCTCGGCGGCGTTCCAGCGCGCCTCGTGGCGGAAGGCCGCCGGGTCGAAGTCGCCGCCGGCGACGCCGTTGACGACGCTCAGGATGTTGCGGTTGAACTCCGCCGTCACCCCCGAGGCGTCGTTGTAGGCCGCCTCCAGGCGCGCCGCGTCCTTGATGCGGTCGACGCCCAGCAGCAGGTGCTCGCCGGGGCGCATCTGCTCGCCGAGGGCGCGCAGGAAGCGGCGGGCGACGGCCGGCGACAGGTTGCCGATGGTGCCGCCGAGGAAGATCACCAGGCGCTCGGCCGGCGCCGGGATCTCGGCCAGGTGGCGCATGAAGTCGCCCACCACGCCGTGCACGCGCAGCGCCGGGTAGCGTTCGGCGAGCTCGCGCGCCACCCGCCACACGGTGCCCTCGGAGACGTCCATCGGCACGTAGAGGTCGAGCTGGTGGGCGCGCTCCATGGCGTCGAGCAGCAGGCGCGTCTTGGTCGCCGCGCCGGAGCCGATCTCGACCAGCTCGCGGGCGCCGGTGCGGCGCACCACGTCGTCGGCGATGGCGGCGAGGAGAGCCCGCTCGGCCCGCGTCTGGTAGTACTCCGGCAGCTCGGTGATGCGCTCGAAGAGCGCCGAGCCGGCGTCGTCGTAGAAGTACTTCGCGGGCAGGCGGCGCGGCGTCGCGAGGAGGCCGGCGCGCAGCTCGGCGAGGACCGCCTCCGGGTCCTGGGTGTCGAGCGGGCTGTCGACGCGGATGCGCTCGTCGCCCTCGGGGGGCGGCGCCTCGGCCGGCGCGGCGGCCGGGCGGGGCGAGCCCGGCGCGGGGAGCGGCAGGTCGGCGGTGTCGGGCATGGCGGGCGGGGACGTCCTCAGGCGTCGGCGGCGCAGCGGAAGCCGGCGAAGATCTGGCGCCGGACGGGGAGGTCCCAGTTGCGGAAGGTGCCGCGGGCGAGGCCGGGGCGGGTGGCCCACGAGCCGCCGCGCAGCACCTTGTACTCGTCGCCGAAGAAGATCTCGGAGTACTCGGCGTACGGGTACGCCGCGAAGCCGGGGTAGGGGCGGAAGTCGGAGGCGGTCCACTCCCAGACGTCGCCGAGCATCTGCTGCACCCCGTAGGCGCTCGCGCCGAGGGGGTAGGCGCCCGCCGGCGCCGGGCCGAAGGCGAGCTGGTCGAGGTTGGCGCGCCGCGGACCGGGCGGCTCGCCGCCCCACGGATGGCGCCGCGCGCGGCCGGCCGCCGGGTCCCACAGCGCCGCCTTCTCCCACTCCGCTTCGCTCGGCAGGCGCTTGCCGGCCCGGCGGGCGAAGGCTTCGGCCTCCCAGAAGCAGACGTGCATCACCGGCTCGGCGGGGTCGAGCGGCAGCACGCGGCCGAAGCGGCGCACGCGCCAGGTGCCTGGGTCGGCGTCCGGCGCCACCTCGGCGCCCTCCGGCGCCGGTTCGCCGGGCGCGAGCCAGTACTGTGGCGCGGCGGCGCCGGTTTCCTCCCGCCACGCCCGGCCGGCGCCGGACCACGCAGCCGTGTCGTCGTAGCCGCCGGCCTCGACGAAGCGCAGGTAGGCGGCGTTGGTCACCGGCGTGCGGTCGATGCGGAACGCGGGCAGCTCCACTTCGTGCGCCTCCTTCTCGTTGTCGTAGGCGAAGCTCTCCGCCGGGCCGGCGCCCGGCGGCGGCGCGAAGCCCATGCGGAAGGGGCCGGCGGGCACCTCCACCATGCCGTCGCCGTCCGGGTCGGGCACGGCGCCGGCGGCAGGCAGCGGCCGGCGCAGCGCCGGGCGGTAGAAGGGCGCGCCCATCGCCTGCATCGCTTGCAGCAGCGTCTCCTGGTGCTGCTCCTCGTGCTCGGCGATGAGCTCGAAGGCGAAGCCTCCCTGGAGCAGCCGGTCGCCCCCGGCGCCCTCCTCGGCCCAGCGCTCCAGGGTCCGGAGCGCGCGCTCCCGCACCCGGCCCAGGTACTCGAACAGCATCCGCTGGTCGGGCAGCGCCAGGCGTTCCCGGTCCTTCCTGGGATTGAGCATGGCGTCGAACATCTCGCCGTAACCCTTCACCATCGGGGCTTCGCCGGCGGCCCGCTGCACCAGCCAGAGCTCCTCGAAGTTGGCGGTGTGCCCGAGGTCCCAGACCATCGGCGAGAGGATCGGTAGGTGCTGCCTGCGCAGGGTGGTCCAGTCGACCGGCGCCACCAGGGCGAGCGTCCGCTCCCGGACCCGCTCGAGCCGGTCGCGGAGCTCGGCAGCCCGCCGCCGGCGGTGGGCTGCGGCGAGGGGTTCTGCGGGCAGGCTGGCCACGGTCGCCACGGCGGGTCATCCTACCCCGCGGGGCGCCACCAGCCGCTCGACGCCCGCGAGCGCCAGATCCACCACCAACGCCAGCAGCGCCGCCGGTACCGCGCCCGAGAGGATCATCCAG
>CAZLLV010000075.1:0-21421 GCA_964560325.1 uncultured Thermoanaerobaculia bacterium | reverse complement strand
GGCCTCGCCTGGGTTCGCTGCGCCGGGGACCGGGCGTGCGCTCCCGCCGAGCTTGCCGGCTCGGCTTGCTCTACCACCTCCGGACGCGAGGGCTCCCGGCCCGGACCCTCGACGCCGGTGGTGGCCTTGGAGGTGGGGAGGAAAAACTACGGGACTCGATTGGGTGTTCCGTGGCGGATGACCTCTCCTCGCTCGTGACAAAGGAGGAGGACAGCGCTTGCGGCAACGAACGGTTGGGGGCGTAGGGGTGGGGCGGGGCTCCCCCCGGAGGCCGCCGGAGGCGAGCCCGCTCCATGTCCTGGCGGCGTGCACTTCGATACGCGGCGAGCCTCTGACGAGGTGCGCGCGGTCAAGTGACCGGGAAATCTGGCTGGTCGTGGGACGGGCGGTGGCGCCCTCTTCTCCCCCTGGGGAGGAGAGGGACGGGGAGTAGGAGGGGGATCTGGTCGATTGCGCGCACCGTCCCGTAGGGGGGAGCCCTGCCCCGCCCCACCCCTAAGCCCTCTCCCTAACTCTTCATCGAAGTCCCATCGCGATCCTCGAAGCCGCCTCCGCCGAGAACACGTCGTCGCGCTCACCGCGCCGTTCCCGCAAGAGCGCCGCGTGGGCGATCATCGCCGCGTTGTCGCCCGAGTAGGCGAGCGGTACCAGCCGCAGATCGACGCCGTACTCCTCTGCCCACGTCGCGAGCCGGCGCCGCAGGAGGCGGTTGGCCGCCGCGCCGCCCGAGACCGCGAGGGTGCCGATCGGCCGATCCCGGTGGAGGCGGTCGACCCGGTCGAGCACCTGGCCGACCGCCGCCGCCCGGAAGCCCGCGAGCAGGTCGAGCGCCTCGCGCGGGAGCTCCACCCCCTCCTCGACCCCGCCGGCACCCGGTACCAGCACCCCGCTCCGCTCCAGCTTCTCGATCGCCAGGAGCGCCTGGCTCTTGAGCCCGGAGTAGGAGAGGTCGAGGCTGTCGTCGCCGCAGGAGGGGACCGGGAACGGGTGCGCCTCCGGGTCCCCTTCCTCGGCCAGCGCGTCGACCCGCGGCCCCTGCGGGTAGGGGAGCCCCAGCCGCTTGCCGACCTTGTCGAAGCACTCGCCCATCGCGTCGTCGCGGGTCTCGGCGACCGTCTCGACGCCCCCGGGCGAGACGGCGAAGAGGTTGCTGTGGCCGCCGGAGACGACCAGGCCGATGAACTCCGCCGGCGCGGGTGCGGCCGGCCCCGTCGGCCCGGCGTCGCCGTTCCCGCCCGCCTCGGGCGGCGGCGGCAGGAAGGGCGAGTAGAGGTGCCCCTCCAGGTGGTGGACGGCGTAGAACGGCAGGCCGCGCGCGTAGGCGATCGCCTTGCCGAGCGACAGCCCGACGAGGAGCGAGCCCATCAGTCCCGGCCCCTTGGTCGCGGCCACGCCGCCGATCGCGTCGATCCCCACCCCGGCCCGCTCGAGCGCCGCCGCCGAGACCCGCGGCCAGTTCGCCAGGTGCTCGCGCGAGGCGATCTCCGGCACCACACCGCCGTACGGCCGATGCGCCGCGAGCTGGCTCGACACCACCGAAGAGAGCACCCGCCCCTCCCCGTCGACCACCGCGCACGCGGTGTCGTCGCACGAGGTCTCGATGCCGAGGATGAGGGGCGAGACGGTCATCCGCGCCATCGTAACTGAGAGCCCCGGTGGTAAGCTCCCCGCCTCTGCCGCCGGTCTTCGTGCCTCCGCCGGCGCTTCGCTCTCGCCCCCTTCGGATGCACCCGGATGCACCCCGTCTCGCTCCTCTCACCTGCCCGATGACCGCTGCGATCGCCATCAACGGGCTCGGCCGCGTGGGGCGGGCGCTGGTGCGGATCGCGCGGACGCGGCCGGGGTTGCGGGTGGTGGCGGTGAACGACCAGGCCGATCCGCTGGTGCTCGCGCGGCTTTTGGCCCACGACTCGCTCCACGGGCGTTTTCCGGGCACGGTGAGCGCCGAGGACGACGCGCTGGTGATCGACGGGCGGCGGGTGCCGGTCTTCTCCGAGGCCGAGCCGGCGCGGATCCCTTGGGACGGCACCGGGGCCCGGATCGTGGTCGAGGCGACCGGCCGCTTCCGGACCCGCGCGCAGGCGGCGGCGCACCTGTCGAGCCCGGACGGCCGGAGCGGGCCGGTCCGCCACGTGGTGGTCTCGGCGACCGCCGACGACATCGATGCGACCTTCTGCTTCGGCCTCAATCACACGGACTTCGACCCGGAGCGCCACCGGGTGGTCTCGAACGCTTCGTGTACCACCAACTGCGTCGCTCCGCTGGTGCGGGTGCTGATCGACGCCTTCGGCTTCGAGCACGCTCTGATGCAGACGGTGCACTGCTACACCAACAGCCAGCGGCTGGTCGACATGGCGCACCCCGATCCGCGCCGGGCGCGCGCCGCGGCCACCAACATCGTGCCGACGACGAGCGATGCAGTGGAGGCGCTGCCGCTGGTGGTGCCGGAGGCGGCCGGGCGCTTCACCGGCGTCGCCTACCGGGTGCCGGTGCCGGACGGTTCGCTGGTCGACCTCTCCGCCCGGCTGGAGCGCGACGTGGACGCCGAGGAGGTGCGGGACGCTTTCCGCGCCGCCGCCCGCGACGGGGACGGCCTCGGCCGGGTGCTGGCGGTCACCGAGGAGGAGCTGGTCTCGTCCGACTTCATCGGCAGCCCGGCGTCGGCGACCGTCGACCTGCCGCTCACGCAGGTGATCGGAGGCCCGCCCGGCCGCGGCCGGCTGGCGCGGGTGGTCGCCTGGTACGACAACGAGTGGGGGTACGCCAACCGGCTCGCGGATCTGCTCGAGCACATGCACGGAGCTTGCACCCCGTAGCGCCCGAGATCTGAAGATGACCTGGAGGACCGCATGACGACGCTCTGGACCCTGGACGATCTGCCCGCGGACGCCCTCGACAGGAGGCGCGCCTTCGTCCGGGTCGATTTCAACGTGCCGCTCGAGGACGGCCGGGTGGCGGACGACACCCGACTGGTCGAGGCCTTGCCGACCCTGCGCGAGCTCATCGACGCGGGCGCGAAGCTGGTCCTCGCCTCCCACTGCGGCCGGCCGAAGGGCTCGCCCGACCCGCGCTACAGCTTGCGGCCGGTCGCCGAGCGCCTCGCGGAGCTCCTCGGCCAGCCGGTCGACTTCGCCCCCGACTGCGTCGGACCCGCGGCGGAGGCGGTCGTGGCGGAGCTCGGGCCGGGCGACGTCTGCCTGCTCGAGAACCTCCGCTTCCACGCCGGCGAGACCGCGAACGATCCCAGCTTCGCCGATCGCCTCGCCGCCCTCGGCGACGTCTTCGTGGGCGACGCCTTCGGGACCGTCCATCGGGCCCACGCCTCGGTGGTCGGCGTGCCGGAGCGGCTGGAGCGGAAGGCCGCGGGCCGGCTGGCCAAGGCCGCAGGCCGCCTGGTCGAACGGGAGGTGACCGCCCTCTCCCGCCTCCTCCACGAGCCGGAGCGGCCGTTCGTCGCGGTCCTGGGCGGCGCCAAGATCGAGGGCAAGCTCGACACGATCGTCAATCTCCTGCCGCGCATCGACCGCCTGCTTCTGGGCGGCGGCATGGCGAACACCTTCCTGGTGGCGCGCGGGAACGACCTCGCCGGCTCGCTGGTCGACGAGGAGCGGATCGGCCTCGCCGGCGACCTGCTGCGGCAGGCCGAGGAGGCCGAGGTCGAGGTGCTCTTGCCGACCGACCTGGTGGTGGCCGAGGATCTCGACCGTCCCGACGGCCGGCGGACCGTGCCGGTGGACGGCGTGCCCACCGGCTGGAAGGCGTTCGACGTCGGGCCCGAGACCCGCGCCGCCTACGCCCGCGCCCTAGCGGACGCGCGGACGATCTTCTGGAACGGTCCGCTCGGGGTGTTCGAGAAGCCGCCGTTCGACGAGGGGACCGACGCGATCGCGCGCGCGCTGGTCGAGACGGCCCGCGAGGACGCCTACACCGTCCTCGGCGGCGGCGAGACGGTCGCCGCCGCCCACCGCGCCGGCGTCACCGACCGGATCGACCACGTGTCGACCGGCGGCGGCGCCTCGCTGGAGATGCTGGCCGGCAAACGGTTGCCCGGCCTCGCCGTGCTGGAGAAGCCGTGACGACCGCGCGCAAGCCGATCGCCGCCGGCAACTGGAAGATGAACCACCTGCGCGCGGACGCCGAGGCGTGGTGCCGGGCGATCCGGCGCGGCCTGGCGGAGAGCGCGCCGGCCTGCGAGGTGCTGGTCTTTCCCTCCTTCCCGCTCCTGCCGGCGGTCGCCGCCGGGCTCGACGGCGTGGACGACGCCGCCTGGGGCGGGCAGGACCTCCACCCGGAGGACGCCGGGGCCCACACCGGCGACGTCTCCGCCGCGCAGCTCGCCGACGCCGGCTGCACCTGGGCGCTCGCCGGCCACAGCGAGCGCCGGCACGACCACGCCGAGGGCGACGGGCTGGTGGCGCGCAAGGTGGCGGCGGCGCTGCGCCACGGCCTGGCGCCGATGATCTGCGTCGGCGAGACCAAGGCCGAGCGCGACGCCGGCCAGACCTTCGAGATCCTGGAGGGGCAGCTCGACATGGCGCTGGTACCGGTGCTCGAAGCGTCGGCGGGCGGCTCGCCGCCGTTCGCCATCGCCTACGAGCCGGTCTGGGCGATCGGCACCGGCGAGACGGCGACGCCGGAGACCGCGCAGGACGCGCACCGCTTCCTCCGCCGGTGCCTCGCCGAGCGCCTTTCCGGGCCGTGGGGAGACGGCGCGGCGGACTCGGTCCGGATCCTCTACGGAGGCTCGGTCAAGCCCGCCAACGCGGGCGATCTGATCGCCGGCGACGACATCGACGGCTTCCTCGTCGGGGGCGCATCCCTTGACGCGGAGGAATTCCTGGCTATCATCCGCTGTTGCGCCTGAACCCGGCCACCCGAAACGGTGGCCGTTCGCCGTCCGAGCCCGAAGCACCGGGAGGTACTCCGTGATCTACGCCATCATCGTGCTCCACATCGTGGTCTGCATCTTCCTCAATCTCGTCGTCCTGCTGCAGCAGGGCAAGGGCGCCGATCTCTCGGTGTTCGGCGGCGGCAGCACCCAGACCGCGTTCGGCGCGCGTAGCGCCACCACGCTGCTCCACAAGCTGACGGTCACCTCGTTCGTGCTGTTCATCTGCACGACGCTGCTGATCGGCATCCTCCAGGGCGGCGATCAGAGCTCGATCATGAGCGAGGTGATGTCGGAGCGGCTGGAGGAGACGGCCACCGGCGAGACCGCGGCCGAGGAGGCGGCGGAGGCCGAGGCGCAGGACGGCGCCCTGCCGGCGGAGACCGACACGCCGGACGGCGAGTAGCACGCAAGACGGTTCGGCGGGGATTCCCTTCGCGCCGCCGGGCCTGGTAAAATCAGCACCGTGCCGAAGTGGCGGAATTGGTAGACGCGCACGTTTGAGGGGCGTGTGGAGCAATCCGTGCCGGTTCGAGTCCGGCCTTCGGCACCATCCCTCCTTCCCTTCCCACCCGACGACCTCACTCCGTCCGAGCGCGGCCCCGGACCTTCCGGGCGTGTACCCCGTCGCCCGGTCTGGGGGATTCCCCCCTTGTTTTCTTGCGCGCTCGCGCGATCCGTGGCAAGATCGATCCCGAACCGCCATCCAAAACGTTGGAAGTGCGGGGGACCCGAACCCCGTATGGGGAGATGTCGAACGGGGTGCCCACGCCCGCCATTGGCGTTGGGCACGCTGTCCCAGAGTGGTTGAAAGGAGTCGATTCCCATGGTCGAGCGGGGGACCGTCAAGTGGTTCAACAACGCCAAGGGCTACGGATTCATCGAGCCCGAGGGAGGCGGGGCGGACGTCTTCGTCCACCACACGGCGATCCAGATGGAGGGATTCCGTACCCTGACCCAGGGAGAACCGGTCAATTACGAGTCGACCGAAGGGCCCAAGGGTCTTCAGGCCCGGAACGTCTCGCGCACCTAGCGCGGTCGCCCGGCCTTCACGCCGGGCGCCGAGTCACGCCCCGCCGGTCGCTCGCGACCGCCGGGGCGCTTTCGTTTCAGTCGCCGACGACGGTGGCCTTCTCGATCACCACCGGCTCGACCGGCACGTCGGCCATCATGCTCTTGCGGGTGGTCTCGACGCTCGCGATCGAGTCGACCACGTCCATGCCCTCGACCACCTTGCCGAAGACGGCGTAGCCGGCGTTGCCGGGCGCCGGGTCGAGGTTGCGGGCGTTGTCGACCAGGTTGATGAAGAACTGGGCGGTGGCGCTGTTCGGGTCGCTGGTGCGCGCCATGGCGATCGTGCCGCGGGCGTTCGACAGGTCGCTCGACGCCGCCTCGTTCTCGATCGGCGCGCGGGTGTCCTTGCGGTCCATGCCGGCGGTGAAGCCGCCGCCCTGGATCATGAAGCCGGGGATCACCCGGTGGAAGATGGTGCCGTCGAAGAAGCCGCTCTCGACGTAGGCGAGGAAGTTCTCGACCGTCTTGGGAGCCCGGGCCGCGTCGAGCTCGACGACGATCCGGCCCTTCGACGTCTCGAGCGCGACGCGCGGGCTGGTGCCCTGGGCCCCGCTGGGAATGGCGAGGGCGAGGAGTCCGAGAGTGAAGAGTGCGAGACCGATATGCATGGGGGTCCTCCCGTGGCTTGCGGCGGAGAGCCGTAGAGTTCGTTCCGGTGCGAGCTCGAAGTGATCGAAGAGCGTAGCACGAGGAGTCCGGTCGGCGTGGTGCTCGCGGGCGGCCGCTCGCGGCGCATGGGGCGCGACAAGGCGGCGCTGGTGGTGAAGGGGGAGACCCTCGCCGGCCGGGCCGTCCGCGTCCTCTCGGGCGTCTGCGCCGAGGTCTTGGTGGCGGCCGGCGGCCGCCACCTCGTGCCGGGCCGGCTGGCGGTCGAGGACGGCCCGGCACGAGGCCCCGCGGCCGGCATCCTGGGCGCCGCCGCGGTCCGTCCGGGCCGGCCGCTCCTCGTCTTCGCCTGCGACGTGCCGCGCGTGCCGGCGGCGCTCCTCGCCCGGCTCGCCGAGGGCCTGGCGCCGACCGGAGGAGACGGTTCCGCGGCAGCGCCCGACGCGGTGGTCCCGCGCACCGTGCGGGGCCCGGAGCCGCTGGTCGCAGCCTACGGCCCACGCGCCCTCGCCGCCCTCGCCGAGCAGGTGGCGGCCGGCGAGCACGCGGTGCGGGCGCTGCTCGCGCGCGACGATCTGCGGATCGAGTACGTCGAAGGTCCGGAGCTGGAGCGCTTCGGCGACCCGGCGGTCACCCTCGCCAACGTCAACACCCCGACCGACTACCGCCGACTGCGCCGGTAGCTCTACGAGCGATCGACCGGGGGCGGCTCGTCGCTCGCGTTCAGGTCGTTGCAGGCCGGGCAGGGGCAGAGGCGGCGCAGGAAATCGAAGCGGTAGATACCGGTGCCGTGACCGTCCGACCAGTGGATCGAGACGGCGTAGTTGCCGACCGGCTCGATGGTCCAGGGGTCGACCTCGCGCTCGGGCGGGTGGAAACGGATCGCCTCGGCGGTGTGGCCCTGGCAGGCGGCGCACGGACAGTAGCCGCGCAGGTAGCCGTAGTCGTACTCGCCGACGTGGCCGTCCGTCCAGGTGATGCGCAGGCGCCGGGCGTCGGCGAGGCGGCGGATCTCGGTGGGGAGGGGCTCGGGGGCCTGCTTCGACGGGGGCACGAGGCCCCTACGATACACGAGCGATCATCGGGGGATGGATGCGGTTCCTGCCCTCTTTCTTCGCCCGGTAGAGCGCCCGGTCGGCGTGCTCGATCAGGTCGCGCGCGCCGGCGTCTCCCCCGAGCTCCGGATCGCTCCGGCTCGCCAGGCCGATCGAGATGGTGACCGACACGACCGCCCCGTCCGCCATCGGCGCCCCGACCTCCTCCACCAGTCGCCGGAGCTTGTCCGCCACCACCCGCGCGCCCGCCAGGTCGGTCTCGGGCAGAACCATCAGGAACTCCTCGCCGCCGTAGCGTCCGACCGCGTCGGTCGAGCGCAGGCCGGTGGCGATCACCTCGGCCACCCGCTTGAGCAGCGTGTCGCCCGCCAGGTGGCCGTAGCGGTCGTTGACCTCCTTGAAGTGGTCGAGGTCGGCCATCCCGACCGTCAGCGGCCGGTCGTAGCGGCGGGCGCGCTCCAGCTCCCGGTCGAGCGTCTCGAGGATCGCCTCCCGGCGCAGCAGCCCGGTCAGGCTCTCGTAGGTGGCCGACTCGAACAGCCGGGCGTTCTGGAAGACGATCGCCACGTGGTGGGCGAGGAGGTTCAGGAGCTCCAGCTCCTCGCCGGGAAAGCGGTCGCCCGCCGCCTTCGGGCCGACCGCCATGACGCCGATCAGCTCGCCCTGCACCATGAGCGGCACCGCGGTGTCGGCGTCGAGCTCGCGGAGCTTGCCGGCCAGCGTGCCGCCCTTCTCCGCCAGAGTCCGGCGGGAGAGCGGCCGGTCGGCCTTGGCGAGCGCTTCGAGGGCCGGATCGCTCCCGGGGACCAGGAAGACCGGGGCGTCGGCCTCCTTCCCGCCGCCGCGCGAGGCGAGCTCGAGGAGCACGCCCGAGCCGGGGTCGGCGAGCAGCAGGGCGGCGGAGCGGACGGCGAAGATCTTCTCCAGCCGCTCGACCAGGTGCTCGCCCATGAGCGGCAGCTTGCCGAAGCCGGGCAGCTCGCCCGCGAGCGCGATCAGCCGCTGGCGCAGGGCGTCGCGCTCGGGGAAGAAGCGCCGGTCGATCAGCCCCTGGAGGAAGCGCCGCAGCGGCGAGAAGAGGAGCCCGAGGACCAGGGTCACCGAGGCGATGAACCAGACCGAGCGGCCGCCGTCGACCAGGTTCGAGAAGAGCGCGCCCCCGGCGCCCAGGGCGGCGTAGAAGGCGAGGATCAGCGTGCCCGTCAAGACCGTGTAGGCGAGGCCCCGGCGGGCGACCAGCTCGATGTCGAAGAGCTGGTAGCGGTGGATGGCGACGAAGACCGCGAGCGGGTAGGCGAGCAGCGTCAGCGTCTCGAAGCCGTCCATCCAGAGCGGCAGCGTCGTGCCCTGGAGCTCGAAGACTCGCTGGAGCAGGATGTTGACCGTCCAGGGGAAGACGCCGATGATCACCAGCCCCGCCTGCTGCCGGCCGCGCGGCTCGTGGGCTCGGAGCATCTGCTGCACGAGGATCGCGGGCACGCCGAGCGCCCAGAGCGGCACCACGAAGTCGAAGAGCAGGGACTCCGCTTCGAGGGCGGACCAGGGGAAGACCGGTCGGCCGACGGTCTCGGTGACGAAGGTCGCCGCCGCCAGGGCGCCCAGCCCGAGGCCCACGACGTAGTAGGCCCAGACCAGCCACGGCCGCCGCTCGATCCACCCGTAGGGCCGGGGGATGACCGAGGCGAGGTGGAGCTCGGAGCTCATCTCGAGCCCGGTGAGCAGGAAGAAGAGGGCGAGGGAGAGGGTCGACAGGGTCGGGTTGCCGATCGCCTCGTACGGCAGCGCGAGCTCGAGCGCCACCGCCGCCGCGAAGACGAAGAGCACGCGGCCCCGCACGTCGCGCACGCCCTGGAAGAGGGCGAGGAGCGCCAGGGCGAGGTAGCCGAAGAGCGCGAGCGTCCCGAGGGTGAAGTCGAGCACCGGGAACTCGGTCCCCGGCACCACCTCGAACGAGACCGGCGCGCCGTCCCGGACCATCTCGTAGGTCGCGGCCTCGGCGCGTCTCAGCTCCTGGGCCGCGACCTCGTAGTCGAGGGACTTCTCGACCGGGTGTCCTTCGAGGGCGACGAAGGTGTCCCCGACGGCGATCCCCGCGCGCTCCGCCGGCAGGCCCGGCTCGACGGCGATCACCTCGAGCCCGGCCTCTCCCTGGTCGATCGAGATCCCGACCCGCCGGTCGGCACGCGTCGCCGCTTCGCGCGCCTGGAGCGCGAAAAGGCCGACCACCGTCAACGTGAACAGGGCGGCCGCCGTGGCTCGAAATGCCCAGGAGAGGGACACGTGACGCTCCTCGAAGATGTCGGTGTTTCCGCCGCGGACCTTAGCACGGTGCGACGACGTGCCGGCCCGGCGGGGGACGGTCCTTTTCCGGGGATGACGCGGTGGCTCGGAACGTTTCGCGCCACTGGCACGCCTCCTGCGAGCTTCGCGATAGACTCGGCCGACATTCCGCGCCGAAATGCACCTTGACCCGGAGGACGAAGGCGGTCCGCCCCGGACCGCGGGCCGCGAGGCCCGGCGCACGACCCGCGGCGCCCTCGTCCCGTCACGACCCACGGAGAGTGAGATGACCGAAGATCCCGGATCGGAGTTCGCGAGCCCCGAGAGCGCTGCAATCGCAGGACACCCCGACGCCGTGGCGGTCCCGCACCCGACCGCCTTCTTCGGGCACCCGCGCGGCCTCGCCACCCTCTTCTTCACCGAGATGTGGGAGCGCCTCAGCTACTACGGCATGCGGGCGCTCCTGGTGCTCTTCATGACCGCGCCGCTCGCCGCCGCCAACCCTGGCCTCGGCTTCGGCGAGGGCCAGGCGGGCGCCATCTACGGCCTCTACACGTCGATGGTCTACCTGATGGCGCTGCCCGGCGGCTGGGTGGCGGACAAGATCTGGGGGCAGCGGCGCTCCGTCTTCGTCGGCGGCTGCATCATCGCCGCCGGCCACTTCACGATGGCGGGTCCGCTCGTCGGGCTGCCCGACGTGCCGACCTTCTACCTCGGCCTCGCCCTGATCGTCGTCGGCACCGGCCTGCTCAAGCCGAACGTCAGCACCCTGGTCGGCTCGCTCTACCCCGAGGGCGGCGCCCGGCGCGACGCCGGCTTCTCGATCTACTACATGGGCATCAACATCGGCGCCATCCTCGGGCCGCTGGTCTGCGGCACCCTGGGCGAGAAGATCAACTGGCACTGGGGCTTCTCGGCCGCCGGCTTCGGCATGGTCTTCGGCCTGATCCAGTACTGGCTCGGCGACCGGCACTTCGGCCCGCGCATCGGCAAGCTCGACACCGGCGAGACGGCCGACATTGTGCGCAAGCGCAGCCAGCGCTTCTACCTGATCTCCGGCGTGGTGGCGGCGGTCGCGGCGCTCGGCGTCTTCCTGGCCGTCAGCGGTGCCGTCACGATCTCCCTGGAGGCGTTCGCCACCTGGCTCGGCTACGGAATCCTGGTGCTGGCGCTCCTCTTCTTCACCTACCTGATCTTCGACGCCAAGTGGGCGGCGGGGCTGCTGGTGCTCTGGCTCGCCCTCGTCTTCTTCCTGGTGCCGAGCTACGGCACCGAGAACGGAGGACAGTACGCGACCGCGGCGCTCCTCGCCCTGTTCATCGTCGTCTGCCTCGGCACGATGGCGTCGCGGCGCGAGGCGGTGACGATGGAGAGACGGCGCCTGATGGTCATCTTCTGGCTCTTCCTGCTCGCCGCGATCTTCTGGTCGGGCTTCGAGCAGGCGGGCTCGTCGATGAATCTCTTCGCCCGCGACCTCACCGACCGGGTGGTCTTCGGCTGGGAGATGCCGACCACCTGGCTGCAGAACGTCAACCCGCTGTTCATCGTCATCTTCGCGCCGATCTTCGGCTGGCTCTGGACCTGGCTCGCCAGCCGCAAGTCGAACCCGTCGATCCCGGTCAAGTTCTCGCTCGGCCTGCTCGGCCTCGCCGCCGGCTTCCTGGTCCTCGCCTGGGGCGCCGCGAACGCGACCCCGGAGGCGCCGGTCGGGATGAGCTGGCTGGTGGTGACCTACTTCCTGCACACCGTCGGCGAGCTCTGCCTGTCACCGGTCGGTCTGTCGTCGATGACCAAGCTGGCGCCGGCGGGGCGCGGCGGGCAGATGATGGGCGTCTGGTTCATCGCCGCGGCGCTCGGCAACCTGTTCGCCGGCCTGGTGGCCGGGAGCCTGGAGACCCTGTCGTCTCAGCAGCTCTTCTGGATGGTCGCGATGTTCATCGGCGGCGCCGGTGTGGTGGCCCTGGTCCTCAGCCCCGCGGTCCGCAAGCTGATGGGCCCCGTGGATTAGCACCGTCTGAGTGCGAGTTCGGGACGGGTGGGGGCGTCCCCTTCCCCCCGCGAGGGTGGGAAGGGGATCGAGGGGTTGCGGGGGCGATCAAGGCGGATCTACCGTCCCCGCCTCGCTCCACGGGCCGCAGCGCAGGATGCGCCAGGCGGCCCGGCCCGCGCCGACGAGGGCGCCGTCCTTCCGGATGGCGCCCTCGGCATATCGGCTGCACGACGGCTCGAACCGGCAGCGTCCGCCGCCCCGGGCGAGAAGCGGCGAGAGCGTCGCCTGGTAGAGGTCGATCGAGGCGAGGAGCGCCCGGGCCGAGAGCTGGCGCTCGGGCGCGCGTGCGAGGTCGAGCGCGAGGAGCAGGGCGACGAGTGCCGCCGCGACGGCGAGGCGCCGGTGGGAGCGGAGGCGCCGGAGGAGCGTCAAGGGGAAACGCGCCCCGGCCCGCGCCGGAGGGCGGCGGAGCCGGGGCGACTCTCGGAGAGGAACCGGAGCTACGGGATCTTCTCGCCGTACTCGGTCACGTACGGGATGCGGTAGCGCTCGCCCTTGAGCGCCTTCATCATGACGAAGACGTGGTAGGCGAGCAGTCCGAGCCCGATGAAGAGCCAGAGAATGCTGAACAGGCAGCCCAGGGGCGCGAAGATGGCGGTCATCACCGCCGAGACGATCCAGAGCACGAGCGTGATCGCGATGTCGGCGCCGAAGAGCGCCAGGCCGTTGCGCGCGTGCCAGCGCACCTCCGGGTCCCGCTGCTCGGCCAGGTAGGGGACGAGCGCCAGGATTCCGAGGTACGACAGCACGATCATGAGCTGCCGGTTGTCACCCCCGCCGGCCGGCGGCGGGGTGCCGTGCGGCGGAGGTGGGGGCGTCGGCCCGCCGATGCCCCCCGAGCCGCCGGCTCCGGTGCCACCCGCGCCGCCGGGGGGCGGGGGCGGAGGCGCGTCGGCGCCGGGCGGTGGCGGCGAAGCGGACGGGCCGGGCTCGAACGGATCGGCCGGCTGGATCGGCTCCGGGGGCGCCGGCCCGCCGGGCGGGGGGGTGGGGGGAGTCTTTTCGTCGGCCATCGTGCAGCCCCTTCTCCTGAGTGGAGATCTTTGAGTGAGGAAGTGTCTTTGCTTTCAGCAGATAGCTTTCAGCAGCTCTCGCCAGTCTAGCGCGTCGCGGCCTCACTCACAAGGCGTTTCGTCGGGCCGCCTACTCGGCGGCCGTTCCGGCGGGTGCCCCCGCCGCGTTCGGGACGCGGGCGGCGGCGACCACGCGTTCGTAGATCTCCCGGTAGCGCCCCACCACCCGGTCCTGGTCGAACTCTTCGACCACCCGCTTGCGGGAGGCGCGCGCGAGCCGCTTGCGCAGCTCTTCGTCGGTCAAGATCCGTACCGCCGCCTCGGCCATCCCCTCGACGTCGCCGATCTCGAAGAGGTACCCGGTCGTGCCGTCGATCACCACCTCCGGCAGGCCGCCGACCCGCGTCGCGATCACCGGCACGTGGCAAGCCATCGCCTCGAGCGCCGCGAGACCGAACGACTCGCTCTCCGACGGCAAGAGGAAGAGGTCGGCACCGACCAGCACCTCCTCGATCAGCGGCAGGCTGCCGAGGAAGGTGATGGCGTGGCAGATCCCGAGCTCGCGGCAGCGCAGCTCCGCTTTCACCCGGTCCGGGCCGTCGCCGACCAGGAGCAGGCGGGCCGGCACCTTCTCGAGCACGCGGCGGAAGGTCTCGACCACGTCGAGCACCCGCTTGACCGGCCGGAAGTTCGAGATGTGGACGAGCAATCGCTCGTTCGGGCGCGCCCAGCGGCGGGCGCCCGGACCCTTGGCGGCCTCCGCGAAGCGGGCCGGGTCGATGAAGTTCGGCACCACGTCGATCGGCTTGCAGACGCCGAGCTTCTCGTAGGTCGTGTCGCGCAGCGACGCCGAGACCGCCGTCACCGCGTCGCTCTCGCGGATCCCGAAGCGGGTCGTCTCGACGTAGCTCGGGTCGTTGCCGATCAGGGTGATGTCGGTGCCGTGGAGGGTGGTGACGACCGGCAGCGGCCGGGGCGCCAGAATCTGGCGGGCGAGCACCGCGGAGACCGCGTTCGGCACCGCGTCGTGGACGTGCACGACGTCGAGATCTTGGTGGCGCGCCACCTCGACCGTCTTGGTGGCGAGCGCGAGCGAGTAGGGCGGGTACTCGAAGAGCGGGTAGTGGGGGACCAGCACCTCGTGGAAGAAGACCCGCGGCGAGGCGAGGGACAGGCGCGACGGCAGGGCGTAGCTGATCACGTGGACCTCGTCGCCCCGGCTCGCGAGCGCCATCGCGAGCTCGGTGGCGACGATCCCCGAGCCGCCGTACGTGGGGTAGCAGGTGATGCCGATCCTCATCGAACACCTCCGGGCAGCAGACTCATGAGCGTGTCGGCGTTACCCACCGCGATCGGCAGGCGGCTCCAGAACGGCTCGCCGTAGGCCGCGCCGATCATCAGGCCGAAATGGTACGCCCGTCCCTCGACCGTGCGGCGAAACTCGGGGCTCGCGACCTTCGTCTTCGGTGCGTCGTCGGGTCTCGACTCTCCGGCGCGCTCCCCCGAGCGGCCGGAATGGAGCTGGCTCTCGTAGCAGTCGAGGGCGCGCTGCTTGACCTCCCAGACCGGCGTCACGTCGACCACCAGCGAGACGTCGAACGGATCGTGCTGCATGTAGGCGAGCATCGAGGCGGGGCGGTGGGGCGGGAGGCTCTTCGCTTCGCTTTCGAGCTTCCGGCCCGTGAGCCCGGCGTAGAAGCAGGCGTCGGCGACCAGCCGGTGGGCGCGGCCGTGGTCGGGGTGGCGGTCGGACGGCGTGGGGCCGAGGACCAGGTCGGGCCGATGGCGGCGCAGGAGCTCGATCAGCGCATCCTCCTCCGCCTCGCCGTGGCGCAGGCGGCCGTCGCCGCAGTCGAGGAAGTCGAGGCTCGCGGCGCCCAGCACCTCGGCCGCCGCCTCGGCCTCGGCCCGGCGCGTCTCCTCGGTCCCCCGGGTGCCCGACTCGCCACGCGTGAGGTGGACGATCCCGACCCGCCGGCCGGCCCGGGCGAGAAGCGCCAGCGTGCCGCCGCAGCCGAGCTCCACGTCGTCCGGATGGGAGCCGATGGCGAGCACATCCAGCATTTCGCCAGTGCCAATCACGGCTCGACCACCTGGAGGTGCCGGCCGTCGAGCTCCATCTGCTCGAAGATCGCCTCGACCAGCCGCTCGCCGTACTTGCCCGGGAAGTGGGACGACGAGATCGCGCGCTCCTGGAGCTTTCCGCCCGGCCGCACCACCTGGCGGAGCTTCTCGATCCGCCCGTGGCGCACCTCGTCGCGGCGCGCGGCGGCGGCGGTCGCCTTGCCCTCGAAAGCGTCGAGCGCCCGCAGCGCGTTCTCGCGCGTCTTCTCGGCCGGCCGCTCGAGGTTCGGGTCGAGCTCGACCGCGTCGCGCCGCAGGCCGTCGAGCGCCGCCTCGACCTCCGCCCGCGCCCGCGCCACGAAGCCGGCGCCGTTCTCGCCCGCGAGCCGCCGCTCGAGCGCTTCGTCCGAGCCGAGGAGCGCGGCGAGCGGAACGCCCACCTCCGCGAGCTTCTCCCGGTGGTGGCTCTCGAGGATCAGCACCTGGGGACGGAGCGCCACCCACGGCCCGCCGTCCGGGAAGGCGCCGCCCGGGGCCTCCGGGTCCGCTCCGAGCACCCGATAGCTGGCCGCCGCCTGGGCGATGTAGGACACTTCGCCCGGTCCGAGGAGGAGCACGTCGGTGCCGAGGATCGCGTCCTGGATCGCCGGCCGGGCGAGCACGCCCGGGCTGACCACGCCCGGGTTGTCCGCGATCGCTTCCAGCAACGCCGCGACCGGACGCGTCTCGTCGCTCCCCCGGAGCGCGTACCCGTCGTCGCCCCGCCACTCGATCCGCCGCCGCTCGCCGTCCCGCAGGGCGAAGAGCGGCGAAGCGCCACGCTGCGGCTGAACCTGGAGCGGATGCCCCCGCTCCTCGAGCCCCGAGTCGGCCGCGGCCGACTCCTCCTCCCATCGCGCGCGCTCCTCGACCAGCCGGGCGAGGTGCGGCGCCTCGGCCCGCTTGACCGCCGGGTCCATCGAGTCGAGCAGCAGCGGGCACCGATCGCCCAGCAGCTCGACCGCCCAGCGCGAGAACGCCTCGCCGAAGCGGGCGTCGGGCCGCCAGATCCGTCGCAAGGTATCCAGCCAGTCGTCGAAGCGGTCCGACGACCGCAGCTCGGCGAGCCCCTCGAAGACCTCCGTCACGCCCGGTCCGAGGGTGCGCATGCCGACCGGCAGGAGCGGGTCGGGGTCGGGGCCGAGGTCGAAGGTGCGCGGGCCGTCGGGCGCGAGGAAGGTGGCGGTCGAGACCTCGGCCCAGTCGTGGTCCTCCGTCGCCACCCAGAAGACCGCGGCCGCCGGCCGGCCGGAGCGCTCGATCGCCTCCGCCCAGCGCACGGCGGCGATCATCTTGGTCAGGGTATAGAGCGGCCCGCCGAGGAGGCCCGGCTGCTGACCGGTCGCGACCACGGCGGCCTGCGGGTCGGCGAGCTTCTCGGCGAGCCGGTCGGCGCCCGGGTGAGCGTAGGAGCGGTTGGCGCGCCCGAGGGCCGCGGCGAGCTCCGCGCGCTCCACTCCGTGCCGGCGCGGCTCCGGCAGCTCGCCGGGCGGGAGCCAGCGGAGCGGCGAGAGCAGGTCGTGGTCGCGCCCTTCGAGAAACGCCACCGGCAACGGGGGCAGGAGCCCCTCCGCCACGAGATCGACCGTCATGCGCTCATCTCCCCTCCACCTTCCTTCCGTGCCACCACGATCAGTCGTTCACTCTCGGCGCCGTACGGCGCGCCCGCGAAGCTCCCGAACACGCCGCGTACCCGGAAGCCCGCCCACTGGAGGCCGATCACGACCTCGTCGGCCCGGTAGGCTCGTACGCTCTCGAGGAACGTGCGCGCCGGCTGGTCGCGGGCGGTGATCCGGATCCGCTTGTTGATCCGCCGCGCCTCGGGGTCGTACCAGCGCTCGATCTCGATCGCTCGGCCGTCGCGCTCGTAGCTCTCGGTCGGCTCCAAACTCTCGATCACCGGCTCCGGGTTCATCAGGTCGATCAGGAGGCCGCCGTTCGGACCGAGCACCCGCGCCACCTCTTCGAGCACCCGGAAGTTCTCGCGCTCCGACTCGAAGTAGCCGAACGAGGTGAAGAAGTTCAAAACCCAGTCGAACGAGCCGTCGGCGAACGGCAGCCGGCGCATGTCGCCCGCCACCCGGGGCAGGTCGGGCCGCCGGGCGAGGAGCGTCACCGACAGGTCGGTCCCGAGCACCCGGTGTCCGCGGCGGCGCAGCACGTCGGTGTGCCGGCCGGCGCCGCAGGCGAGGTCGAGCACCGCGCGGCGCCTGGCCTCGGACGGGGGCTCGCCGAGCTGCTCTTCCACGAAGTCCGCCTGCCGCTCCGCCTCGTCCCGGTCGCGGTGGGCGTAGAGCTCCAGGTAGTCTTCGCCGAACCAGTCCCGGTACCAGGCCACGGCGCGATGATACTCGCCGCGGTAGGATGGATCCGTGTCCACCCCTCAGTCCGCTCGTTCCGAGCGGCGCGCGGCGGAGCCGTCCCCCCGCCGCGGGCGCCGCGCCGTCCGCTGGACCGCCGCCATCGCGTGGGTCTTCCACACGCTGGCCGTCCTCTGGATCTGGAAGAGCTGGGGGCTCGGTCTGCGCGGCGGCTGGCTGGTCTGGATGGATCTGCCGGTCTCGCTACTCTACCTGGGCGCCCGCGACGGCTGGCTCCTCGCCCTCAGCTTGGCTCTGGGCGGCCTTCAGTGGGCGGCGGTGGGCGCGCTCCTCTCGAAGCTGATCGCCTCCCTCACCCGGTCTCGGTAGGGCGCGATCGGCTCGACGCCATCGAAGAACTCCTCCACCGCCGCCAGAAAGCTCGGCACGTCGGGCAGGTCGTTGATCCGCCGCCGCAGGTCGCGCCCGCTCGGCAGCCCGTGGCTGTACCAGCCGGTGAACTTCCGCAGCTTGTGGAGCGCGTCGCGTGCGGAGTCGCGCTCGGCGACCGACCGGAAGTGACCGAGCACCAGCTCCCGGCGGTCGGCGAGAGACGGTCCGTCGCCGGCCGCGCGGCCGGCCAGCCGGTCGGCGATCTGCCGGAAGAGCCAGGGGTTGCGGGTCGCGCCCCGGCCGATCATCACGCCGTCGCAGCCGGTCTCGCGCAGCATGCGCAGGGCGTCGTCGGGCGAGCGCACGTCGCCGTTGCCGAGGACCGGGATGTCGAGCGCCTCCTTCAGGCGCGCCACGTGGCTCCAGTCGGCGCGGCCGGTGGAACGCTGGCTCGCGGTGCGCCCGTGCCTCGCCCCCGCGTCCGCCCCCTCGCCCTGGCAGATCCGGCCGAGCTCGAGGTACGACAGGCTCTCCTCGTCGAGGCCGAGCCGGAACTTCACCGTCAACGGGCCGGAGACCACCCGCCGCACCTCGCGCACGATCCGCCGGGCGAGCGGCGGGTCGCCCATCAGCGCGGCGCCGGCGCACCCCTTGAGCACCTGGTTCGCCGGGCAGCCCATGTTGACGTCGCAGAGGTCTGCGCCGAGCCCCTCGACCTCGCGCGCGGCCTCTCCCATGGTCGCCACGTCGGAGCCGTAGATCTGGACCGCGAGCGGCCGCTCCTCCGGATCGAAGCGCATCGTCTCGAGGGCCTGGCGGCGCTGCGTCGGTTGCCCGTGGACGAGGTTGCGCGACGAAACGAACTCCATCGCCACCACCCCGACGCCGCCGATCCGGCGCACGATGCCGCGGAAGTCGCGGTCCGTCACCCCGGCCATCGGAGCGAGGAAGAGGGGTGGGTCGACGGGGAGAGAACCGATGCGCAACACGACGCCGCATGGTACCGGACGCTATGATCCCGCCACCATGGCGAGAGGGGTCAGCGACGCGGAGCCGGGGAGCGAGCGGCGGGAGCTGGTGCGGGGCGAGCCGGCGACGGCGCTCGCCGCCGTCGAGCACGCCGCCGAGGACTGGGGCGCCGGCTGGGAGGCGGGTGTCTCGGGCGGACGGCTCGAGCTGCCGGTCTCGGCCGGCCTGCGCCACGGCCGGATGAGCGCGAGGATCGACGTCGCCCGGGCGGCGGCCGCGCCGCTCGACGACGAGCGGCCGGGCGAGCCGCGGAGCGAGGTCGCGCTCCGCCCCGAGCGCGCCGAGTACCACCTCTGGACCCCCGCCGTGGTGGTGCTCGTGATCGCCGTCGCCGGAGCCCTCCTCACCGTGCTCTGGCCCTTCTTCCCGGGGCTCTTGCCGGTCGCGCCGATCGGCGCCATCCTCGGCCTCTCGGCGTGGTTCCTGATCATCACGCGCCTCCAGAACCGCGGGCCGGAGGAGTTCCTGGCGCTGGTGGCCGCGCACGCGGGCGGTCTGCTCGACGAGCCGGAGACCGCCGGCGACGGAGCCGGGCCGCCCCCCGGTGGGCGCGGAAGTATGGAATGATGGGCGCTCGCCCCCGGTTCTAGGGGACGTACGCGAGACAGACCTTTCTTTGACAGACCTCGCAATCGGTCGTTGGCCCCAGAGGCTTTACCTGGGGGCGCACTGGATTCGACGGGGAACGAGACAGTCCGGCGGCTGCGTGCCGAGTGATCCACTCGTAACATCGGAATCAATAGTCGCCAACGACAACTACGCACTCGCGGCTTAATCAAGCCGTGACGTTCCGGCCATGAGCCCTGATCTACGGCACGGGTCGGAGCGCCGCTAAAGTAGATCGAAGGATCCGGGTAGGGCCCGTGACGGATCCGGATTTTTCACGGGTCTAGCCGATCGCGCGCGGCGGTCCTCTCCCGAGGCGCGGCGGCGAAATCAATAGCAGAGGGCTACGCACGTAGACGCCACCGGGCTGTGTTTCTCGGACGTGGGTTCGATTCCCACCGCCTCCACCAACTCCACTTTCCCGCTTACAAGTCGCTCGAAAACTCTTCCATCTCGTGGGAGAGGTGCGTCCCCCGTGCTCGGCGTTCCCAGCGGCGTTGCCCAGGGGCTTCCCGGAGGCTCGACCGCCTCCGGTGCCCTGGCACGCATCCTGCTCTGTCTTGGGGTGCCCGAAAGATCCGAGGCCGATTTGAAGCCTTGAACGATTCGAACCGGAGGATTGATCCCATGAGCGCCGTCACCGCCCCACTCGAGAAGGTCCAGCACTGGATCGGTTCGCTGCCCAAGAGGGCCGCGCCCGAGACGCGGGCGCCAGGCCGCGAGGCCAGGAACGGCGCGGCGACGGCCTCGTATCTCTTCGGCATCCTTTCGCCGCTCCCCTTCGTGGGGCTCCTCTTCGGAGTCGCGGCGATCGTGCAGGGCGCCCACGGGCTCCGGTACGCCCATCGGCATCCCGAGGCCGGCGGGGCGCTTCAGAGCCGCATCGGCATGGCGCTCGGAGGGCTCTTCGCCGCCGTCTACCTGGTCGCGACCCTGTTCTTGATCACGATCTTGCTCTGATCTCGACTCCGATCACGAGCGGCCCACCGCCGCTCCGTTTCCAGGCCGGCTCCCACGGGGGCCGGCCTTTTCTTATGCGCGCTCGAACGCGGCGGCCAAGCTCTCGCGGTAGGGCGGCCGGATCACGCCGACCTCGGTGACGATCGCGGTCACGAGCTCGGCCGGCGTCACGTCGAAGGCCGGGTTCGCCGCCTCGGTGTCGTCCGGCGCGACGCGGGTGCCGAAGACCTCGGTCACCTCGACGGCCGAGCGCTCCTCGATCGGGATGTCCGCTCCGGTCGCGGTGGCCCGGTCGACCGTCGACAGCGGCGCCGCGACGTAGAACGGCACACCGTGCCGGTGCGCCAGCACCGCCACCACGTAGGTGCCGACCTTGTTCGCCGTGTCGCCGTTGGCGGCGATCCGGTCGGCGCCCACCACGATCCGGTCGACCAGGCCGCGGCTCATCAGCGAGCCGACCGACGAGTCGGTCACCAGCCGGTGCGGGATGCCGAGGCGCCGCAGCTCCCACGCGGTCAGCCGGGCGCCCTGGAGGAGCGGCCGGGTCTCGTCGACCCAGACCTGGCCCAGCCGGCCGCTCCGCCAGGCGGACTCGATCACGCCGATCGCGGTGCCGTAGCCGGCGGTGGCGAGGGCGCCGGCGTTGCAGTGGGTGAGCACCCGGTCACCGGAGGCGAAGAGCTCGGCGCCGTGCTCGCCGATCCGCCGGTTGGTCTCGACGTCGCGGGTATGGAGGTCCTGCGCCCAGGCGAGGAGCGCCGCCGGCAGACCGGCCGCGTCGCCCGCCGCCAGGCGCTCCTCCGCGACCCGCCGGCCCCGCTCGATCGCCCACGAGAGGTTGACCGCGGTCGGGCGGGTCGAGCCGAGAAGGGCGGCGACCTCGTCGAACCGGTTTCGCGCCGCCGCCACCGAAAGGCCCCCGGCGTCGCGCATCCCGAGCGCGAGCCCGTAGGCGGCCGCGACACCGATCGCCGGCGCCCCGCGCACCGCTAGCCGGCGGATCGCGTCGGCCACCTCCTCCGGCCGCTCGCACGCGATCCAGGTCTCCTCGCGCGGGAGGAGGG
>CAZLLV010000074.1:0-5498 GCA_964560325.1 uncultured Thermoanaerobaculia bacterium | reverse complement strand
TCGGCCTGCGGCGCAAGGGCATGCCGCCCGAGGTGAGGAAGCGGATCGGCGACGCGATGAAGATCCTGCTCTCCTCGGGCCTCAACACCTCGCAGGCGCTCGAGCGGATCCGTGCCGAGCTCGCCGGCCACGAGGAGATCGACTACCTCGTCGAGTACGTCGCGTCGTCGAAGCGGGGCGTGGTCAAGGCCGGGCCGGGCAAGCGCGGCGAGCGGGGCGCGGCCGCCGGTGACGAGGCGGGCGAGCCGGGCGAGCGGGTGGAGTAGCGGTGGCGGCCCCTCTCCGCGTCGGCGTGTTCGGCACCGGCGCCCTCGGGCGCCACCACACGCGCATCCTGTCCCAGCTCCCGGAGGCCGAGCTGGTCGGGGTCTACGACCCCCGCCGGGACGTCGCCCGGGCGGTCGCCGAGCCCCACGGGGCGAAGGTCTTCGAGAGCGCCGAGGAGCTCGCCTCCGGGATCGAGGCGGCGGTGGTCGCGGTGCCGACCACGCTCCACGCCGAGCTCGGCGTGGAGCTGCTCGCGCGCGGCATCCACCTGCTGGTCGAGAAGCCGATCGCGTCGTCGATCGAAGAGGCGGATCGGCTGATCGAGGGCGCCGAAAAGGCGGGGAAGGTGCTCGCGGTCGGCCACGTCGAGTTCTTCAACCCGGCGGTGGCGGCGCTCCTGGCGGAAGTGCGCTCCGCAGGAGGCGGCGTCCGCTTCGTCGAGGTGCAGCGCCTCGCCGTCTTCACGCCCCGGAGCCTCGACGTCGACGTGGTCCTCGACCTGATGATCCACGACCTCCAGATCCTGCACGCGCTCGATCCGTCGCCGGTCGCCGAGGTGCGGGCGACCGGCATCGACGTGCTCTCCCCGCGGATCGACATCGCGAACGTGCGGATCGAGCTCGAGAGCGGCTGCGCCGCGAACCTGACCGCCTCGCGGGTCTCGTCCGAGAGGGTGCGCAAGCTTCGCGTCTTCGGCCGCTCCCGCTACTTCTCGCTCGACTACCAGGAGCAGGAGGTCAAGGGGGCCCGGCTCGAGGAGGCGGGCGAGGAGCGGCGGATCGAGCGGATCGATCTCGCGGTGGAGAAGGCGGAGCCGCTGGTGCGCGAGAACCGGGCGTTCCTCGCCGCCTGCCGGGGCGAAGAGGCTCTCTTCGTCTCGGGGCTCGAAGGGCGGCGGGCGCTCGAGACGGCGCTCGCCGTGGTCGACGCCATCCGATCGGCTCCCTGACTCGGTCGACGGAGCCTTCAGTCGCTTGGCGGATCGCCGGCCGAGCCGGTGCGGGCGCGGGCCGCGCTCACCACCGCCGGCGTTCCGAGCCGCACCCAGCCGGCGGCGACCTCCCGGCCGGCGCCCGTCGTCCGGAGCACGAGCCGCCCGATTCCGTCGGCCGCGGCGTCCACGGGCGCCTGGACCGTCACCACCGCCCGGTCGCCGAGCGCATCGAGGGCCTGCCGGAGCGCGACCTCGTCCCGGACCACCCGCGCCCCGTCGGCCAGCGCCGAGAGCGCCTCCTCGGCGGCCGGAACCGCCGCGGTCACCGGGTGCTCCGCGAGCCTGCCGGGGTCGATGCGCAGAGCCTTCCGCAGCGCCCGGCGCGCCCGCTGCGGATCGCCGAGCTCGCCGTGGAGCTCGGCGGCGAGAGCCAGCGCCTCCGCCTCCCGCTCCGCGGTGCGGGGATCGCCGTAGAAGTGGAACGCCGCGTCCTCGGCCGCCTCCGCCGCCCGCTCGGTCTGCCCCTGGCCGCGGAGCGCCTTCGCCAGCTCCAGGTACGCCTCCGCGCGCTCCGGGTCGCGGTCCTCTTCGCGCGTCGCGCCCAGCCCGGCGATCCGCCACTTACCGATCCGCTTGCCGGGACGCAGCCCCCGCCGCTCGGGCGCGAGGACCGGCACCACCCGCCACCCGTAGGCGGCGAGGGCGTGGCCGGTCTCCTCCACGTCCGGCTCGAAGCCGGCGAGGTCGAAGCCGCCGGTGGCGAGGAGCACCGCCCGCCGGGGCGCGGCCTCTTCCAATCCGTCCGGCGGGCGCGAGCGGTCGACCAGGGCGAGGAGGAGCGCGTCGAGGCGCTCCCGGACCAGCGCTCGCTCGCGCGGCGACGGCTCCGGGGCACCGGCGGATCCCGACCGGAGGCGGAGCTCGATCAGCTCGTCCGAGGGCTCGCTCAGGAACTCCAGCCGGCCGAGCGCCTCCTCGAGAGCCGCGACGTCGCGGGTGGGCGCCAGCGTCGTGACCGGCACCGGCGCCGCCGCCACGACCTCGACCGGGCCCCGGCGAACCAGCTCCCGCGCCCGGTCGCCGAGCCGCTGAGCGGCCCAGGCGACCTGGTGGTCGTCCGACAGGGCGAGATCGAAGTAGAGGACCAACCTCTCCAGCCGGTCGCCACTCCCGTCGACCGCCACCACCGGCGCGGGGGCGCCGTCGATCGTGGCCTCGAGCGTCTCCGGGGCGCGCGCTCTCCGACCCCCGGGGAGCCGGCCGGCGGCGCCCGGACCGAGATCGACCACCGCGTCGACCGCCACGACCTCGGCGGTGCCCTGGTAGGACGGCGGCTCCTGGGCGGGCACCGCCCACGCGAAGGCGTGAAGAACGGCGAGCGAGAGGAGGACGGGGGCGGGCTGGAGGGGGCGCATGCCGCCGCGATCGTATCGTGGCCGAAGGGCGCCCACCCACCGTGGCCGCGCGTGGCGCGGGCCGATTGGCTTCGTGTTTGCATAGATTTACGCCGATATCCACCTTTTCGCACCGGCGAGCGTAGACTCGTCGGTTAGACTCCCCGACGACTTTCCGGAAGGCAGGCAACGAGCCATGACCGAGAGAGCCACGACGACCCATCGACCGAACGACGAACCCCGCCCGGGCCGGCGGGAACGCCTCCGCGCGGGGGCCGCCCGGCGAATCGTCCGGCTCCGGCACGACGTGCGCCGCTACCGGCGCCGGTCGGCCCTGCTGGGCGTGCTCGCCGCCTTGGCTCTGACGTTCGCCGGGGTCTCCCTGGTCGCCGATGATGGTCAGGACGCCGTCCCCCTCGGGCGCGGCGTCGCCGGCGTGGAGGAGGTCGACCCGGGCGCGCCGAGCGGCGAGGACCTGGTCGACGTCCCCGCGGGCCGGGTGCCGCCGGCTCCGGCCGACGAGGCCGCCGGCGAGCCGCTTGGCGAGGGTTCCGCGAGCTACTACCACGACGCCCTCGAAGGCCGATCGACGGCGAGCGGCGAGCCGTACCGCGGCGCGGCGCCGACGGCCGCGCACCGAAGCCTGCCGTTCGGCTCGAAGGTGCGGGTGACCAGCCTCGCGAACGGCCGCTCGGTCGTCGTCCGCATCAACGACCGCGGTCCGTTCGCCGCTGGTCGGGTGATCGATCTCTCCCGCAGCGCCGCGCAGGAGATCGGGCTGCTCCGCCGCGGTCACGGGCGCGTGCAGCTCGAGCTCTTGAACTAGTGGTCCACTAGCAATCCGTCCCTAGCGATTCTTCAGTCGCACCGCCGTACGACCACGACCGTCGTGTCGTCCTCCATCGGCCGCTCGCCCACCGTCTCGCGCCAGCGGGCGAGGAGGGTGTGGAGGATACGGTCCGCGGAGGAGGGATCGAGCTCGCCCAGGTGGGCGCGGTAACGCTCGAAGCCGTACGGCTCGCCGTCCGCGGCCGGGGCCTCGAACAGCCCGTCGGAGGCGAGCACCAGGGCCTCCCCGGGCGCGAGGTCGAGCGGTACGTCCTGGTAGGTGCGAGCCGGCCCCTGTCCGAGCGGCAGCCCCGGGAGCTCGATCTCGCGCACCGGCGCCGCTCCGGCGGGCTCGCCGCTCCCGGCCACCGGCCGCCGCACGAGTGGGAAAGGGTAGCCGGCGTTGGCGAAGAGGCCGGCACCGGTCGCCGGGTCGATCCGCAGCAGGGCGAGCGAGGTGAAGATCCGGCGAGCGTCGAGGGTCCGGAGCACCCGGTCGGCCTCCGTCAGTACCTCGGCCGGCGTGCGCTCCGGCGCCACCAGGCTCGCCAGAGCGGCCTTCGTCATCGCGTGGCTGATCGAGCAGAACGAGCCGTGGCCGGCGACGTCGCCGGCGGCGATCCAGAGGCGGCCGGAACCGTCCTCCAGGAAGTCGTAGAAGTCGCCGCCCACCTCGTGGGCCACCATCGAGCGCGCCGCGAGCTGCCAGCCCTCCGGCTTCGGCACCTCCTGCGGCAGGAGGCCGAGCTGCATGCGAGCGAGCAGGTCCATCTCGTAGCGCATCCGCCGCTCCTGGTCGAGGCGGGCGAGGAAGCCGGCCCCCTCGACCGGCCGCGCGTCGTCCTCGCCCCGCGCGAGGCCGGCGAACCCGACGACTCCGAGGGTCACCAGGGCGGCGGCGGCCGCGGCCAGCGGACCGGTGAGCCAGGACGGGTAGTGGGCGCTGAAGACCGCGGCCGGGAACAGGTAGCCGGAGACGGCGGCCACGAGGGCAGCGAGCGCGCCCGCCTGCCGGTAGACGAGGACGACCAGGCCGACGACGGCGAGGCCGACCAGGTAGTCGGCCCACCACGCGGCGAGGTCGCGCGTGCCGACGAGGCGCAAGAGCGCGGCGGCGACGACCGTGACCGGGAGCACCCAGGGGCGCGGCAGCAGCCGGTGGGCGAGGGCGAGGACCAGGAGCGTCTCGCCGGCCAGGCGGATGCCGAGGTCGAACGGCGTGCGGCCGGCCTCGAACAAGGGGAGGAGGACACTCGCCCTCTCCGGTAGGAAGCCGCTCGCGAACGCCCCGCCGAGCTCGGGCAGGGTGTGGGCGAGGAGCGGGAGCGCCGCGATCGCCGCGCCCGCGCCGAGACCGAAGATCGTGCCGCGGCCCACCCTCCGGTCGATCCGGCCGCGGCGCAGCAGGTCGAGCGCGTTGACCGGCTCGCCGCCCGCGTCCCGGAGCAGCGACTCGGCGGTCGCCCACAGGAAGAAGAGGAAGAGGGCGTCGAAGCCGACCGCGAAGAGACCGCCCACCCACTCGAAGGCGTGCCCGAGGCCGGGGCCGATCGCTGCGCCGAGCGAGGCGAGGGTGGCGACGGCCGCCAGCACGAGGCCGTTCGCGAAGTCGATCCGCCGGCGCAATGCGAGGACGAAGGCGAGGACGACGACGCCGAGGGTGACGAGGACGAGCGCGGCCCCGCGCCCGATCGACTCGGAGATCAGGTCGCCCAGGCCGGTCGCGCGCGACTGCTCGATGGTACCGGCGACCCGGCCGACCACGGTCGCCGGGGCGTTCTCCATCTCGCTCTCGGCGACGTGCTGCGCGACCGATGGATCCCCGCCGTCGACTCCGCTCTCGCCGACGATGGGGTAGAGGCGCGCCACGTTGCCGTTGTAGAGCCCGGACCGCGGCTCGGCGAGCCGCTCCCCCGGGCGCAGCAGGACCGCCTCGGGAGTCGGCAGCGGCACCTCCCACTGGGGCGTGAACATGGCGCTCAGGTCGGAGCGCGTGATCGAGACGCTCCAGGGACGGCCCTCGAGATCGAGCTGCGAGATGAAGAAGATGGGCAGTCCCTCGGCCGTGGTGGCGG